>JAKSRT010000001.1 GCA_024403485.1 Lachnospiraceae bacterium
TACAAAAACAATATTAGTAACGGAAAATATAAAAGTCAACACAAAATTAGCACTCATTCATCATGAGTGCTAATATCATACTCGCAAGCCCTGTAAATACTGACTTTTACGAATTATAAAACTTTTATAAACCACTTAAATATTCATCAGAAAACATGCCTTTTGTGGTTACGTTTTCATCAAGAATCGGATTAATTGATGCATATAAATCCTCATTGAGATTTTTCTTTAATCCTTTTATGTATTTATTATATGTTTCCTTAAATACATTGTCTTTTCTTTCCTGAAGGATTCTTATCTTATTCTGCTGAGTTTCTTCGACATCAAAAGTACTTATACATTTAATCAAATGAAAACCATACTCGGTAGTAACAATTCCGGATATTTCGCCGCTATCCAGATCAAAAGCAGCTTCTTCAAAAGCCTCTGCCATTTCTCCCCTACCAAATGAATAGGTCATCACATCATCTTCATTATATTCAGCGGCAAGAACCTCAAAGTCTGTGGGTTCACTACCGTCTAAGCCCTCTTCGGTGGCCATTCGTCTTATCCTGGCCATAAGATTATAAGCTTCCTGCTTGGACTTTTCCGTATAATCAATGCGATTGCCGTCACCATCCAAAGCATATGTTTTAATTAAAATATGTTGTACGGTAATCGTTCTCGCTTCGTCGTCACTGATTTCGGGGTTAATGTCTCTTATTATATATTCATAAACCTTATTGGCTATTTCATATTCACTGTAAACCAGCTTAATAACTTCAGGAGTTGCTCCCAAAAGTTCTTTTTCGCTTTCATTTAAAGAGTTGTAATATCTGTCAGAAGCCGCTTCGATATATTCTATCTCCTCATCGGTAAGCTTAATATCATAGTCAACCGCCATCAGATTCATTACCTTTATCTGTGCAAGCTGTGCAAGAACTCTTTCTTTAATGGCATCTGACATCTTAATGCCATTTAGTGACTGTTCCCATATCTCCCTTCCGTAAACTGCCTCGTATTCATCTTGAGCATTGGTAAGATAAAGCATCATTTCCGGAAGATAACAGGTGGAAGTGGATATGCGCATAAGCTCATTCTCTTCGAATTCAGTGGTAAGAATAATATTTTTATCCTTACAGCCGCAAAGAAAAATACACATCATACCAAGTAAAAGAAAAATACTATTTAATTTTCCAGCTTTTTTTCCTGATATCTTTCTCACTTTACAAAATCAAATCACCGGTACGGGTATACCAATGTTCCCCGTTGGTAAGTACATAATCTTCCTTGTTTTTAACTCTGTTAATAAAATCATAAATATCCGTAAGTTTTGTAGGAAATGCTACCCCTCCGCCAAGGGCATTCACAGAGTGAATATCAGATCCCGCAGTTGTACAAAAATCATGTTCTTTTGCATACGCAATGGCACGAACATCAAAATCAGGATTGTTGTGCGACGTAGATTTTGAATTTGAATGAGTAGCATTTACTGCTTCGCATCCGTCCACATCATCGGGATACAGTTTAATTTCTTCGATATACCACTCCTCCCTGTAAGGGTGGGCCTGAATAACCATTCCGCCTGCACCGCTTACAAGAACGTACTGTTCTGCCGGTGTTGCTGTTTTTAATTCTTCGTGTTCTTTCATCCATTCAGGATCAAGACCGTATATTAAGAATTCCGGTCCACCGTAACCTGCTTCGTAACCACAAAATACCTGAAGTCCGATTTTATCGCCTTCAGCCTTTGCATTTCTAAAACCAGCGAAAAACTTGTCTATCCATTCACTCCAGGGAAGTTCTCTGTCTACTGCGGTATATCCGCCCCAGTTGTGGTCGGTTACAATAATACCGGTATACCCGGCATCCTTATGAGCTTTTGCCATTTCCGCGCCGCTGTTATGTCCGCAGGCACTGGATTCGTTGGTATGAAGATGGGTTTCGTAAAGATAAGGATATTTCGCCTTTATTTCTTCGATAGTCATGGTATTTTTCATCACTTCCTTTTATATTTTAAAAACTGATATATTATATCAAAACAATAAAGTTCATCGGAATCGGCCACAATCTCAAGCGACTCATCTTTATCCAGATTCGGTATTGATGCATCTGCATTATATTCATAATCGATTTTTGTCACATGAAAGGTGTCTGTTTCAGAAAAAAAGAAATTATACAAATCCGCACCGTGGATAATGTAAATATCATCGTTTTTTTCTTTATTTAACGCTTCTTTTATTTCTTCCAAAGTCTCATAGCACGAAGCTCCCTTTATTGAAACCTTCATGCCGGCGGTATAAATGATATTATTGCATCCTCTTATCGGCTGTTGCCCTAACAGTTCTTTAATAAAATGAATATCATAAACTACCGTTTTTCCTGCAACCGTGCTCATCATTGATTTCTTTTCCGCAGGAATGGAGGCCAGAGAATTATTTTTATAAGATACCGAAAAGTTATTGTCTACAGTAACAATAGCCTGCATTAAATAGCCACCTCTATATTTTCAATCTGGGGATGCGTCTCATACCCCTCAACCTTTACATCATTTCTGGTAAACTGATAAAAATCCTTTATCTCAGGATTGAGCCAGAACTTTGGAGCCGGAAGTGGCTCTCTTGATATAAGTTCCTTGATGGCAGGTATATGTCTGTCATAAATATGTGCATCAGCTATTACATGGACAAATTCGCCCACATTCATATCACAAACCTGGGCAAGCATATGAACAAGAACGCTGTATTGAACAACATTCCAATTGTTTGCAGCCAAAACATCCTGAGATCTTTGATTAAGAATTGCATTTAATGTTAACTTATCTTCGCCCGGACGCTGAGTAACATTAAATGTCATGGAATAAGCACAGGGATAAAGATTCATTTCATGCAAATCCTGGTGATTATATATGTTGGTCATAATGCGTCGTGAAAAAGGATTATTCTTAAGATCGTAAATGACCCTATCAACCTGATCCATCATGCCTTCTTTATACTGATGCTTTATTCCCATCTGATATCCGTAGGCTTTACCGATTGAACCTGTCTCGTCGGCCCATTCGTCCCAGATATGGCTGTTTAAATCATTCACATTGTTCGACTTCTGCTGCCAAATCCAAAGCATTTCGTCGGTAGCACTTTTAAGTGCAGTTTTTCTTAATGTAATAATTGGAAATTCTTTTCTTAAATCATAACGGTTTACAACGCCGAATTTTTTTATGGTATATGCAGGAGTTCCGTCCGGCCAGTGCGGGCGAACCTTCTCACCTTCCGTTGATGTACCGTTTGTTAGTATATCATTACACATATCTATGAATATTTTGTCAGCTACGCTCATTTTTTACCTCTTTATATGCTGCTTGCTTCTATCGTTCTGTATTATTATTCTTTTTCTTTTGGAATTTATACCGGGCTTTTTTCTATCCGCTTTATTTAGCCTTTTTCTTGCTCTTTCCGGATTTTTTGCCATTAGGTTCATCTACCGAGAAAAAGTCAGGATCCCATTTATCTGCCAAAGAATTAATCTGGCTCGTAAATTTAGCCAAATCCTTGTTTGCGTGTCCCTGGTTTTTCTGAATGACCGCCATAAGTCTTTGACCTGCAGCAACAAGTCTTGCAAATGCATCGGAAACAATGGAAATTTTCTTCTTTTTCTTCTTGGCTTCAGCTTCATATTCAAATTCGCCGGTTGCCAGGTTGTATGCAGTGCCCGAAAAAGGCGCATACGCAGGAATTTTCATTTCTTTGTTTACATACTCCGAAAAGGCTTCACAAGCCATATCGTCGCCGTGAACAATAAATACCTGCTTAGGTTTTTCAGCAAAACCATTAAGCCATTGTGCAAGTCCGTCTCTGTCAGCGTGACCCGATAAACCGGGAAGAGAACGAAGTTCGGCTCTTACGCTTATAGGTTCGCCAAATAGTTTTACCTCAGCGGCCCCTTCAAGAAGTGCTCTGCCAAGAGTTCCTACCGCCTGATAACCTACAAACAAAACCGTACATTCCGGTCGCCACAAATTATGTTTCAAATGGTGTCTTATTCGACCTGCTTCGCACATACCCGAAGCTGAAATAATAACCTTGGGTTCTTCATCAAAGTTTATCGCTTTTGATTCTTCTGAAGTAATGGAAAGGTTTAACCCCGGGAAAGTAAGCGGATTATCGCCTTCATTTATAAGTGACATCGCCTCATCATCGAAGCAATTATAATAGTTTTTTTCAAATACTTCTGTGGCTTCCACCGCCAAAGGAGAATCCACATAAACCGGAAAATCATGATATTTGACCATTCCGGCATCCTTTATCTGCTTAATAAAATATAAAATTTCTTGGGTTCTACCCACGGCAAAAGAAGGTATTACCACATTTCCGCCGCGATCAAGAGTAGTCTGAATTATTTTTGCCAAATCCGATACGGAATTAACCTCGGCCTTTTCATGGAATCTGTCGCCGTATGTCGATTCCATAACAACGTAGTCGGCCTTTTCGGTAAATTTAGGATCTTTAATAAGCGGCTGATCCGTGTTGCCAATATCTCCGGAAAAACAAATTGTTTTCTTTATACCGTCTTCGGTTAAAAATACTTCAATACTGGATGATCCAAGCAAATGACCTATATCCGTAAAACGAACTTTAATGCCCTCTGCAAGGTCAAGAATCGTATCGTAATCCACACCTTTAAGAAGTTTTATTGCTTTATCGGCGTCCTGCATTGTGTAAATAGGTTCACTGTCATGGTCCTCAAGCGAATCAGCTCTTTTCTTCTTTCTTGCCTTCCATTCTGCTTCCTGAGCCTGTATATGAGCGCAGTCGCGAAGCATAATCGAACACAAGTCAGCGGTTGCTTTTGTGGTATAGATAGGTCCCGAAAAACCTCTGGCGGTAAGAAGCGGAAGCATTCCCGAATGATCCACATGAGCATGCGTCAAAAGAACAAAATCCAATTCTGCCTCACTGCAGGGAATACCGGCGCTTTCATAAGTAATGGAGCCTTGCTCCATACCATAATCAACTATGAACTTTTTCCCACAGGCCTCCACAAAATGACAAGACCCGGTAACCTGATGGTCAGCTCCCACAAACTGCAATTTCATAAACAAAGCCTCCTTCTCTTTCAACTTATGCCCCCACACAAGTCCAATGCTCTGACTTATAAAGTATGTTCATGTTACTACACGGCAATAAGCCGATTTATACAGAAATTCAATACAAAACCATTTCACAAATCATAATAAATAATTGCTCAACAGTACTGAAACGCTCGAAAGCCACTGTGAACTGCCCGGAATAAGATTTACCAAAAATATAGCCAAAACAGCACAAGCCGCAACCACAACAAGACTTTGCTCAAAAAATGCCAGTAAAAGCGCTACTACGGTTCCGACCAAAGCTGCTGCAAAATTCGATGTGCAAAAGAAAATAGCCGGAAAAGTAAGACTTGCAAGCACCGCATATGGAACATAAAACAGAAAAGATCTAATGTATCTCGATTTAATCTGCTTAGAGAATAAAGTCAACGGTAACGCTCTTGGAATATATGTAACCAATGTCATAATTATGACTGCAATAAAATATCTTAATATAGTACTCATACCGTTGTCTCCTCTCCACCTTGATTGGGTTCATCCGGTATCGGAGCAAAAAATGCCATAATGCCTGCTCCGGCAAAAGTAGCAATTATCATTACAAAGCCGTCGGTAATAAAATCAAAAACAGGAACTGCCTTAAGAATACATGTAACCGCTACGGAAATAAGTATCGCACCTAAAACTGCCTTTGATTTCTTGGCCGGTGGAATAATAATGGCAATAAACATAGCATAGAGTGCTATTCCCATAGCATCCGAAAGTCTGTCAGGCAAAATGCTGCCCACAATGGCACCAAGAGCAGTTCCCAATGTCCACCCGATTATAGGAGTGGAAATAAGGCCGTACATATAATTTGCCGTAACTTCTTTGTCTCTGGTTGAAGCAATTGCAAACACTTCGTCGGTAATACCAAATCCAAACAATGCCTTTTGTCCGATTTTAGTGTTTTTGGCAAGTTTTTGCGTTAGTGCCAGGCTCATCAACATATATCGTATATTTATAACAAAAACCGATAGTCCTATTTCAAATAATGAAGCACCCGCAATCATAAGTCCGGTTCCTGCAAACTGGCCGGCACTTGTAAGGTTAGATAGAGAAATGAATATTACCATCCATATAGGGACTCCACCCTCAACTGCCCAAATACCAAATGTAAAGGATACCGCCAGGTATCCTACACCTATCGGTATCCCCTTCTTAACACCGTCAATAAACTCGGCCTTTTTATCTGTCTTTATCATTTATCGCCTCATAGCTCATAACATCATTACAAATCCATTCAATCAAATCATTTCTCTTGTATGGTTTGGTAATAAATTGATTTATATCTTTATTGCCTTTTACTTCTTTTTCGGCATAAGTATTGGCTGTAACACCCAAAACAGGAATTTTAGCGTCGCTTCGCCCACTTTTCCTGATATTGCTTGCGGCTTCAAAGCCATCCATTTCAGGCATCATTATGTCTGTAATAATACAGCAAAAATGGTTTTCTTCGGAACCAAGAAACATTTCCAGTCCCATTCTTCCGTTTTCTGCCCACTCTACATTGAATCCCATCGGTACAAGCTGAGACTCTGCAATTTGCGCGTTTATTTCATTGTCTTCCATCAAAAGAATACTCTTTCCTTCAGCAAAAACAACTAATTCTTCCTCTTTGAACATATACCCACACCCCTATGGAAACACTAATCAAAGTATGTAAAAAACCAGATTGTATAAATATACAACCTGGCTCTATTTTAACCTTTATTTTGTGCTTCGACAAGACTGCCGCCGCAATAAATTTTACGAAGTTTCGGTTTTTCAATCTTTCCGGTAGGATTTCTCGGAATGTCTGCAAAAATAATCTTACGAGGGCGCTTATATCTTGGCATTCCCTGGCAAAATTCATCAATTTCCGCTTCCGAAACATTCATATCCGGCTTAAGTTCGATAATTGCTGCCGCTATCTCTCCAAGTCTTGAATCCGGAAGACCGATAACAGCCACATCGTGAACTGCTTCATGGTTTCTTATAAAGTTTTCGATTTCAACAGGATACAGATTCTCACCACCACTGATAATTACATCTTTTTTGCGGTCAACCAGCATAATAAAGCCGTCTTCATCTTCAACCGCCATATCACCGGTGTAAAGCCATCCGTCTTTAAGAACTTCATTGGTAGCCTTCTCATCATGGTAATAGCATTTCATAACACCGGGGCCGAAAAGAATAAGTTCACCAACATCTCCCTGCTTAACATCGTTGCCGTTTTCATCAACAATTCTGGTTTTCCATCCGTAACCGGCTTTTCCGATAGCACCTACTTTATGAATATTTTCTACTCCAAGATGAACCGCGCCGGGCCCGATGGATTCAGAAAGACCATAGTTTGTATCATAGTCATGATTAGGGAATATTTCTTTCCACTTTGTAATAAGACTGGGCGGAACAGGCTGTGCACCGATGTGCATAAGTCTCCACTGATCCAGTTCATAATCTTCCAATTTAAGTTTTCCGGAATCTATAGCCTCAAGAATATCCTGAGCCCACGGAACAAGAAGCCACACAATAGTACATTTTTCCTGGGACACTGCCTGGAAAATATATTCCGGTTTTGTTCCTTTTAATAAAACAGATTTTGCGCCCACAAGGAAGCTTCCAAACCAATGCATTTTTGCGCCTGTATGATAAAGGGGCGGAATACATAAAAATACATCATCTTTAGTTTGACCGTGATGAGCCTGTTCAACCTTACATGAGTGCATAAGGCTTGTATGTGAATGAAGAATAGCCTTCGGAAATCCGGTTGTACCCGATGAGAAGTAAATTGCCGCATCGTCATCATCGGTTATTTTAATATCCGGTGAAACACTTGAACAGTTTGCGGTAAGTGAATTGTAATCTTCCGCAAAAGAAGGACAATTATCACCTACAAAAAACAGAAGTCTGTTCTTAGAAATCTTATCCGCAATACCTTCGATACGACCGATAAACTCGGGACCGAATACAAGAACATCTGCTTCAGCAAGATTAAGGCAATAATCGATTTCATCGGCTGCATATCTGAAGTTAAGCGGAACAGCAATCGCACCGGTCTTTAATACACCGAAGTATATCGGCAGCCACTCAAGACAGTTCATCAAAAGAATAGCAACTTTATCACCTTTTGTTACACCTCTTGAAAGAAGCATATTTGCAAAGCGATTAGCCTTCTCATTAAACACATTCCAAGTTATTTCTCTTCTATAATGAGTAGTAGGATTGGGTTCGATAAGCTCGTATTCTTTCCAGGTAACTCTTCTGGTTTCGGTCACTTCCGGATTGATTTCAACCAAGCAGACATCGTTTCCGTACTTAGCCACATTTGATTCAAGTATTTCTGTAATCGGCATGTTTTTTCCCCCGTTTCAATTTTACAATTTAACGCTTTTACTTACTAAAGTATCATATACTTTTTACACCACTTTTGTCAAACTGCAAAGCATACTGCAGAAGGCATTTCATTGGGCATTTCTCCGGGCATTGCTTTGGGTAGCGCCTGGGGATTTCTTTGGGTATTTCTCCGGGCATTGCTTTGGGTAGCGCCCGGGGATTTCTTTGGGTATTTCTCCGGGCATTGCTTTGCCTGTCAAAACCGCTGGTTTGAAGTAAGGTTCGTTTGGAAAAAGATTCCTATATGGCTGTTATGTCTGTATCTCCGGTTTATAACTTTAGGTGATAATTTCCCTTTTTTGCCTCTCATTACCTAAATCATCTTATTCATCTTCGTCTTTACATGCACTTTAGGTAATAAATACTAATATCTTGCTTCTATTACCTAAAATTTCTTTCTCGTGTCAGTTTTTCCCAATAATTTAGGTAATAAGCGCCTGTTTTCTACTTTTATTGCAAAAATTTACCCGTTAGTACCAAGTTCCTTCAAAGATTTAGGTAATGGATACTATTTTCTGCCTCTCATTACAAAAAATGCTCTCAGATGTCTTTCGCTCTCTACGGAAACTCAGATGAGCATCTTTCAAGAATGTCACAGCATAATAATATTTCAAGAAATTTTAAAAAAATGAAAAAAAGGGTTTGACAAAATCTAAAAGTGCGTGTATATTAATTTTTGTTGCGAGACACAACAAATAGCAACACAACAAAATATGCGCGAGTGGCTCAGCGGTGGAGCACAACCTTGCCAAGGTTGGGGTCGCGGGTTCGATCCCCGTCTCGCGCTCTAACAAAAAGAGATATCCGAATGGATATCTCTTTTTTGTTAGACTACGAAACCAGGTGAGAATCCGCGAAGGGCGCTTCAGTATTCTTTTATCTTACATATTCTGTCCCGCGCCCTCGCGGATGCGACTTACGAAAGCTACAAGTCGGGGCACAGGCATGTGAATAGAAAGACCGCGGGAGCTTGCTCACTAAGGGCTTGTCTTTCACATGCCTGTATCGTGCGCCAGCACGTGATAATAGATTTGCTGCGCAAATCTATTATACCCGTCTCGCGCTTTATTTTAAAAAAAGCATCGAAATGTTGGGTTTTGGTGGTTCCCGATGCACTTTCAGTTTCTTTTGGATAGGTTTTTAACGGCCGATAATTTTTCATAAAATAATCCGCTATATGTTTCCAAACCTGCCAAGCACCCTTTAGGCACAAAAGCATATTCCACCGGATGCTCATTCTCATTAGAACTTCTGCAAAGGAAACAAAACTCATCAAAAAAGTCTTTTTAAATGATTCTAATCTTGTATTTAATCCATGCTTATATTCAAATATGCCATAAGATTCCAAAAGAAAAATGGCTTATAACCGAACTTCCACCATCAAAAAGTTTTCTTATATTATCTTTTTGTATTAATAATCATGATTTGTCTTTTCAATAAACCGCATCTCATAACTAATAACAAAGAAAAATAACATAATCACAAACCATATACCTTTACAAGAACAAAAGTAGTTTTTGTTCATACATAAGGTAATATAACGGATAATAAACTCTTAAAAATCAAATTCAAAGGTTGCACTGTTGTTCAGTACATCAAGCGCAATCTGGGCCTTTGAAAGTTCATCTGTAACCTTGTTAAAATCCTCCGCAACTTTATCAAGATCATAGTTGATATATATATAATCGATTATATTTGACTGCCTTCCATAGTGTTCCTCAACACGAGACTTTGGAAGTTTGGAACTCATCTCAGCGAGCTTTGCTTTTTTCTTCGTAAGCTGAGGAATATAAACAAGCATCTCATCCACGGTCATATCAAAGCCTTCAACAATTTGTGTTGTATTGAAAGTATTGATTGCATGCTTAATTTTGCGAATCTTGTTTTCTAAATCAGCAAGTGCCTTCTGGGTTTCTTCATAATTATATTCCGGGCGAACAGAATTAACCTCTTCACCCATTGCAGCATGGAATTCTTTACTACGTTCCTCTCTATTAAGTAATGCTGTATACTCATCATTAAGTTTCTTGAGAAGTTTATTTGCTTCAGCAGATGTATATTTCATGGTCTTTTCCTCCTATACCGCATAATTCTCACACCAAATATCATAGCACTCAGCACATGGGTTGTCACAAAAATCACACAAGCACCCGCCTATCAGGTAATTGATGTTTCGTGCGCTACGCGAGCCCATTCCGGTCAGGCCCATAAAAAAAGCAGGGGAACAGCGTCCCCTGCCTATCAAGTAGTCTATAACTGATAAATTCTGTCTTTGAATTCCTTCTCAATCGACTGATATTCTTCTTCTGAATAAAGCTTCTTTTCTTTAATCATATCGAGATAGTTTTCGCAAATCTCATTGGCCTTTTCCTGTTCACCGGCTCTGGCATAAACCATCATTTTATTATGATTGAACTTTTTCCAGAAACCCTTGTCCTCCACGCCAATGTACTCGGGAATTTCTTCGAATGCTTTTACAATATTTTCACACCATTCAAGATTCTTGATTGCCTCTTCTTTTTCGCCCCAGTAAGCATAGTTTTCAACGATGCAGTGAAACCAAGCTGCGATTACTGAGTAAAACATTCTGTTTGTGGCAACAAAGCTGTCTTTCATTTCTTCAAATCCATGCTCAAAGAATGCCAGTTCCGAGGTTATCAGTTCCTTTATTCTTCTGTTTTCCAGGCTGGGCAATACATTAATGTGCTCCCGTGCATTTTCAAAATCTTTTTTGTGTATGTATATCCAGGCAAGTGCATAGTGCGTTTTCTCAATTATTTTCTGATTGTTTGAATAGCGTATGATCGTCACGCCCTTTTTGATACCCTCTTCCAGTATCGATTCTGCCCTTGCCGGATCATCAGAAAGAAGGCCCTCCATATCAATGTAATAGCTTAATCCTGCTACTTCCTGCACATACATTATTCCGATTTCGAAATTCATTGGATTTTTGTTTGATTCGTCGGCTAAAAAGAGAACTCTTTTTAACGCGCTTCCCCTGGGATCGGAAATGTCATACATTGTATCCAGTTTTTCCTGTATCGCCTTAACCGTGTAGCCATCCTGATTTAATGCGTTATTTCCAAGCAGCATGTCGGTCGTAATGTTCAATGCCTGCGCAATCGGTACAATCATGGATACGTCCGGAAGACCGGCCTCCGATTCCCATCTGCTGACTGCCTGCGGTGTAACCCCAAGCATACCTGCCAGTTCTTCCTGTGTGAAGCCTTTGTTTTTTCTGAAATTTTTAATGTTTAATCCTAAATTATTAGCCATAACCGCTCTCCTGTTTTCTTTTCTTCACATAAATAAACTGCAGATTTATCTTGTAACTTTATTATAGCAATCTGATTTTAGTATACAATCAATGGACTATTGAGAAAAAAACAATTACCGCTTGAGAAAAGGATTTGGGCCATTCATTGCAAAAGCAGACTGCCATTGTGCAATTGTGGTAAAATAGGAATAATCACGAAAAAGAAAAATACATCAGAGGTATGTATGCTTCAATATATAAAAGAACACATATCAGGCAAAAAACATATCGTCATAACCGGTGGGCGCGGAAGCGGCAAATCAACACTGCTAAAAAAGATTTTTGCCGAATACAGCGAAGTTTGCGCTCACTCCACAATCGGTAGCGGTGCGCCAGTCATCTCCACAAACATCGGCGAAACACTTATTCTCCCCGCGGACGACAGCAACCAGCTAATTTCATCCGAAGAAAACCCGTTATTGCCCATTCCCGGAATTGTTACATGGAGCGAACCTAAAAGGGCCGTATATATGCGAAAATCAGACAGTGACAAAGTCATAACCATCGGTGAATTTAATCCAGACAGTACGTCAAAAGAAAACAGGATGATTCCCGTACCCGACGGATTTGATATCCATGGCGTAAATGTTTTGGACAGCCTTATAAATGATTCTTCCGAATGGGTATTTATCGACGAAATAGGCTATCTTGAATCTTCAAGCATTCGATATTTAGAAAAACTTGATGAGCTTTTAGATAAAAAACGAGTTTTTGCAGTGGTAAGAAAGCAGGAAATCAAACACATTCAGGATATAATTGCCAGGAGCGATGTGTTGGTGATTGATTTGGATAATTGTTCATTAAAAAATCTTTAAATAATTCTATCGACTCTTACGCAACATAATAGTTTACGTTATCATTATCGAGCAGGGAGAAAGATTCAATAGGACTTTTGTATCCCGTTGAACATACGGAAGCCGGTGAAGGAGGAACAGCTGTTTTTACCGCCAAAGCCATAGAAATATTCTGCAGGCAACCCGGATATAACCTACCATAATTACCCTGTAAAAAATTGCATTATAACGGATTAAGTACTAAAATATATGCATAAAATCTTCTCATTCAGGAGGCCAATACATATGAATATGGAAGTCAGACAAATGCTTGAAAAAAACAAAAAAGCCAGGTCCTTAGGTCTTGGAATTCTTGTTTTCGGATTTATTCTTTGTACGCTCGGCTTTTTGTCAGGCGTTGCAGTAACTGCCGAAACCGTGATAAGAGTTGCATTCTTTCCGATTGCCATTGCAGCATTGCTTTTTCTTTTCAGCAAATATAAAGAAAAAGAAATTTTTAGTTCCATCAGTTTTGCAGTTTTGACTTTAGCGTATATTGCAGTTGTTCTTTTTACAAAAAACATTTACATGTATGCATATATATATTTGATTATGATTTATACAGTCATTTATATGAACAAAAAGCTTACCGTCGGTGCTCTTGTTGCATGTAACATTTTCAATATTATGGGAACCGTCCGCTTCATTATTATTAAAGTCGGTTCCACCAATGAACTTTTTATCCAGGCTGTTTTTGTTATTTTTGTATCGGTTCTTTTATACAGTATCGTTACATTAAACGACCGCCATTCAAAAGAAACCATGGATGCGGTAACTGAGCAGTCGGAAAAAGAAGCTGTTGTTGCAAAACAGATTCTTTCTCTTTCAGAACAGTTGGCCGAAAAGTTTGAAGTAGCCAAGCAGGAAGCTGAATCAATGACTGAGAATATGGACGCCAGTAACAATGCCGTATCTGAGATTGCGGAAAGCATTAAGGTTACTGCCGAATCAATAGAACAGCAAACCGTACTGACAGCCGATATTCAGGCAAGACTTGAGGAAACCGATAAAGCCACCGCAGAAATGCATGATGCAGCCGATGCATCAGCCGAAGCCGTCGAAGCAGGCAAGCAGGCTATGGAAGAGCTTTCAAAGCAGGCCGAACTTACAGGCGAACTCAATAAAAAGAGTCAGGAGACAACCGAAGAACTGGCAAACAGAATTCATGAAGTCGAAAGTATTACCGGAGAAATCCTTAATATTTCGAACCAGACAAACCTTCTTGCCCTCAATGCTTCCATCGAAGCAGCCAGAGCCGGTGAAGCAGGTCGCGGTTTTGCCGTTGTAGCCGATGAAATAAGGCAGCTTTCCGAACAGACAAAGAATTCAGTTAACAAAATCACAGAAATCACCAAGAGACTGGTTGATAACTCCGTGGAAGCTTCTGACAATATGAGTCAGTCCATAGCCGCCTCAGCAAAACAAAATGAAATGGTTGCCAATACTATTTCGGATATTGACACCATCGCAGAAAAGAATGCAATCCTTCTTAGTTTGATGCAGACAATTTCAAAGCAAATCGAAAGTGTTCTTATTGCCAACACCCAGATTAATGACTCGATATCAAATCTTTCTGCTATGAGTCAGCAGGTAGCTGCGTCAACGGAAAGCAGTTCACATGTCATGAGCGACAGCATGTCTTCAGTTAATTCTTTGAACGAATTGCTTGCAGAAATATATGACATTTCAAAAGAAATGGAACAACTGACAAGGTAATATATAGCAAACCATAAATAATACCCGTCGTTAAAGTGTATATTTGCTGCAATATACATACTAAAGCGGCGGGTATATTTTTATAAAAGCCATGATCTGCATATATTTTTCAAAAGTTATAAGTTGCATGAATAAAAGAAACAATTTTTTAAAAAATATAATAAAATACTCTTCTATCATTTTGGGCGCCGGAATACTGGCTTTCGGAATCTATAATGTTCATTCAAGGTGTGCCATATCAGAAGGCGGTGCTTTAGGCCTGTCTCTGCTTTTCCTGCACTGGTTTCACATTTCTCCGGGCATAAGCAACCTTGTTATGGACGTTCTGGCCATAGCTGCCGGAACCATGATTTTGCAAAAGAAATTTTTGATAGACTCAATAATAGCTTCTGTTGCTTATTCACTATGGTATTTTCTTTTTGAAATAACAGGACCGCTGCTTCCAAGTTTTAAGCAACGGCCGCTTGTTGCCGTTATCATAGGCGCAATATTCGTAGGTGTAGGCACTTCGATGATAGTTAGCCACGAGTGTGCTGCAGGAGCCGACGATTCTCTGGCGCTGATTTTTCAGGCAAAAACAAAAATACGCCTGTCTGTTTTTTACGTTATGAGCGACACCGTTGTGTTGCTTCTTTCACTAAGCTATATCCCGGTAAGGCAAATTGCCTGGTCGCTGCTTAGCGTTATGCTTTCATCTTTAGTAATTGCACTTTTATGTCCCAAACCAAAAACGTAGAGATTAATGTCCGATTATCGGCACAATCTCTACGTTTTATATTATTTGCCCACTATGGTTCCGCCGGCATATACATAGTTATTATCATAAAATACAGCAGTCTGTCCCGGAGTAACCGCTCTTACCGGCTTTTCAAACTTGACGAAAAGCGTTTCTTCATCGGTTCTTGTTACCAAGCATTTTTCACCGTTGTGATGATATCTGACACGGCAAACAAGATTTACGGTATCACCCACGGGTATTTCATCCACTGCCACAAAATTTAAGTCTTTACAGGTCAGTGTATCTGAAAAAATATCATCTCCCACGCCAAGCACAACCTCGTTGGTTTCCGGTCTGATTTCCGTAACAAAAGCCGGTACTCCAAGAGCAATTCCCAGTCCTTTTCTCTGGCCAACAGTATAATGGGTTATGCCTTTGTGTTTTCCAAGTACTTCTCCGTCTTTTGTCACAAAATTGCCGGGTTTTGGAAGAACAATACCCGGTCTTGATTTAAGAAAATCCGAATAGTCGTCTTCATCGATAAAGCAAACATCCTGACTGTCCTTTTTATTGGCTGCCAAAAGTCCCAGATTTGCGGCAATTGCACGAACTTCATCTTTGCTTTCAAAAGCGCCCAAAGGCATTTTGGTACGTCTTAGCTGTTCCTGCGTCAGCTTGCTTAAAACATAAGTCTGATCCTTGGCCGCAAACTTTGCATTGGCAACGGTATATCTTTTATTGGGAAGCTCGATAATATTGGCATAATGCCCCGTAGCTACATATTCTGCCCCGATTTTATCCGCATATGCCAAAAGAGCTGCCCATTTTGCCACACGATTACAAAGAACACAGGGATTAGGAGTTCTTCCGCAAAGATACTCGCTTACGAAATTATCCACAACAATGCTCTCAAATTCTTTTTTATAATTGACTATCTCATGTTTGATTCCAAGAATTTTTGCGGTTTCGGCCGCTTCAATACCGTCTTCGCATACTTCGGGGTAGTCTCTCCACATTTCCAAAGTCATTCCGATAACTTCATACCCTTGTTCTTTTAACAAATATGCCGCTACGGAGGAATCAACACCACCCGACATTCCGATTACTACTTTTTCTTTCACCAGAATCAATCTCCTTATCTATAGAAAAAGAACTTAACAATTTTTATCTCTTAATTTTCTATTTGTGTTTTATCAATATTATATAATATCTTAAGTGCTGTTGTATAATTATAAAGCATTTAAAATAAAATCAATATATAAGAAAGTAATAAAATTCAAGTTACCATGAAAACAAATATTTTTTCAGACAAAACCTTTATGAAAAAGCTTTTGGGGCTGACTCTTCCCATGGCATTCCAGAATCTTATGCTTGCGCTGGTTGCCGCCACAGATGCATTTATGCTTGGCCATATAGACCAGGTTTCGATGGCTGCAGTTTCCCTGGCCACTCAGATTCAGTTTATCCAAAATATGATTCTTGGCTCCTGCGTGGCTGCCGCTTCTATTTTAGGTGCGCAGTACTGGGGAAAAGGCGACAAAAAGACCTTAAATGATGTTTTCGCAATCACTCTCCGTGTTTGCGGATTTATTTCCATTCTCTTTTTTCTTGGTTGCCTATTCACCCCGGAAATGTTAATGCGCATTTACACCAATGAATCCGTGTTGATTGAACTGGGTTCCAAATACTTAAGAATATCGGGCTGGTCATATCTGCTAACAGGCATATCGCAAAGCTATCTTGTGATGATGAAGGTTAGTGACCATGCTGCCGCTTCCGCTAAAATAGCTTCTGCAGCAGTTATTGTGAACATAATCATGAATGCCATTCTCATATTCGGTTTTATGGGAATTCCCGCCCTTGGAGTACAGGGTGCCGCAGCGGCAACGCTTATTGCCCGCATTGTTGAAGTATCCTGCGCAATTATCGTTTCACTCAGGCCCGGCTATATCAGTTTAAATCCCGCCTCGCTTTTACACAGAAACAAACTTCTGGCATTGGATTATTTTAAATGTGTATGGCCGCTTCTTGGTGCCTGTCTCCTTTGGGGAATCGGATTTTCATCGTACACATCGTTTATGGGACACCTTGGCACCGATGCCGCTGCCGCAAACTCTGTAACTGCCGTTATCAGAGATCTTGTCTGCTGTATGTGTGACGGTCTTGCCGTAGGCGGTGGAATACTTGTAGGCAACGAGCTTGGTGCCGGAAAGCTTGACACCGGTAAAAATTACGGTGACAGACTTGTTATTATGGCATACATACTTGGCTTTATTTCCACAGGAATAATGCTTATATCCGCTCCCATTGTTCTCATATTTATAAAACTGACTCCAACTGCCAAGCAATACCTTATCGGAATGATAATAGTAATGGCGGTATACATGATTGGCAGAGTGGTTAATACAATTATTATAAACGGCATTTTTGCTGCCGGCGGTGATACGCTCTTCGATGTATACAGCTTGGCTGTTGTCATGTGGGGACTGGCGGTACCTTTGGCCGCGCTCGGAACTTATGTTTTCAAATGGCCGGTAGTTCTCGTATATGCCTTTACATGTCTTGACGAAGTCGGAAAGATTCCCTGGGTAATGTTTCATTATAAAAAATACAAGTGGGTCAAAGATTTAACCAGAGATATGTAAATCATTTCCCCACGCTTTTTTAACAAAAAACCTGGCAAAACTCTTTTCACAAGCATCTGATATTAATTCACAACAAAATAGTTTTTTACAATTATAAATTATTATTATATTACTACTCCCTTCTGCCAAAGAATATAATCATTTTAGTGCACGAAGGGAGTATTTTTATGCGACTTGGATTATCTACTTCATTAAATAACAACAGTGCTGATGAATGGGCTAAGGCTCACGCTGCCGTTGGTTGCAAGAGCGTTGTTTTCCCGCTTGATTCAACCGCCCCCGATTCTCTTGTTGCCGAATATGTTAAGGCTGCCAAAGAAAACGACCAGCTTATTGCGGAAGTCGGCATTTGGCGCAATGCAATTTCTCCCGATAAGGCCGAACAGAAAAAAAATCTTGAATACAGTATCAACCAGCTTGCTTTAGCCGATAAAATCGGTGCCCGTTGCTGCGTTAACGTTGCCGGAAGCACCGGAAAACGTTGGGACGGTGCCTACAAAGAAAACTTTTCAAAAGAAGTATGGGACAAAACCGTAAAAATGGTTCAAACCATTATCGACGAAGTAAAGCCGTCAAATACCTTCTTTACACTCGAGCCCATGCCCTGGATGGTTCCCACCGGTCCTCATGAATATTTAAGACTTATGGACGATGTGGAAAGAAGTCATTTTGCCGTTCATATGGATATCATCAATATGATTAATTCCGCCGAACGCTATTTCTTTCATGATGATTTTCTTGAAGAAACATTTGAATTGCTTGGCAGCAACATCAAAAGCTGTCATTTAAAAGATATTCTTTTGCTTGAAGATTTTACTTTCCAGCTTAGGGAATGTGCCTGTGGAGAGGGAACCTTCAACCTTGAGCATTATGTTAAACTTGCCAACGCCTGTGATCCCGATATGCCTATGATTATCGAGCACTTAAAGAGCAACGAGGAATATTTAGCAAGTATCAAGTACGTATCTAACAGACTTGGTAACATATAAATTGTGTAATTATACTTTTCGAAAATAGAAAAACATAGATTCGGTAATAAATTTTCAATTGTAAATATGTTATTACAGCAACAAATCCTTGCATAAAAGGAGAAAAAATGCATAATCCTTCAGATTCTAATGAAATAACAAGAATATTTTTTGACAGATACCTTTTAAAGACCAGATATATTGACGCAGATCTTCCCGACACAACCTTTGAGCTTTGGGGTAAAACCTTTAGCTCTCCTATCGGAACAGCTGCTCTTTCGCATTTAAACGGTCTTCATGACAAAGGAATGGCCGAACTTGCCAAAGGAGCAAAGCTTGCCAATGCATTCAATTTCTGCGGAATGGAAAGCTATGACGGCGAAATCGATGACATTGTTGGTGCCGGAGCTTCAACTATCAGAATCATAAAGCCCCATGCTGATGATGAAGAAGTCTACAAACGTATCAGAAAAGCCAAAGAACTCGGTGTATTCGCCATGGGCATGGACATCGACCATGCATTCCGCCATGACGGACAATACGATAACGTAAACGGTCTTCCCATGCATCCAAAGACAGCGGATAATATTGCCGGTTATGTCAAGGAAGCAGGTGATATTCCTTTTGTAATTAAGGGAGTATTAAGCGTTGAAGATGCAGAAAAGTGCATAGCCGCAGGAGTAAAAGGCATCGTAGTATCTCATCACCACGGCATCATGCCCTATAGTGTTCCTCCGCTTATGGTACTTCCCGAAATCAAGGAAGTAGTCGGAGACAAAATGAAAATATTTGTGGACTGCGGTATCGAATCCGGAATGGATGCATTTAAAGCTCTGGCTCTTGGTGCCGATGCTGTTTGTGTCGGCCGTGCGCTCATGGATCCGCTCAAAGATAATGCTGCGCAGGGTGTGGCTGATAAGATAAATGCATTAACTGCTGAATTTGCCACCATAATGGGTCGTACAGGCTATCATAAGTTAGAAGAAATTGACAGCGAGTGTCTGTATTATTTTTCATAAACAGCTACATATCTCTTCTCCTATTTCCCATAGAATCTATGCGTTTTTTTAACGCATACCTCAATTATTGAACCCCCTTCAACAATTGAGGACAAAAAAAGGACTGCAGCCCCCTAACTGCAGTCCTTTTCATTATTAATCTTTATTTATTTTATCCGATTTCGCTTTCCCACTGATACAGAATATCTTCGCATGTAAAGCTGTCCAAATTTGAAACACTCTCTTTAACCTGCTCATAAAATCCCAGCGAAGTCTCATCAAAAGCAAATTTATCCATTTCCTTTGAAACCGCTTCCATGGCATCCATATCAAGTTCATCACAAGCTGCATGAAGTTTTGCAAACAATTCCTTAAGCTCATCAAAATCGACTTCAAGTTTTTCAACAACCTCAACTGTCTCATCAGAAACAACAAAAGGTTTTATAACTTCTACATAGGATAAATACTTTTCGAGAAGCTTATCCGTTTCTTTATGAATCGTTTCCAAATCCTTGTCCTTTCCGGCCTGTTCCAATTTGGCTGCCATAGCGGAAAGTTCTGTTGCACCTATCTGTCTCGAAGAACTCTTCAATGCATGAACTTCAATCGTATATGTTGATACATCTTCGTTAACTTCGCTTGTTTTAATAACATTTGCCTTATTTTTAATGGCATGGTAATACTTCTCAAGAATTGTATTGTAAATATCCATACTTCCTATAAGAGCCAGTGCTGCCTCTATATCCAGATCACCGATTTCCGGAAGTTTTTCTTTATTATTGCCCGTCTGTTTATATCCCGATTCTTCAGAAAGTAAGCCCTGTCCTCGTACTATTTTTTCTTCTGGAAGCCATCGTCTTACCTTCGAAACCAGGGTTTTCAGTTCAATAGGCTTTGCAACAAAGTCATCCATTCCTTCAGCCAAAAACATCTTTTTTGCATCACCCACCGCATTGGCAGTAAGCGCAATGACCGGCATATCCTTTAAATCAGGATGGAGTCTTCTGATAATTCTTGTTGTCTCGATACCGTCAAGTTCAGGCATCATATGATCCATAAATACAATATCAAATTTCTCTTTCCCCAGATATTCAAGGGCTTTTATCCCACTGTTTGCAGTAGTTATTTTCATTTCAAGAGGCTTCAGCAAGCCTTCTGCAACAGAAAGATTGACTTCATTATCATCTACAATAAGAATGTGGGCATCCGGTGCAATAAATTCAAATTCAAATACAGCATCTTCCCGTCTGATACCAACATCGTCATTGTTAAGAGTCATTCCCATAAGAATAGTGGAAATAGGCTTCTTTGCAAACTTAACATTAGGTCTGTCTGTTTTCGAAACCGAGGCAAAACTCCTGAATACAACAAACTTAATTTCAGGATGCGAATCCGCAAACTCAAGTAATTCATAATCAAACAGAGAAGCTTCTGTGAAAAAGTAAAGCTTCTTACCTTCCATTTCAGCCTTATTATAACCCATAATTCGCGAGTAATCGTTGATATTACTTATCGCTACGGACTCAATATCCAGTGCTTTTAAGTCGGCAAATACCTGGCGTGCAATGCACGATTTTGCAAAATAACCCACAGCACCGATTTCTTTATTATTTTCAACAGTAACACTTGGCTGCCATTCGACAACCTTCTGAGGAATCCAGAAAGAAAACTCACTTCCTACTCCATACTCTGATTTTACAGTTATTTCACCGCCCATCAGATTAACCAGTCTTTTGCTGATTGCAAGGCCAAGTCCGGTACCTTCGACATTTCTGTTTCTCTTACTGTCTACCTGCTGGAAGGATTCGAAAAGTTTTTCCAGATCTTCCTTTTTTATACCAATGCCGGAGTCTCTTACCGAGAACTTCAGCTTAATATTTTCATCGTCGATTTTCTCATAATCCAGAATAATTCTTACAAATCCCTGCTTTGTAAACTTTACCGCATTGTTTGCAAGATTAATAAGAATCTGTCGAATTCTTAACTGGTCACCTCTGAGATAACATGGAAGGGTAGGATTTATTGAAGTAAGCAGTTCCACATCCTTATCCTGAAGTCTGGTCATCAGAATATTTCCTACGTCATGAATATTGGATAAAAGTTCATAATCATCCTCAATTATTTCCATTTTACCGGATTCAATCTTTGAGAAGTCGAGAATATCGTTAATAATATTCAGCAAAGCATTTCCTGATGATTTAATCTGAGAAATATAGTCTTTCGCTTCAGCCGGCAAATCGGTTCTTAATGACATTTCAGCCATACCGATAATGGCATTCATGGGTGTTCGGATTTCGTGGCTCATATTTGCAAGAAAATCCGATTTCATATTGCTGGTTTTCTCTGCCATAAGTGCAAGTTCATTGGCGTGCTCTGCTTCCTGCTGCGCAAGTTCTGCATCATGTCTTGCATCAGAAGCTGCTCTCATACTTCTGAACTGTTCTGTAACATCCATAAACACCGCAATATAGCCGAGATAATCCTTATATGAATCGAAAATCGGAGCAACATTGGCATTAAAATGCATATCCTTTTCCATATATTCAAGTTCTATTGTTGCATTTGTATCTGACAACAAAAGAAAATGATCATGCTCCTTGTTAAAGCAGGTCTTCCAAAAATTGTAGTTTCCTTCAGCCACATCCTCCGGCAGTTCAAAAACTTCTTTTGCCTTTTCGTTGACCAGCTTTATTACACTTTTGTTATCGAAAACAATAACCGGACTATTAATAGTCTGGTATATATACTGCGACATATTTTCGATGCTGATTGTATCCTGATTCAATCTATTAATGGCCTGCATAAGGATAACCATGCCGCCAAACTGAAGAATCGAGCTTGCAGGAATATTGAAGTTGATTCCGACAGCAGGGAGCAATGTATCAACAATCATCCCAACAAATATAAGAGCCAAAAGAACCAATAATGCATTTCCGACAGAATTTATGCGTTTAGGATATATGCTGCTTCTCATTCTTATTGTCAGATAAACAAAAAAAGCAGCAATAAGAAGACAGTACAGTGTATACAAAACAGATGTAACCGAAGAAGTAAAAGCGGTTACAATTCCGCCGGCAGTATGTTCCATGGTATAGCTTCCGGGAATTGCAACCATAACAAGAACCGCCAGCCCAAGAAACACTTCACAGGCAAGAACTATTCTCAATTTCCTATTTGAGCTGGAAAGAATTCCGATGCTAATCTGCCCAAAAATCATAACAAGCATAATTCCGACAAATCCTATTATCCTAAAAATGCCGTATATGTGCTCATTTTCGGTAAAAAACATTACCGCATAACCCAAGCTCCAAACACTGCTTGCCAGTGCCATCAGTGCACCCACAAAATAAGTTTTGATTTTCAGTTGTTTATTGTAAACAATTCGCGAAACATAATTTAGAGATAAAACAGCGCAAATTGACATTATTACCGCATAGAAAAATCTCAACGTAAATGCCTCCTTTCGGGCTAAAACTCATAAACTCTTCCAACCGAGTGTCCCTCCCTAAGGGTAGTTGCCACAATTTCGGTTGAGTAACTTACATTTTGAGGATTTTCAATACCTTCTATCATACGCTTTGCTACAGAACGTCCCATTTTGCCGGTATCCTGATAAACAGTAGTAAGTCTTGGTTCAAGCTGGGACATAATCAAATTTCCATCATATCCCGCAACCGAAATATGTCTTGGAATTTCAAGACCACGAGAGTGAATTGCATTTATCCCGCCGATAGCGGCATAGTCATCAGAATAGATAATACAAGTAGGGGCAACCGGAAGTTTAAGAAGCTTTTCTGTCAGATAATACGCCTTATCTATATCCCTGAAATGTCCACGCAAAATATAATCATCATCTATTTTAATATCATGCATTTCACATGCCTTAATATAGGCACCAAGTCTCATGTTGCAAACGAGGTTATCATCGCCGGTAATGATGGCTATCTTCTTATGACCGTTACTGATAATATGCTCCATCAAAGCTTTCATACCTTCCGTATTGTCTGACGAAACATTGATAACTCTCTCATAATCTTTATCAACCGTTCCCACAATAATATCGCTTGAAAGAAGTTCTTCTATTTCGGCATTTGTTTCCGAACAGGCAATAAGTACACCTGCATATCCGTTTTCTTTAATCTGCTCAAGATAAGTATCTTTATTCTTTTCATCTCTTATGGAATTTAAAAATGCAATATTATAATTGTTTTCGTTACATTCCTGGCGAAAACCTTCAATAACAGAAGCAAAGAAGTCATGGGTAATTCCCTGCTTTGATTCGTCACTGTGAATAATTCCGATTGTTCCCTTCATTGATATCCTCCAATATTTACTGTTTTCCAAATTATCTTCCGGCGCAGTCCGCTGCATGCCAAAAAACCTTCCGGCGTGGTTCTCTGTTTTCACAATTATGAACGATTTATTTATCCAATATATTTTTCAATAGTACCTATAAGTTTTTCTTTATCAACCGGCTTTATCAAGTATCCCTGGGGCTTTAAAACCAGCGCCTGCAAAAGCTTTTCCCTGTCGGTAATACCGGTCAGGAAAATAACAGGTATATTTGCAAGTTTTTCGTTTTCACGAATTTTTCTAAGTACCTCAACCCCGTTTTCTTCAGGCATTTCATAGTCCAAAAGAATAAGATTGGTTTCTCTGGATTCCAAAAATTTATGTGCAATTTTACCGCTTACGGCCGTCGCAACCGTGTAGGTTTCTCCAAGATATTCTTTAATCAGCTTTAACATAAGAGGATCATCGTCAATAATAAGAACATGTTTTTTCTCTGCCCTGTTTTTAATCTCCTCAAGTTTTTTGAGCATTGCCGCCTGCTCTTCTTTTTCTTTTTCCCTACGTTGCATTTCTTTTATTATTTCTGTTTGTATCGAAGCAGCGGTTATGGGCCTTGTAAGAATCAAATCGGCCATTTGAATGGCACGCTTCTCAAATGCATCGCATTCTTCTTCACTGCCGATTACTACCGTGCAGATATCGTTACTGGTAAGTTTTCTTTTTAAATCAGCATAACTGGACAGTTCATAAATATTTTCATCGTTTAGACAAATCACAAAAACGTTAGGCATAAATACGTCAATATGCCTCATTCTGTCATCAAATCTTGCACTGCAGCTTAAAATATCGAAATTCTCTCGAAGCTGCGAAAAAATATCATCAATTATCAGATCATTTTTCCCTGTAACCAGCATTCTGTAACGTTCCATAAATTGTAATCCTTTCCCTTGTGAGCCAAAACCCCATTATATTATCGGAAACAAAATAATATCCAATGTATATATCGGCAATAAGCACTCTTTTATCAAGATTATAAAGGTTTTTTTAGCAAAAAATTGTTAATACAAAAAGCTCAATCGGCCATTATACGGTCAATTGAGCTCTAAAAAGGCAAATATAAATATTTACTATCCATTTTTAATGAATTAATTCTGTTTCTGACCAGTTCTTTCAACTGAAAACCAGGCAATAACAACACCAATCAAACATACTGCCGCTGCCACTGTAAGCATAGCCTTGGGACCGCGTGCATCAAGAATACGTCCACAAATCAAAGAACTGAAAACTCCGCCAAGAGTAACGGCAACATTAACAAACGCCTGACCTTTAACCTTATCAAGCTCTTCCATAACATCTTCCACGTAATAAGCCGCTGCAGGAATTAAAACAGCATATGCGGTAAGCTGGAACAGTTCACTCACATATATTCCAATCATGTTTACAGCTACAAGCGTTACTATCGTCTTTATGAAGAAAGAAACACCTGATATTCTTAGGAGATTATGACAGGATATTTTCTTTAGCATAAATCCTATACATGCCATGGTTGGAAGTTCAAGAGCCGCTGCGATAAAAATAGCATATCCCAGCTGTTTTTCCGTTCCCCCAAGGGGAGTTATTATCTGGATAAGATAGTCGTTTATGGCATTGTGCGCAAAGAAATAAAGAATCACACCTACGCAGAAAATCATAAATTTAGGATATGTTTTCGTAAAATCCAAAAGATTATTATGTGCTTTAGGTCCATTTTCTTCAGCGGTCTCCTGCTTTACAGCATCTTCTCCTGCCCTTTCGTTTTCCGGAAGTTTGAAGAAATATATTATCACAAGCGCAAATACCATAATGGCTGCGTCAACTATCTGAACTATACCCGGTCCCTGCTTTGCAACAACCTGACCAAGAATAACCGAGGTAATAGCAAATCCGATGGAACCCATTCCGCGTGCAAAACCGAACTTAATATCCGCACCGGCTTTCTGATACTCAAAATTCATGGCAATGATAAGCGGCTGATAAGCCATCTGAGTCATATAAAGCAAAGCATATACTATTCCGACAAGCCAGAAATTACCCTGTCCGATGTAAAGGATAAGTGAGCCGGCCAGCATTAAGCATGTACATACCATACTTACGTTACGATTTGTTATCGGACCCGGTTTGTCGATAATACCCGCAATAACCGGTTGAACGACTACTGACAATACGTTGGCAATACAAAGAACAATACCTATCTGAGTATTGGTAAATCCGTTTGCAAGCAAAAATACCGATGCAAAAGCGTGAACACCGCAGAATACCGCGAAGTATGTCATGTTTATAAGCATATATCTTAAAGTGGCGTTTTTCATTTTCATATCATTCATAGTCCTTTTTATTTCTTCTTTATACCTTTAGAAACAATTATTCATATTATTTCTGAATGATTACATTTTCTGCTTCAGGTTTATTTAAGTCGCTGTGAGTCTGTCACCACAGTTCAAATAGAATCTGTTGTTACCGTCAGTCTTTCATCATAGCACGGATGGGATTTACTGCCGCTGCTTCTCTTTTAATCGAAGCCAGATTCTCGCGAAGATACGCCTCAAGCATATCCGCTTCATCAGCAGAGAAACCTTTATTGGAAAGAATTTTGCAGTCCGGAATTATGGCTTCCGCGATGCGTTCACCTTCTTCAAAACTGACATAGGCAATTTTTTTGCCATCCTTTTCGGATACACCGGATATTATCATGTTCATATGTCATCATCCTCGTTATCAAACCCCATAGCCAATATCTGATTCCACCTGGCATTTGAGGCCTCACATTCTTTTTTCTGCATTATACGGTTTCTGTCGCTGAGAATTGCAAGCATCTCATCCACAACCTCCTCGTCGGAAGGATGATCAAAATACTTTAAGTACCCTATCATTCTCCTTGCCGTAAAATCAGTATTCAGATTTCTGCTGACAAGATCGGCGAGACCACGGTCATAGCCTCTCTCACACATTAATTCAAATAATTTAAGACTAAGTTCTGTTCTTGGTTTCATATTTTCACCTATTATTTAATTATGTAATATCGTTTCGTTGATTTCAATAGAATTGCATACTCAACCCTTACAGAACAGTATTAACACTGTTTGACTAATAAAATAACAGAGTATAAAATACTAATGTTTGTATATATGCATTTTCTTTTTGCATAAACATATTTAAAAAAGGAGTAAAAATTATGCACATTCTTATCAGTATTCTTATCGGAGCCGTTTGCGGTTGTATTGCAAGCTATATTATGAAGAGTAAAGCGGGCCTTTTATGGTACATCATCACAGGTATTGTAGGTGGAGCGCTCGGCAGCTGGATTGCAGGTATTTTAGGAATCGGTGGCGGACTTCTCGTTCAGATTCTCATCGGTGTTGCCGGAACCTGTCTTCTTATCTGGCTTTGCAGACTTATTTTCAAGAAGTAAACAAAAAGCCTTTATTAACTGTTTAGATTCTAACGACTAAAGCACAAAGGATAAAATATGGGAAACACCTTTCAGTTTATCTGGGAAGTAAACTTAATTGAATGGCTTCAGAGTATTTTCTCATCAAATGCGGCAATTCAAATCTGGTCTGTCATATCGATGTTTGGCGAAGAAATGGTATGTGTTGCCATTTTAGGTTTTTTCTATTGGGGACTAGATAAAGAGACCGGTAAATTCATCGGAACCAACGTTGTAGTAAACACCGTATTCAACCCCTTTTTAAAAAATATTTTTAATCGCCGAAGGCCTTACTTTGATAACACGGGTATCAATATTTTAAAGCCCGTCGATGCCGATGCGGATATTTATGATATTGCTGCCCAGGGTTATTCTTTTCCCAGTGGCCATTCATCATCCTCCGCAACAGTATTTGGTTCTTTATATATAAAAGCAAAGAAATCTTTGTTTAGGATTTTGATACTTCTCATACCGTTTTTAGTCGGCGTATCACGTTTTGTTCTTGGAGCGCATTACCCTACCGATGTTTTGGTCGGATGGCTTTTAGGAGCAGTTATTGTGATTTTTGTCCCGCTTCTTCGAAAAAAAATATCCAATGACTGTTTGTTTTACGGAATACTTGCATTGGCAGGTCTTCCCGGATTTTTCTTTTGCACCAGCTACGATTTTTATTCCGGTTACGGACTTATGATAGGTGTTTCCATTGGCTTCATGTTTGAAGAAAAATTCGTTAAATTCAACAATACAAAAAATCTGCTTTTATGCATTGTCCGAACCGTCATAGGCGGGGCATTGTTTTTAGGTTTGAATGCATTGTTGAAATTACCTTTTTCCAAAGAGTTTTTGGAAGATGCTTCAAAGCTTTCACAAATTGTCAAAACAATTCGCTATGTGGTTATTTCATTTGCTGTAGTCGGTTTGTATCCTATGGCCTTTAAGCTTTTTAAGAAACAGTAATGTTATCGGGAAATAAATACCAAGGTGACGCTCTCTTTTGAGTGTCACCTTTTTTAGTTGCTTTTCACCAAACAGCTTTATAAGCGCCTGTCTTCGATCAGCGGTTTTAGGTAATAAATCAAAGATTCTCGACTCCATTGCCTAATTCTCACGGCCAGCTTCCCTCTTCTGCGCTTTTTTAGGTAATAATCCAAGAAAACGTGCCTTCATTACCTAAATTTCACGGCTATCTCCCCTTTGCCTCGCTTCTTTAGGTAATAATCCAAGAAAACGTGCCTTCATTACCTAAATTTCATGGCCAGCTCCACTCTGCCTCGCTTCTTTAGGTAATAATCAAAGAAAACGCGCCTTCATTACCTAAATTTCATGGCCAACTCCACTCTGCCTCGCTTCTTTAGGTACTAATCCAATGAAACTTGCTCTCTTTACCAAAAATCACACCTCTGCAAAAACGGCGTCGAAAACAATTCGGCGCCGTTTTACTGATAATCCATTCAAAAGTTATAATTTTACCACTTACACTCTATGCTTTATTTCATCTTTTATCTTGTCGCTGATACCTCTCAGCTTGACACTGATAAGAAGACAAACAGCAGCAATTGCAAGCCCTGCGTACATTTTAGGTCTTAGAATAGAGGCATAAAGATAAGGATCCATTGCTCCGCCGTTATCGGCGTAAAGCTTAAAGGACCACACAACCCAGTAAATTGTCGCTGCAAGACTTACAGCCCACAGACAGGCTCTGACAATAAATAATTTCTTAACCGTTTCAAAAGTTCTTTCTTTCACTTGATATTCCTCTCCAATCAAACCAATCACATAGTGTAGCAATTCATATGCAGAATACTGTGATTCTTACGCATAACGCCGCTATTCTTACACATAACATTCTTATTCAGTAGTATAGCTCATCATCTCATATTTCAGGCGGCTTCCCTCTTCTATTTCAGCCGGAAGCAATGCTCTTGCCACCAGCTTCGGTTCACCGTCGGGTTCTGTTTCCTTTACTAGATTGGCGTAATCTCCGTCAATGCTCTGTACAATATAATAAACTGCTTCAAACATACAAAAACCTCTCTTTTGTTCTTTATACAATAATATCATACTATTGAAATCATTCCATCAAAAACATTAGAAATGCAATAATTATGTCAAAGGCACTGCAACACACAGTGAAAGAGCACTTGGCCTTCCGCTTTATGTATCACTGCAGCTCCTAACATATAAATACATGTGTTTTCAAATTTTAGCTGTACACTCCCATTGCTCCGGCCACACATTTGCATCTAAAATGCCGAGAATTCCTATTTTTAGCTGTATATTCCCGACCTCAAGCCACTCATCCTGCCACTTTCTTACATCTAAAAAAATATTTTTTCAATATTTAGCTGTTCGCCACTAATTTTACATACCTATAAAAACCTATAAAAATAAGAAAACTACACTTTTTAGATGAAATATCAGTATTCGGCGACTACTATCTGCAAAATACAACTGCAAATCCAATAATAAAAACCGACTATTACTGCAATTGACCATTTCATTCCTATTTTCTATAATAAAGAAAGCGAACCAACGGTAAAGAAAAACACCGGTTAATCATTACGCGATAAAAAAGCAAAATAATTTAACTTATCAATAACAATACACCCAGGAAGGAAACGGGGCCTGCCCAAACCTAATCATTATGGAAAAAGAAAAAAGTAAAGTATTCGCTCTTTTAATAGATGCCGATAACGTATCTCCCAAGTATATGAGCGCAATTATAGAAGAAATGACTACCAAATACGGAAGTCTTTCATATAAAAGAATATACGGAGATTTTACCGAGACAAGAAAGAAATCCTGGAAAGAAATTCTTCAGGAAAATTCCCTGACACCTATTCAGCAATACGAAAATACGGTAGGCAAAAATTCATCCGATTCAGCTCTTATCATCGATGCCATGGATATTCTTTATACAGGAAATGTAGACGGATTCTGTATCGTATCCAGTGACAGTGATTTCACGAGACTGGCCAGTCGACTTAAGGAATCTCAGATGTATGTAATCGTAATGGGGGAAGAAAAAACACCCCGTTCCATCAGAATGGCCTGTGATAAATTCATAACACTTGAAAACCTTATCGAATCCGAAGATGATGATAAAAAGTCCGGAAACGGAAAGAAAAATAACAGAAAGCGTCAGCAGGTTCTTGAAAAGAAATTTATTCTAAGCCTTATGACCGACATCATAAACGATAATGATAACAACGGTCGTGCCACACACCTTGGCGAACTTGGCAGTAAGATTAATGCCCGCTATCCCGATTTTGATACCCGAGATTATGGTTACAGCACCCTCTCGAAAATGATTGAGGAATCAGACGGTTTTGTCCTCGAAAAGAAAGGTACCGCCTACTATGTTTCCATCACAAACACAAATTCAAAGGGTGATGTTTACGCTTTGGCCAGAAATATTATCATAAAGAACGGACCCGAAGGTATGAACATAAGCGAATTAAGTAATCAGCTTCATGCAGCGCTCCCTTCTTTCTCGCCAAAGGCCTACGGTTACTCACAGTTTCAGCGCTTTGTAAGTTCCATTCCCGGCGCCAGACTCTATGCCGAAGATTATGGAAAACGTGTTGTTATCGAAGAATAAATGTGACATGAATGTTCTCGTACCCAACTAATATTTGAAGGTACCTTCAGTCCCATTCAGTAATTATTATATTTCCCACACAAACACGCGCGGGCATATGTACGTATTTCACGCACATATGTCCGTGTTTTTATTTATAATGCACAAAAACAAAACATCGGATTTGTATAATGTAGTTATTATTTTTATTGACAAAATCCTGCAACAAAAGTAATATTTCCTACTATAAAGATAATCGGGCGTTATTCTACCCATTATTTACAAATCGGGACTGAACATCATTCCCGCATACAGGAGGAAATTAAAATGAAAAAGTTTGCTAAACTTACAGCCCTTGTTCTTTCAATGGCTATGGTAGTTGCTTGTTTCGCAGGTTGCGGTAAGGCTGCATCAAGCGATACCTTTAAGATTGGTGGTATCGGACCTACCACAGGTGGTGCTGCTATTTACGGTCTTGCAGTAGAAAGAGGCGCTCAGATCGCCATCGACGAAATCAACGCTGCAGGCGGTATCAATGGATTCCAGATTGAATATAAGTATCAGGACGACGAATGTGATGCAGAAAAGTCTGTTAATGCTTACAACGCATTAAAGGACTGGGGTATGCAGATGTTAGTAGGTACCACAACTTCAGGTTGTTGTGTAGCTGTTGCTGCAGAATCCGTTAACGATAACATGTTCCAGATTACTCCTTCAGGTTCTTCTGTTGACTGTATCAAGAACGACAACGTATTCCAGGTTTGCTTCACAGACCCTAACCAGGGTATCGGTTCCGCTCAGTACATCGGCCAGAACGGTGTAGCAAAGAAAGTTGCAGTTATCTACGATAGCTCTGACGTTTACTCTTCAGGTATTTACACTAAGTTTGCTGAAGAAGCAGCTAACCAGTCTTTCGAAATCGTTGCTACAGAAGCTTTCACAGCTGATTCCAAGACAGACTTCTCCGTACAGCTTCAGAAGGCTGCTGATGCAGGTGCTGAACTTGTATTCCTTCCCTTCTACTATACAGAAGCTTCTTTAGTTCTTACACAGGCTGCAGCTGCAGGTTATGATTTCACATTCTTCGGATGCGATGGTTTAGACGGTATCCTTGGTGTTGAAAACTTCGACACAACTCTTGCCGAAGGCGTAATGCTTCTTACTCCTTTCGCAGCTGATGCTACCGATGCAGCTACACAGGCATTTGTTGCTAAGTATCAGGAACTTTACAACGAACTTCCCAACCAGTTCGCTGCTGACGCTTACGATGCAGTATATGCAATCAAGGCAGCTGCTGAAAAGGCTGATGTTAAGCCCTCAATGAGCGTATCCGAAATCGGTGATGCTATGAAGGTTGCCATCACAGAAGTATCTGTTGACGGTCTTACCGGTGAGGCTATGCACTGGGATGCTGATGGTTCCGTAAACAAGGCTCCTAAGGCTATGATTATTAAGGATGGCGCTTACTCCTTAATTCAGTAATAATTAAGCAAAAGAAACCGACCTCAAATCGGTAATAAAACAGTTAGTCAATGGGGACGCTGAAGATTTTCTTCTGCGTCCCTTTTTGTTATGACAATGAGCCGAGCGCATGAATATGCTTACATAAATTCATACATTAGGCGAATTTTTGCAAATTGTTTACTGCAGTATAAAAAAACTCAAGGTTTGTCACAAAAAAGCCCCCGATTATCTTTATAAAACCTTGAAAACAAGCCCTCAAATTGTTAAAATATTGTAGTTAATTATTCATTAACAAAGTATTTTCTTTATTAAACAAATTCAAAACAAAGAAGGAACAATCATGAGCTTTATCAACTATTTAATCAATGGAATAAGCTTAGGTTCCGTATATGCCATCATAGCTCTAGGCTATACAATGGTTTACGGAATTGCAAAAATGCTTAACTTCGCCCACGGCGATGTAATTATGATAGGTTGCTATGTTGTTTTCACAATCGTAAGCACCCTAAATCTTCCAATGTGGCTTGGAATGATTTTATCCGTCGTTCTTTGTACCATTTTGGGTATTACAATCGAAGCTGTGGCATACAGACCGTTAAGACAGGCGTCCTCGTCACTGGCGGTTCTGATTACGGCCATAGGCGTAAGTTATCTTTTACAGAATGTGGCTCTTTTGATTTTCGGTGCAAACACCAAATCTTTCTCATCTGTAGTTACCATGGATCCCATAAAGCTGGCCGGTGGTGCACTTACAATCAAAGGTGAAACAATTGTAACAATCGCATGCTGTATTGTAATCATGATTGCTCTTACTCTTTTTGTTAATAAGTCAAAGGCCGGACAGGCTATGTTGGCAGTTTCTGAAGATAAAGGAGCTGCTCAGCTGATGGGCATCAATGTAAATGCTACCATCTCCCTTACCTTTGCAATCGGTTCTTCACTTGCTGCGGTAGCCGGTATGCTTCTTTGTTCTTCATATCCCGCACTTACCCCTTATACCGGTTCAATGCCCGGTATCAAGGCCTTTGTAGCAGCGGTATTTGGTGGTATCGGTTCCATCCCCGGAGCATTTATCGGCGGAATTTTGCTTGGTATCATCGAGATTCTTTCAAAATCATACATTTCTTCCCAATTGGCTGATGCAATCGTATTTATGGTGCTGATTGTAGTACTGGTTGTAAAACCTACCGGTATCCTTGGAAAGAAAATTCAGGAAAAGGTTTAAGGAGGACGTCAAAATGAAAAATTACCTTGTAAAACAAAAAGACAACCTCATAACCTTCGGAATGGTAATAGGCGCTTATATTATCGTTGAAATATTAATGCAGGCAGGCCTTATCTCAAGTCTGCTTAAGGGACTTCTTGTTCCTCTTTGTGCTTATATTATTCTGGCTGTATCCCTTAATGTGACAGTCGGTATTTTAGGCGAGTTAAGTTTGGGACATGCGGGATTTATGTGTGTAGGTGCTTTTGCTTCCGCATTTTTCTCACAGCTTACCAAAAATTCAATAAGTGCTGACTGGCTCAGATTTACCATTGCTCTCATTATTGGATTTGTCAGTGCCGGAATAATCGGTTTCCTAATTGGTATGCCTGTACTTCGATTAAAGGGCGACTATCTCGCAATCGTTACTCTGGCCTTTGGTGAAATCATAAAAAATATCATTAATGTATTATATGTAGGTCGCGACTCAAAGGGACTTCACATTTCGATAAAAGATGCCGTATCCCTCGGTCTTGAGCCTGACGGTGAAATTATCATTAACGGTGCACAGGGTATTACCGGTACACCTAAGGATTCCACCTTCACAATAGGTGTTGTTCTGATTCTCATTACGCTATTTATCGTACTTAATCTCATTAAGAGTCGTGACGGTCGTGCCATTATGTCCATCAGAGATAATGTCATTGCGGCAGAATCAGTAGGTATCAATATTACAAAATATAAACTTCTCGCATTTTCAATTTCAGCTGCCTTGGCAGGTGTTGCCGGAGTTTTATATTCCCACAACTTAAACTCTCTTATGGCTACACCTAAGAACTTTGGTTACAACATGTCAATTATGATTCTCGTATTTGTAGTTCTTGGCGGTATCGGTAATATGCGTGGTTCAATTATTTCCGCAGTTATCCTTACTCTCCTTCCCGAATTACTCCGTGGATTAAACGACTATCGTATGCTAATCTACGCAATCGTATTGATTGTAATGATGCTGTTCAACTGGGCACCTGCCGCAAGAGAATACAGAGATAAACTTTTGTCAAAGATTAATTTCGGTAAAAAGAAAACAGTCGAAGCTGTAGAGGGAGGTAACGAAGATGGCAACAACTAATCCCGTTCTTGAAGTAAACAACCTCTCAATATCCTTTGGTGGATTAAGAGCCGTAGATGACCTGAATATTACCATCAACAAAGGTGAATTATACGGACTTATCGGACCTAACGGTGCCGGAAAGACTACAGCCTTCAACCTTTTGACCGGTGTATATAAGCCCAATGAAGGAATCGTAAAATTAGACGGTGAAGACATTACCGGAAAGAGCACAATTGAGATTAATAAAGCCGGTATTGCAAGAACATTCCAGAATATCCGTCTTTTTAAAGACCTTTCCGTATTGGATAACGTAAAAGTAGGTCTTCATAACCAGTATGAATACTCTACTTTAACCTCCATTTTCAGACTTCCAAAGTATTTTAAAACAGAAAAAGAAATGGACGCAAAAGCAATGGAACTTCTCAAGGTATTCGACCTTGACGGTTCCGCAAATTTAAAAGCATCTCAGCTTCCCTACGGAAAACAGCGTAAGCTGGAAATTGCAAGAGCTTTAGCTACCAATCCAAAGCTTTTGCTCTTGGACGAACCCGCAGCAGGAATGAACCCCAACGAAACCAAGGAGTTGATGGATACCATTTCTTTTATTCGTAAGGAATTTGATATGACCGTTCTTCTTATCGAACATGATATGAAGCTTGTAGCGGGTATCTGTGAAAGATTGACAGTTCTTAACTTTGGCCGTGTACTGGCAGAAGGACCCACTTCAGAAGTACTGAACAATCCCGAAGTTATCACTGCATATTTAGGTGAGTAGGAGGACTGAGCAATGGCAATGTTAGAAGTAAAAGACTTACATGTTCATTACGGCGTAATCGAAGCAATAAAAGGAATTGACTTTGAAGTTAATGCAGGCGAAGTAATCGCTCTTATCGGAGCCAACGGAGCCGGTAAGACCACTATTCTTCATACCGTAAGCGGACTTATCACTCCTTCTCAGGGAACAGTAACCTTTGAAGGCACAGATATAACAAAAATACCGGGACATAAAATCGTATCCATGGGTATGGCCCATGTTCCGGAAGGTCGTAGAGTATTCCAGCAGCTTACAGTTCTTCAAAACTTAAAGATGGGAGCCTACACAAGAAAAGACAAAAAAGAAATTGAGGAAACCCTGGAAACAGTATATAAGCGTTTCCCCCGTCTTGCAGAAAGAAAGAATCAGATTGCCGGAACCCTTTCCGGTGGTGAACAGCAGATGCTCGCCATGGGTCGTGCTCTTATGAGCCACCCCTCAATTATTCTTATGGACGAGCCTTCAATGGGGCTCTCTCCTATCTTTGTAAATGAAATCTTTGACATTATCAAAGAGGTAAGCGCAAGCGGCACAACGGTTCTTTTAGTTGAACAGAATGCAAAGAAAGCCCTGTCCATTGCTGACAGAGCATATGTCCTTGAAACAGGAAACATCGTTCTTGACGGCGATGCCAAAGAACTTATGAACAACGATGCAATTAAAAAAGCATATCTTGGTGAATAATTTGTTGATTTACTGTAGGGGGTGTGATTTATCATGAATCAAAAATTCGTAATCACTATAGCCCGCCAATACGGAAGCGGCGGAAAAACAATCGGTGAAATGCTTTCAAAGAGACTCGGTGTGGAATATTACAACAAGGATCTTATCATAAAGGCTTCCGAAGAAAGCGGAATCAGCGTTGATTTATTTGCAAACGCCGATGAAAAATCCAAAGGACTTATCTCCCGTCTCAAGAAAAAGAACTACGGTGGAGAAGTTGTTGATCCTTCAGACAGCAATTTTACTTCCGAGGAAAATCTCTTCAACTATCAGGCGAAGGTAATCAAAGATTTAGCAGAAAAAGAATCATGTATAATCATAGGTCGTGCTGCCGATTTTATTCTGAAGGATCGTGATGATGTATTGAGTGTTTTCATCCACGCTCCTCAGGACTTTCTTATGGAACAGGCTGCAAAGAAGCTTTCCATGGACAAAAAGGATTTGGAAAAACATATTGCCAAAATCGACAAGGAAAGAGCTGATTACTATAAGCTTCACACCGGCCGCGACTGGACTGACGCAAGAAATTATGATTTGTGTTTAGACAGTTCAAAGCTTGGTTTTGAACGTTGTGTGGATGAAATAATCGCATATATGAATGTTCGTTTTAACGAAAAATAATTAATAAAAAAGAGAATGGCTCGGCCATTCTTTTTTTTACACTTTTTAATATAATAGACCCATCGTTAACAGAACAATAACAGGCACATATTAAAATGATGTCGTGGTTTATTGCTTAATTGGAGGTTTTTATTGTGAAAAAGCGAAAGCATATCGCACTGTTTATGGGAATACTCGAAAATGAATTCTGCACGTCAATTGTCAGAGGTACTGTCAAAGCCGCAGAAGCATTTGATGCCGATTTATCCGTTTTTCCGGTCGGTATGATAAATGCCACATATGATAATTTTGAAGTAAATACTCACCGATATCAGTATAATGTGCTTGCTGATTTTATGAGTTTTGATTGTTTCGACGGCATTATAGTCGAGGTTGGAACAATTTGCTCCGAGTTAACCAGAAAAGAGCTTGATGATTTTCTAAAGAAAATCAAAAATGTTCCTTCAATTCTTTTGTGTGATACATACGAAGGCTATTCCTCCGTAACAGCAGATAATAAAAGCGGACTTATTGAACTTCTGAATCATCTTATAGAAAATCATAATTTAACCAAAATCGCTTTTATGACAGGTCCTCAAAACAATTCCGACGCCATCGAAAGGCTCAATGTTTATAAGGATGTTATGTCTGCCCACAATCTATATGTGGGTAATGACTGGTATATGTATGGCAATTTCTCACCTTTTGTGGAAGAAATAACAACCGATTTTGTCAAAAAACATCCTGATGTTGAGGCAATTGCCTGCGCAAATGACGCAATGGCTATAGGTGTATGTGATACCCTGACTAAAATGGGCTTCGTTCCGGGAAAAGATATATCTGTAACGGGCTTCGATGATATTGCCTTAAGCTTGTTGAACGAACCGGCTATCACATCCGTAAAAGCAGATCCTGAAGAAATAGCTTATGAGGCATTCAGACATATCTGCGAAAATCCCCGCAATATTGAGGATATTGTTATTAAGTCAAAGTTTGTAAAAAGAAAATCCTGCGGCTGCACAGATTATGTACCGGGCGAAGCCGACAGGTTGCTCCTTGGAGTATGTGATGACTGGCGGGATACCGTCAGAAACACATATTCTCAGTTTAAGTCCAGACGTAATTTTGAGTATGAACTGGCAAATGTTACGCGCGAAATCGTAATAGCAAGGGATACACAAAAAGAACGATATGACTCCATATTAAAATCCCTGAAACGCCTTGGCTTTGTATCAAGCGCTATGTATTTGTATGATGAATATATTGTTCACGGCAACGGCGATAAATGGGTCTTCCCTGAGAAAATCGGTCTTGTTGCCAAATACGATAATATAGATATGGATAACGAGATATATGAACGCGGTGAAAACCCCGTTAGTATATCTTCTATCTTTGATGAAATTGCAGAGAACAAAAGTCGACGCCATCAGACGGTTATTATGCCTTTGTTTTTTGGCCAAAGACAAATGGGGCTTTTGCTTGCAGAAACAAAAGAAGCTGAATTTATATACGCAAATGATATTGCGGTTCAGATCAGCAGTAATCTGTACATTATAGAAATAAACGAACAGCAAAAGAAAATGCAGGAGGAATTAAGAGAAGCCAACCGTGCCAAGAGTAAGTTCCTGGCCAACATATCTCATGAAATACGAACTCCTATCAATGCCATTGTCGGCTTTAACGAAATGATATTAAGAGAGAGCAATGACGACAGTATCTCTGATTATGCCTTTGATGTAAAAAATGCTGCTGATGCTCTGCTCAATATTATTAATGATGTTCTGGATTTATCCAAGATAGAAGCCGGTAAAATGAAAGTATTGCCGACTGAATATGCTCCAAAAGAACTCATGAATACGGTCATTTCCATGATGACGTCCAGAGCCGAGAACAAAGGTCTGTCCCTTTTTCTTGAATACGATAAGGAAGTTCCGCAGTTTTTATATGGCGATAGCGGCCGAATCCAGCAAATTCTGCTGAATATGCTGTCAAATGCCATTAAATATACCGAAAAAGGTACTGTTATTCTAAGAGTAGAGAAAGAGTCCATGGAGGAGGAAAAAAATGTTTCTCTCAGAATATCGGTTGAAGACACCGGTATTGGTATCAAAGAAGAAGATTTTGCTAAGCTTTTCAGTGAATTTGAGCGTATCGAAGAAAACAGAAATCGTAATATAGAAGGTACCGGACTGGGTATAAACATTACAAACGGTTTGCTTCAGCTGATGGGAAGCCGGTTGGAAGTATCAAGTACATACGGCAAAGGATCCGTTTTTTCTTTCTCTGTAAAGCAGGGTATTATTGATAAAAAAGATAATAAATCTCCGGATGCTCCGGGCAAAAAAAACCGGGCAACAATTGTTAATTTTAAAGCCGTTGATGTAAAAATTCTGGTAGTTGACGATAATTTGCTCAATCGAAAGGTTATGGCAAGTCTCCTCAAAAATACAGACATAAAGATTGATATGGCCGAGGGTGGCAAACAGTGTATTGAACTGGCCGGTAACAATACCTACGATATTATATTCCTTGATCATATGATGCCCGAAATGGACGGCATTGAGACCCTTAATGTTTTGCTTGGCGAAAAAATTGTTGATAAGGAAAAATCTCCGATAATTGCACTTACAGCCAACGCAATAGCAGGATCAAAAGAAGAATATATCGGATACGGCTTTAACGATTATCTTCCCAAACCCGTAAAACCTACCGAATTATATGATATGCTGTTTAAGCACTTGCCCGATAGCAAAATAATAAAACAATAAATAAAGGACCGACAGTTCAGTTTTTATGATATCCTCCGGAATCCCGGACACATATCCTTGAGCTGTCGGTCCATTTCTTTTTATTGTTACTATTTTTCCCTGATAGCCCGTCCGGCCGGATTAAGTATAGACCAGCTACCGACTGTCCGTGACATCACTTAAGTCTTTTATGCCCAGGGATCGGCTGCTGCGGGACGTCTTATATCCGCAAGAGCCGCATTATCAATCACAAACCACTGTCCTGTCGAGGGCTTCTTACGAAGCTTGATCGGGCGAGGTGAATCTGCGCCGGAAGATTTAACGTATAAAGTACAATAATTTTCTTCCGAATATGAATAGATGTTTTCTGTTACTTCAATCGTTAATGGCATCTGAGGTTCATAGTTGTTCTCAACTGTTGCGCCTTTAAAAAATGACTTGGGAACATATGCCTTTCCCAAAAGACGATCCTTATAAAACTGCTTGGAGTATGCGGAAACATTATCGGGACCGTTTAAGAAATCAACCATTTCCATAGTTGCTTCAGGATTCTTTTCATAGTTTAAAAGAACTAACATACCAAGAGCAGCAGAAGCATATTCACTTGAAAGCGATGCTTCCGGAATCTGCTTTAACTCTTCTACGTTACCGGGAACCTTATCAAATGAAATAATCATATTCTTTCCTCTTACTTTCTGTTATTGGGTGCCTGCGGTGCAGGTGCTGCCTGTGACTGCTGCGGCTTTGGTGTTTTCTCTGTCTTGGTATATAAGAAGAGATCCCTTTTTCCGGTCAATTTAAAGCTGTTGGGTCTTGTATAATCGGCAGCTGTTTCCTTTTTGTACACACTCGTAAGCTGTCCCTTTAAGCTCAATGCATAAAGCAGACCAACAATAAGTCCTACTACAAGTGCGATAATAATCTTTTTAACGGGATTAAATCCCATAGATGATGCTTCAAGTACCAAATTGGAAGCAACACCGACTGTCTGATAATATAAAGCTAATAAAATATTCATCGGTTACCTCCTATAATACATAATAAGCCAATGCTTCGAGTACAAACATAACTGCCGCACCAATGCCCGCAGCCTTCATCAGATACTGTCTGTAAAGGTTTTTATCCATCGGAAGATTTCCGACAAACTTACCGGTCTGACCATTCATTGCAAAAACATATTTCTGGCCGTTCCATGTTGTGTTGAGAATCCATACAGGATAAAGAGCATATTTGGCAACACCGTTCTTAAGCTGAATAGAAGAATTTTCTACATTTACATCAAGATAGCCCTCTACGGTTCTTCTGAATGCATCTTCTGTAGATCTCTTTACTCGTTCATTGGCACGACCAACACTGGCCTCTGCATCAACATCATATTTATCAGCAACATATCCTGCCAAAAAAGCAGTCTGAAAAGGAACCGCTTCCTTAAAATCATATGGTTCCAGTGATTCCATCAGTGTATCATCCATCTTCGATGATCCGTCAACGGGAACTTTATCAAAGCCGATGTTTCCGGCACGGGTAACACTGAAGAAATCTGTCTTTTTGTATCTAAACGTAGAATCTTCCCAGGTTTTAACCTTTGTACACTTATAGCGGATATTGGCATCCGCATCTGTATCAAAAAGCCAATAAGGCACATAAATACCTTTAATCTCTTCAATATGTCTGCCCTGAGTAAATGCCTTTGGAAGAAGTTTCTTTCCCTTAAGGTGCTCCGAAAACTTCTTCATTGCAGCTTCTTTATCCAGTTTGAAAGGAATAACGCAGTCAGGCTTCAATACTCCGGAAAACTGATTCATCATTACTATAGGGTTACCACAGTAAGGACAGGAAGTTGCTGCTGTATTGGCATCTCCGATTATCTCTCCTCCACAGGATTTACATACAAAAGAACGCATTCCATCCGTTTCGCCTGCCCCCCACTCCGAACCTGCAGTTGTTTCCCAACTGTAATCGTCCGCTGCTTCATTCTGAAGAACATCGTCGAAAGATTGCAATGCTTCCATCTCAAATTCTGTATCACAGTACGGACACTTCAGTTTCTGAACGCCGGAGTCAAAGGCAAGTGCTCCACCACAGCACGGACATTTATATTCCAAATTTGCCATTTCTATACCTCCATAATATTTATCAACCGAGCAGACCTAGGCCTGCTCATTGTCACGTCGATTCCGCTTCGCTTCATCTCCGTGATTAACATTCGCCTAATGCATGAATCTGTGCAAGCACATTCATGCGCTCGGCTCATTGTCACGTCGATTCCGCTTCGCTTCATCTCCGTGATTAACATTCGCCTAATGCATGAATCTGTGCAAGCACATTCATGCGCTCGGCTCATTGTCATAACAAAATGGGACGGGCAGGCGCCCGCCCCAAATAATACATTACAAATTAATTACTGAAGATCGTTCTCGTCAAAAGGATCGCCACATTCAGGGCAGAACTTAGGAGGATTTGCGGGATCTTCAGGTGTCCAACCGCACTTATCGCACTTGTAAACAGGTGCTCCTGAAGGCTTCTTGGAACCACAGTTAGAGCAGAACTTGCCCTGGTTAACTGTTCCGCAAGAGCAGGTCCAGCCTGCTACCATAACGGGCTTTGCTGAGCCACATTCAGGACAGAACTTTCCTGTTGCTGTAGCACCGCATGTACATGTCCAGGCAGGTGTTGCTGTCTGCATGGGAGCTGCTGCCTGAGCAGGAGCCTGCTGCTGGCCCATAGCAAAAAGATTTGTAGCTGCTGCTGCGCCGCCGCCTGCATTCATTGCCATTCCCATTCCGATAAATCCGTTCATTGCGCCGCCTTCGTTGCTTGCTGCTGCCTTCATTGCTTCTGCCTGCGCATCAACAAGTGTAGCTGCTGCCATGTTAGGATTCATAAGCATTGCTCTTCTCTGAGCTTCCTTAATCATTTCAGCGTCATCATCAGGTAAGGTAACTGAACCAAGTGCGATGCTGACAACCTTAAGACCTCTTAAATTGCCCCACTTTTCTGAAAGACCACTGCTCATTGCATCTTCAAGTTCTGTATTATGAGCAATAATCTGGTTGGGACGAAGTTCCATATCAGATAATCTTGCAAATGCAGGCTGTAAAGCTGAAATAAATTCTGTCTTTAAGGTAGCATCAAGCTTGTCTCTTGTGTATTCGTTTTCTACGTTACCGCAAACCTTAGAATAGAATAATAAGGGATCTGCGATCATATATGAGAATACACCTGAGCAACGAAGTGCTACATCAACGTCAAGTCCGATCTTTGAGTCAACAACTCTGAAAGGAATAGGATTTGGAGTACCAAACTTGTTATCAAGTAATTCCTTGGTATTGAAGTAGTAAACTCTCTGATCCTTACCTGTATCTCCGCCGTAAGAAATACGCTTACCGATTGTCTTAAAGGTTTCAACGATGCTGCTTCCGAGATTTCCTGCAAAGATGCTGGGTTCTGAAGAAGTATCGAAGGTGAACTCACCGGGTTCTGCACAAACTTCAACAATCTTACCCTGTTCAACAATAATCATACACTGTCCGTCTGCTACTGCGATTCCGGAACCGTTTGAGATGATATTGTCATTTCCCTTTGTGTTTGAAGAACGTCCGCCTACACGCTTAACACCCTTTGTAACAAGTACGTTAGTAGGCATTGCTTCACAGTAGAAAAACTCTTTCCACTGGTCTGCCATTGCTCCACCGACTGCGCCGGTGACTGCTTTAATTAATCCCATAGTTTAAACTCCTTTCGGTTTATAAAGGGGCCTCCCCCAAAAATTTCAATAAAGCATAATAAATTACACTCACAAAGTATATTATATACTGCGAAAATGAATTTACCCTATACGAATGGGTAGTATTTGAAAATATCTGTGTTATGACAATGAAACCTAAAATCCCGGAACAATCAGTTTTTGCTCAACAGCATCGATTGCTAGCTGGTATTTGTTTGAATATCCTGCTTTTGACAGCATATTTGTAATATGAAATTTCACCGTATTTTCAGACATATGCAGTTCTTCACCGATGACTTTATTAATTTTGCCGTCACACAGTTTTCTTAGTACTTCCATTTCCATGGGAGTAAACTCTACACTTTTGGCCATTCCTATTTCTATTACGGGATTATTTTCAGGGTATACCGATTCCCCACTCATGGTTCTGTCCATAATGGATTTGAGGTCGATATCGCCTAACTCTTTATACCAAAAGCTTTCACATCCCGCACCTTTGGCTTTTTCCTGAAACGAAGCTTCCGGAAGACTAGTCGAAATAATAATCTTTATTCCCGGAAACTGTTTCTTTATTTCTGCCGCGGCTTCAAGGCCGTTTTCCCGATTCTTCGTATAAACATCCATTATAACCAGATCCACCTGCTCTCTCATACAGAAGATAGGTGCCGCTTTTGCATTTTCAAGTGTTCCTGCCAAAATATACTCTTCACTGTCATTAATGATATTCTCAAATAAAGCTCTGACAGTAACGGAGTCATCCACAACTAAAACTCTTACCATACTTTTCTCCGAATCATACATATTTCTGTAATACTATTTTAATACTCTTCATTCTTTGGGAGTATCACCGAAAGATGCACCCCGTCAGTTATATCTATCGTCAGAGATCCGCCGGCATTTTCTATAGCTTTTCTCATATTCGTAAGTCCGCCTCCCTCGACGATATCGGTTGGCTTGTCAGAACCGTTATCGGATATTTCTATCCGGTATCTGTCACCTTCAATTTTACCGTTAACCATTACCACATTGGCGTGACTGTGTTTTACGGCGTTGTAAACCGCTTCACGAATTGTAAGTGCCAGCACCTCACTGTTTCGCGGCCTCTCCCCTGCAATTAAAAGATTACAGCCTATAGCGGCGGCCGTTTTAACAATGTCCATATAGAAGTCTGTACCGGTTGCGAAACCCTGATTCGAACTTGATCTGAAAAGTTTATATATTCTCTTCCAGTTCTCTGTATATTCCGCCCTTTCCACCGGAGAAATCGAATTCTGTTTCGATAACCTGCGACCTCGAAGTATAGCATTTCCAAGTTCATCATGGATATGATACTTATAAGAGAGAAGTTCTCTCTCCTGCTGTATATCCGCCACATTTTCAAGTGTCTTTGCAAGCCTGCCCTCCAGCGCTCCCAGGGCCTCTATTTTGTTTTTAAGTTCAAGGCTTCTCAGATATATTTTAGTTATATCCTGAGCGGTAATCTCATAGTATTGTCTCTTCTTGTCTTCAAGCAAAGTTCGATGGATGGAATATATCGTTCCGTTTTCAAGAATAAATGCCATTTCACCTGCAAACTCAACCTTCTGTACGTTTTCCGATTTATAATTTTCCAACTGCTCCCAGAAATTTTTCTGAAAGGTTCTGTTAATTCCAAACAAGGCCACCGATATTTGTTTCATTGCCCTATTCGTAAGTACCCTCGAGCCATCGGCTTCCGTAAAAAGAATTCCGCAGTCAAGCTGCTCAAAAGCTCTTGAAATTGAAGCGGCATTAATTGTTCTGATTCGTAAATAGTACTCAAAAATCAGTTCGGAAACTCCATACAGAAATGCAATCAGCGGAATCAGAATACCCAGTGTTTTTATTCCAAACATTATTCCGTTTTCATTGGCGGTTTCTACACTGAGTACCCTTCCGGTACTTAAAGCAGCCTTATAAAGAACCGCTTCCACCATTAGAATAATATGAATGCATATATCTACAATCGCATTTATTCCGAATCTTGTTCTGTATATTCTTACGGCAACCAAGAGGTCCACAGCAATCATACTCATATAAGTAAGAATCAACGAAAATGCAATAATCGTCATAACAGCTGACCTCCTTTCGGAATCGTCGCCATTACGCTGTAGTTCTCTCCGTCCGTTTCCGTAAGAAGCATTCCACCGTAATTTTCATTTATAAGCTCCTGCCACTTGGCAAAAGAAAGAATCAGGCTGTTTTCGTCGACATCACCGCTTTTTCTTTTTCCGTTAAGAGTTATGGAAGTCACTGTATGTGAATCGGTTACTATACATGTGAGCTCACATATGTCATGCAGACCATTTTCTATAAACGATTCCAGCAAGTCATACAAAAGAAGGGCTCTGTCTATTCTGATAACCGGAATCTCCCTAAATAAAAAGTCCGCTTCTATTCCTGCATTTTTCAGATTGTCAAAAGACTCTTTAAAGCAGAGCTTAAGCTCTTTTCCAAGGTCGACGCTCTTCATTTCTTCGACCAGTATCATGTTGCTCTTTCTCTTAATATATACGGCCCGAATATTAATATCATTAATACGTTGCCTGAAAGTCTCATCTTCAATGTCGCTTAAACTGTTAACAAGGTGCTCCAGTTCCGAAACCTTGTATTCGGTTCCGGCTACAATAAGATCATAGAGGCGGTTTCTTTCTGCCAGTTCGTGCTTTTTACCTTCGATACGGATATTAGCTCTTAATACTTCGGAAGCAGTTTCAATCTCTTCACTGATTTGTCCCAGTTCTCTCAAAAGGTCCTGCTCGTCGGTAATATCTCTTTCCCATACGGTATATCCACCACGCATCGGAGAAAAAAAGATTTCTGTATTATTATCTACCAGAATCGGAGAATGTTCCCTAAGCTCGTAGGCCAGTTTTCTATCTACTTTATGGCTGCCTTCAGAAGAAATTTCAGTATCGTATTCGTTGTTTAAAAGCTGAACTTTCAGAGTCGAGTGAGAAAGACACCATTCAAAATTACTGTTTGAGGGAATAAGACAGGTCTGTATAAGCGACTCGAACAGACACACAATCATCAGAATCGTGTAAACGGTAAATTCCATTTTGTCAAAGGGATGAATTCCTGCCGCATAAAGAACAAGGTAGGTTAATCCAATCGCAAGCACTGCTATCGGATATACTATCTGGCCAAGATTTTTGGTTTCCTTATATTGATTCCAAATACGGAAAATAGTTGATAGAGCAAGTGCAAGCATCCACGCAACCGTTATAAAATACACCGGACCATGCCCCGGGTGCGTTGTTCCCGGTTTTACGCCAAAAGCAAGCTCATGATAATCATTGGTAAGAACAAGACCCACCAGGATAAACGACGGAATAAGTATCAGTCTGTATTTCCATTCGATCTTATAATCCGATTTCTGCCCTATAAACAGCGATATATCAAAAGCGCTGACCACAATTCCCATCTGAAACAAATAATAAAGATACCAGCAAAAATTGCTGAGTGAAGAGTCCCCCGGAAATACATAATATTTCACAGTTCTTGTAAGAAGCCACAAAAAAGCAAACCCCACAACATTAATAATGATATGACGTATATTCTTATCAATTATTCTTTTTTGGATTGAAATGGCCCAATAAGAAAGAGTACCCAGGTATATGGACAGATTAACGACTTCTTTTATAGCAGAAAATACAATTCCGCCAACCGTCAACATTTTAATAAGCTCCGTTGCCAACAGAAGCAACCCTACTATAAGGATATTTCTTATAAGCACCTTTGTTTTATAGTTCATAAAGAAATTATAACATAAAAATCCCCGAATGCTTCTTTATGATATGCTCCATTAATTGGGGGCAGTTCAATGCATTCGGGGACTGTGTATTAATTAACTCTTTTTATGCGTTAATACAATTTACTTTTTCTTTTGAACAAATTCACAAAACTGTTCAATTTGAAGCGGTCTTGAGAAATAATAACCCTGAACAATATCTCCGCCGAAAGCTACTGTATTCTCTACGTGCTTTTCGGTTTCAACACCTTCTACAAGAATAATTGCATCCAAATCATGAATCATTTTTGCAATCGTGGTAATAACGATTCCGCTTCGGCCCTCAAGAGAATTATCTCTTGTGAATCCCATGTCAAGTTTAACTACATCAAAGGGAAGTGACATCAAAACGTTTAATGATGAATAACCGCTTCCAAAGTCATCAATCTCAATGATAAAGCCTTTTTCTCTAAGGGAATTAAGTGTTTTTATAAGTGTTTCACGTCTGTCTACACAGGCGCTTTCTGTTATTTCCACATGGAGCTTAGACGGCGGGATTCCAACTTTCTTTACTATTCTGTCCAAAGCAGCCGCTACATCCGTATTCATAATATCTATCTGTGAGATATTAATGGAAATGGAACCGTCGTAAATACCCTTATCAGACAATTCTTTTACGGTCATTGCCGCCTTTTCCCAAACATACACATCAAGGTCCACTATAAATCCGTTTTCCTCAAAAAGCGGAATAAATTCTGCAGGAGAAATTCTTCCCAACTTAGGATGCTTCCATCTCACAAGAGCCTCTGCTCCGGATACCTCTCTGGTATCCAGATTTATCTGTGGCTGAAGTTCAATAAAGAACTGCTTTTCACGCAGTGCTTCATGCATCTGTGTAACAAGGAACTGTCTTTTCTGAACTCGCTCTTCCATCTCATATGAGTATTCAAGAGAAGTAAGCGATAATGTCCTCTTACAATCGGAAAGGGCAAGAAGCGCTCTCTCATAATAATAATCAAGAGGCTTTCCTATGTCATCAAGGACTATATATCCGTGACACATATCAACATGAATATTTAAGTCTTCATCAACAGGAACGTCTATACAGGTCATTCCGGAAGTTATATCTTCTACCGCTTCAAAAGGAGCCAGTACTGCATATTTTCCTTCTGCGGTACGACCGTACACCATTGAATAGCTGAGATGATAATCATAAAAACGGCGTTCAATATACTTAAGTACCATATCTCCGGCTCTTGTACCGTATGCTGCATTTAGTCCCTTGAAATTCTGAATACCGCTCACAATCATGGCAAAACCGGATTCAGATTCATTGTGATAGAGGAATTCATTGGACGCCTCAAGGAAACCGAGTCGATTGTAAGCTCCTGTAAGAGAGTCGGTTATTGCTATTGTATGTTCTCTCTCAATCTGTGCCTCTACTTCGGTAATATCATAAAAGATAAATGTTTTTCCGAGTACATTTCCGTTTTCATCCCGCAGGGAATTGCATGAAATATTATAAATTCCGTCACGGATTTTCTTTTTGTATACTCCGTCGCTTTCCGGGAAACCAAGATATGTTAGAAGCTTATCACTTGTCTCACATATATCTTTCTCAAACAGATCCGATGCCCGATGGTTAAGATTTATGAGCTGCCCTTCGTTATCATAAAGAATTGTGGCATCCGATATATTATCGGCTACATAAGCGTGAAGTCTGTTAGCCAGATTTTTCTTTGGAATATTGTAAGAAACAACATATATAGCCACCAGTTCAAAAGTGGTCATAAAGCATGACAGTATAACCGTTCTGACAAGCTCGGGCACATCGAACAGAAATCCTATCATAGTACTGAATACAATGGCCACAACTACTATATATTTTCCTCTGTAAAGACGCTGAGTTTTTGCGCATTTCATTATCAAAGTGATAATCATAATGATATTAAGGCTGTAGCAAATAATCGGATGTATAAGGAACAGCGGCCTTACTTTCTCTGCAACGGTCTGTATATCACTGTATTCGTACGGTTTCATCTGAACCGCCAGATTGTTTAGAGGATTGGTTAAAAAAATCAGACAATCTACCGTAACAATCGATATTGCAATAATCATGTAGGATTTTTTCAGAGATATTTTTACATATCCCATGCAATAGAAGAACAATAAAAGAACTGTCCAATCCATAAAGACGTATTGCAGGCACGCCATATATTCTTTAATGGCAAAGGCCTCAGTGGACAAAAGAATAATGTAATCAAGCTGTAAAAGAGCACAAAACAAGAAGGCCCCGCCAAGACGCCTTGCTATTTTTTCGGTTTTTCCGAAAGATAACATTGTGTAAATTACACTTACTAAAAACAGAACGGCCTCAACGGCCATAATCGTTGCTCTCATGCTCACCTTCACATAAAAATAATACGGTAGCACAATGATACCTATTCACGATTAAAACAGGATTAACGAAAAGATCCCGGATACTGACTCCGGGATCTTATATCATATGAAATCTTTATTGCTTATGCTCTCTTAAATACAGGGCTGTATTCGATAGGAGCCGCAACCTTAACAGTCTGTCCGCCTTCAAATACTTCGTTGGTTGATGTAAGCTGCCACTTAGCGCCTGCGGGTAAATATACTTCTCTTTCGAAGCAGTTTAGTTCAAAAATAGGAGCTACAAGATACTCTGAACCAAACATGTACTGATCCTCCACTTCCCAGCACTTCTTATCTTCAGGGAATTCATAGAACATTGTTCTGATAAGAGGAGAACCGTTTGTGCTTGCTTCTTCGTAAAGAGACTTAATATAGTCGTGCATCGAGATACGAACATTGTAGTAGTCTCTCATAATCTTGTAATTTGCTTCGCCATAGCTCCAAAGCTCGTTAGGCTGACCGGTGTGGAGATATCCGCCACCCCAGTCACGATTGTCAAGCGGAGGAATATTGTAAGGTCCACGGTCTCCGTGCATTCTGAGTACTGCAGAATATACAGCGAACTGATACCATCTGATAAGCAGCTGCTGGAAATCGGGATCGTTAACATCATCTGTCATAAATCCACCGATGTCAGTTGTCCACCAGGGAATACCTGCAAGACCCATATTAAGGCCTGCGCAAACCTGGTCTTTAAATGCCTTAAAGGTTGAAGGAACGTCGCCTGACCATACTACGTTACCGTATTTCTGAGAACCTGCCCATGCACATCTTAAAAGGTTAACTACCGTACCATCACCAAGCTTGCTCATTTCATCGTAGTAAGCACGGCTGTACATCTGAGGGTACATATTGCTCACCTGAAGTGCGGGACCTGCAAAATATCTGTAATTTTCAAAATCATAAACACCGTAGTCAGGTTCTGAGTTATCAAGCCAGAAAGCATCGATTCCGAAATCATAATAATTTCTCTTACATACTTCCCAGACATACTTTCTTGTTTCGGGGTTAAAGGGATCGATTTCAACGCAGTCGCCCTGATAATCATAGGTCTGAGCCGCACCGCGTTCAGTCTTAATAAGTAATCCCTTTTCCATCATGGGATAGAAATTTTCACTCTTTCTGTCTACGGAAGGCCAAACGGAAACAATAACCTTAATTCCCATTGAGTGAAGTTCATCAACCATAGCCTTGGGATCGGGCCAGTATTTTGTATCAAATTTCCAGTCACCCTGAACAGTCCAGTGGAAGAAGTCAATAACAATCTGATCGATTTTAATGCCTTCTTTCTGATACTGTCTTGCAACGGTCAGGACTTCGTCCTGTGTACGGTAACGAAGCTTACACTGCCAAAGACCCATCAGATCTTCAGGGAATTTAGGTGCATAACCGGTAACCGAAGCATAGTTTGCAACAATATCCTTGGGACCGTCTGCTACTGTAATCCAGTAATCCATATCCTTTGTTGATTTGGCAATCCATTCTGTAATATTCTTACCGAAGGTTACACGTCCGACTGCCGGATTGTTCCAAAGGAAACCATAACCAAGAGAGGATACGGCAAAAGGAACACTGATCTGAGAATTTCTCTGTGCAAGTTCAAGTACAGATCCCTTAAGATCGATGAAATCCTGCTGATACTGTCCCATACCGTAAATCTTTTCATCTTTATTGGCTTCGAACTTAACATTTAATGAATAGTCCGAACCACCGATAATACCCTTCCATTCGCGGTTAATAACTTTTAAGCAGCGGCTGCCTTCAAGAAGGGTTCCGTCATACATTGCAAAATATTCTCTAAGGAATAATTTGTCGTCTCTGTAAAAAGAAATGATACCTACAAAGTTGATTTCAGCTTTAATACGTCCATTCTTAATGTAAGCGTTTGTACGCTTATCAATTGTTCCGTCTCCAACCCAGTGATCGATTTCAAAGGTCTTGATTTCCGCATCACATGCAGCAGGTGTCTCAGTAAGCGCCCACTCATTATCGGTAAACTTACCAAACATTGTGGAGCGTACTCTTAATGAATCCTTCCCCCAAGGTTCGATTCTTAAGGTTTCTCCCGCCTTTTTTGCAATAAGGGCGTTCTTTTCAATAATAAATTCCATAAGAAAGTCTTCTCCTTATATAAGTTGTGTTGTTACCTCCCCACTACTTTTCAGTGAGTTGATTTGATTATAGCAAAAGTAAAATTTTTTGCTATGTATATTCCTCTAAAAAATCTTAGAATTCTATTTTTTTACTTCGTAATCTATCTCATAAAACATTTTTGCCATACAAAAACACATTTATATTAAGAATGTCGAATGTATTGTTTGACTGACATAATGTCAAAAACTATAATAAATTCAGTAAGTATATAAATTCAGTTATTCCGATTATACAAAAATATGACATTTCTATTCCGGAGGTATAACTATGTTTGATGTGGAAAAGATTACGGCTGATTGTGTAGCCTGGATTCAGAACTTTTTTAAAGAAAACGGGCCGACCTGCAATGCGATTGTCGGCATTTCAGGCGGAAAGGACAGCTCTGTTGTTGCTGCGCTTTGCGTAAAAGCGCTTGGCAAAGACAGAGTAATCGGCGTTTTGATGCCCAACGGTGAACAGTCGGACATTTCAGCCTCTTATGATCTTGTAAATCACCTTGGTATTGAATATATGGTTATAAATGTTCACGATGCAGTCGAGGGAATAAAAAACTCCCTTCCGTTTGAACCCTCCGTACAAACGATAACAAACATTCCACCCCGGGTCAGAATGGCCACTCTTTACGCCGTTGGCCAGAGCAAGAACGGTCGAGTAGCCAATACCTGCAACCTTTCTGAGGACTGGGTCGGCTATTCAACACGATACGGTGATGCAGCCGGAGATTTTTCTCCTCTTTCAAATCTTACCGTAACTGAGGTCAGAGCAATAGGCACATATCTTGGTGTTCCGAGTCATCTGGTAAACAAAGTGCCTACCGACGGCTTATGCGGAAAAACCGATGAGGAAAATCTGGGATTCACATACGAAACCCTTGATAAATATATACGCGGCATCGAGGAACCCGATGAAAAAACAAAGGCCGTAATAGATCATAAACATAAAATCAACTTATTTAAATTAAGTTTTATGCCTATTTTCGATCCCGGTGAAATAACCTACTGATTGTTCTTTTTACATAACACTGCCAAAAGAACAACACTTAAAAGAGATACTATTTCAGAAATGCGCCACAATACGGGCTGTTTAAATTTAACGGTTATTTCTCCGTCATAACCGGCGGGAACCGAAACATTTATAAGATTCAGATATCCATTGGAAATATCCATCTTTTTACCTTTATCATCAAAGGCTTTGTATCCTTTATAGTTAATCTTGGGTATTTCCACATAGGATGAACTGCTGCTGTTTGTTACATATACAACAATTTTATTACCCTTTTCCCGTACAATCTCATACCGGTCCAGCTGTTCATTTTCCGGGATATATTGCGTAATATCCAAAGTCGTACCGGGCTTCAAATATTCACAGGCACCCATATATCCCGAATCTACTTCGCTGTATTCCGCAAAATTGACCATATAATAATTGTTCTTATATTCGCTTGAAAAAGAAAGTGTTGTGGCAACGGCTGCAACAGCAAGCAAACCGCTAAAAGCCAGCCCAATGCTCCTCTTTTTCTCAACAAGGCCCGAAATAATCATTCCGACCAGGACAGAAACAAAGGTTACTGCCGCTGCCATGTATCTCCAGGGAAACTGCACATTTGAAAGAAGCTTAAAAAGATGCGTGTAGCCTTCAAGGGAGTTCCACGGAAACATGTTGGTGGACATCCAGATTGTCAGAACTGACATTGCGCCTACCACAAATATCTTGTATTTTCTAAACATAGCCACAAACAAAATAAAGCTTACCAGTAAAGCAAACATTAATGCGAGACCTATTGTAAGCTGCATTCTGTAATCGGGATCGTCAATATTTATTCCGAAAATGTGTCCAAAGAAGTCAAACAGCTGAGAAATATATGCACCGCTTTCTCTTATCTGCATAGCCTGAGAATGATCTCCGCCCTTTCCTGCATATACCGGTTCATGGATATAGTAATCAAGAAAAGGTACAAAGAAATAAAGATTAACCGCTATTGTCTCTCCTATTGCTGCAAGAATGCAAAGAAGCGTTCTTTTTCTGAAGGTTCTTTTTGCATAGAGAATACATACCAGGGCAAGTAAAAATGTGGTCATCACGGTACTCAGCAAATGAGTTTCCACCAGGCCGGTCATACCCAGTGTCAGCAACAACGAGTTTTTAAAGTAGTTCTTCCCGCTTACGTCTTCTGAAAGAATATTAAACATTGCCAAAGCAATAATCGGAAAGAAAATAAAGGAAAGATATTCACCCACCGCAGCTCTTACAAAAATATCCATCAGTCTGTAGGAAGCGGTGACATACAAAAATGCTGAAATATACGAAGGAGCCAAAACTCTTATGTCTTTCTTTAGTGCAATGCTGTCTTGATCCTTTATATCACACAGAGATCCGTTTTTACCAAATATATGCTTAAAACAAATAAGAGCAGATGCTGCCGTAGCAAAATTTGCAAGCCACACAAAGATTTTATACGAGGTAACAACCGGAATCCCAACCATTCTGAAAATAGCCGCCACATAGAGAAGAGCATCTCCGTAAAATATACTTACGGGGTATCCCTTGCCCTCCATCCAAACCGACTGCATCATCAAAGGAAACTCTCCCGCAAGGAGGCCTTCTTTAATGCTTTCGATTCTTGAAAGGTGAAATTGAAGATCCTGATAAACAGCTCCGTCCACACCCTTATTAAGAAGCGGAATCGACGCCATAAATCCAGCTATTAAAATGAATAATATATCTCCAATGACGTATTTCGTCTTTTTCATTGTTCACTCCAAAAGGTATTTTTACAAATAATATCATTTTATTGATATAAGTGCAAAAAATCAGTAGGCACACCGCTTGGTAATGCCTACTGAAAGTTTTAAATATAAGGATTAATCATTGAATAAGTCACGGTACCAGCTTAAAGCTTCAAGGTAGCAGTCATAAACCCTGTTCATATCAATGTTGCTCACAACCATTCGCCTTGAGACCTCTGTCCAGTTTGCAACTTCATATACTCTTATAAAATCCATTACATCGGCAAAAGGACCTGAGTTCTTTGTCAGAGCATCCTCGATAGGCTTTGCAACCTTTACCAGCGTAAGGGCTTCACTCATAGGCTTGTTAAGAATAATATCCAGCACCGAAAACAATCCCATCAGGAATAATTCCGAGGTCTGCATAGCCATATTAAATGTAGATGCAAGATTTTCCGCAAATTTGGCACGAATAAGAGATAATCTCATTATTTCCGAAGGCTTATCTTCACAAAGTCGATCTGTAACCGCTGTGTTAATCCACCTCTTCAGTTCTTTTTGACCAAGCATGGCAGCCGCATGACGAATAGTGGTAATACCACCGTTAATAGTCATTTTGTTTACCATTTTCAAAAGTGATACAACAAGTGATGTATCACGACCTATAACATCTGCTGCCTTTTCAAGATCAAAGTCAGGATCGTTAACAATATTCAGCAGTTCAACCATTGTTGCTTTAACAGGAGCAATATCCGTATCACCCTTTGTAATCGGAAGTCTGTAAAAATCCCCTTCGTAAAGTGAATATCCGCCATCGTCTTTTAAGCGGTCAAATACTTCCTGACTGTCAACATTGCAGGCAACAAGCTTAATGTCGGGAAATAATTTTCCAAAGTATATCTTTGCTTTGGAAATATCAATTCTTTTATAGTCCAAAAGAATATAATCCATCAGTCTTATAATGTCTCTGTAGGCTTCAAAATCAGAAACAAAGAGCTTTCTTATGGCAAATCTGTAACCGTCGTTCCTAAGCTCCTTAATTCGCGCTATAAATGAGTTTTCAGGTCTCACCGAATTATCCAAAAGAATTACAATTCTGTTGGTTGGTGCTTTACACTGAAACTCTATATCCGCAAAAAGAGAAATATGATTTACAGGCACAAATATATCCGCATCCGGAGAAAGTGTTGATATTCCTGTACTTTCTATTACTTCAAGACCGTCAATTCTGCCGATTCCGGTATTTCTTCCGGTACCCAGCAAAAAGGGATTTAAAAGAAAATTTTCTTTTTGCGCAAAAAGCGAAAAGGCTTTAACTGCCATATTTTCATCAAATAAAGGAATTAGTGTAGCAAACATCTCAAACCCTCACAAATTTATATACACATTATTGTATACGTTCGATAACAATTTTACTCATACTACCGCTTTAGGCTTAACGATTGGTTAATATTTTGCTTTCAGCCGTAAAATTCTTAGTAAACTTTCGTTAATTCTCTCTTCTGTAATAATGCCGTCTTCCACTGCCTTTACCACAGCATCAAATGCCTCAATATAATTTTCCGGCATAAGTACAATGTCCACTCCTGCCTGTATACATTTTACAGCAGCCTCCCCTGACGAGTAAACAGAGGTGATAGCTTTCATTTCAATGGCATCCGTAATAATAATACCGTCATAATGAAGTTCATTTCTGAGTTTTTCGGTAATAAGCGTATATGAAAGAGTAGCGGGTTCATCAGAGCCCGTCACACGGGGAGCCGCAATGTGAGCAACCATAACCATATCAGCGTTAGCGTTTATTCCTGCTATAAACGGTACCATTTCACAGTTTAATATTTCTTCCCAATCTTTTGTTGTTTCCGCGTACCCAAGATGCGTGTCGGTTTTTGTATCGCCATGACCGGGATAATGCTTCAGGCAGGCACCGATATTGTTATTATGAAGACCCTCAACCACGGCGGCCACCATAGCCCCTGCAGTAACAGGATCATCACCGAAAGCTCTGACACCGATTATCGGATTGTCGGGATTGGTATTTACATCGGCTACAGGTGCCAGATCCACATCAAAGCCGTATTTTTTTAAATATGAACCGATATTGTCTCCTACCTTGTATGCTTCATAGGCATCCCCTGTCTCTGCTATATCTTGCATATTGGGAATTTCATCTACCGGCATATTCGGATGATTGGAAATTCTTGATACCAAGCCGCCCTCTTCGTCGATACATAAAAGAGGAGCATATTTAAGTGCGTGCAGGTCTGTTGTAAATTTGATTATCTGCATCTCATCGGTAATATTCTTTTCAAAAAGTGCAAAACCTCCGCAGGGGTAATCCTCATAGATTGCCCGCATATCCGCGTTTAGGCCGGTCTCGTAACCATGATACTCTTTAACAATGCTCTCAGGTCTTATGATAAAAAGCTGCCCCACTTTTTCTCTCAATGTCATATTTTCCATTATTGTCATGTACTCCTTCATATCATATCGAGGTATGTCGATGTCATGAACCGACTCATCAACTACGGAATGTATACTGTCCGAATCGCCACCATTTTCAGAATTCATGGCTTCTTTATTTTCACTGACCTCTTGCGAATCCGGTTCATCCGTTAGGGGCTGTAAATAATCATTTTTCGTTTTCTGTATTGTTTCAGTGTCAATGCTGCTGCCGCTAAGGCCTGCTCCGTTAATGAGATAAATACCTGCAACTACGACAAGCACCGCCAAAGAAACACCTAAAAATATTTTCTTTCCCATAACTAAATATTAAAGGCTTGGACCGATTTTAGCAATTAGAATCAGCCCAAGCCTTTATTTTTATTTTAGTTCAGAGAAATCGACACCACACTCCGTTTCAAGATATTCGATTGTATGAACCATGTCTTTTGTAATTACCAGTTGCGTCCACATATCATACACTGCTTCATTTTTACTCACGTTTTCACCGTAACCTCCGCATATCTGCAATGTGTACTGATTCTCATTATAATCACTGAAAAATGTTTCTTTTGGTATATTTCCCTCTCTAAGATCCTGACATACAGCGTCAAGTAAGCCTCTGTGCTTTTCTTTTTCTATGTTTATATCTCTGTATCCGTACTCACGGTAAATGGCCAGATCAATATATTCAATAGCATAGTCGGGAGTCAGCAAAAGCTGCTTTTCCCGTACCGGCTCGGTATTCATAAAGTCCAGAAGTATCGATTCAAGAGAGTTCGGATCTGAAAGATTATCCTCAGACATTTTTATAACGTAATCTCTTGTAAATCTTCCGCCGTCCTGCAATCGATATAAGAAATTGGCCGAAATGGCCCACTGTTCGCCGGCAACGTTTCCGCGTGGTCCCTCTTCAATTATAGCCTTTTGAATATCCTGCATGTAATCGAAAAGAGGCTCATCCGGTTTTATTACATATTCCACTCCCCCAAGGTAAACCGTTACATAATCCACCTCTGAAGCAGAAAGCATCTTATCTTCCTGCTTAAAAATATCCGCTTTAGCTACAAATGTGGCAATAACAAGGACAGCTGCCAGTATTGAAAATCCTGCCAAATTCGGTCTGTTAAATACTCTGAGGTCTCTGTTTATAATCATGGAGCCCACAAAGAAGCATATTCCTCCGCAAATTACAGCCAGCATAAGCATAGGTAATGTCTTTACCACCTGGTAGTTGCCAAAAGCAAACATACCGTAAAGAATGTATGCACCCGCAATCGCACCTATAAAAGAAAAAGCATATAAAAGCACCGGTTTTAAAAAGTCTATTGTCAGCATTTCGGAGGAAGCTTCGCTTTTTCTGTACTTGTAAACAAATCGAGCAAAAACAAGAAGCACCACGCCCACCAGACCATAAACCGTTATGGTACCAAGGCCAAAGAAAGAAACATCTTTAAGTTCTTCCATGTTGGTTTCGACATAATTGTATTTGTAATAGACCTTATCCACCAGTCTGGCAACAGGAATAAGAAAATCAAGCTTGTTTCCGTACTGTTCATTCACACCGTAGAGAAAAGCCGACTGGAATACGGTTACACTCATTTCCGCAAAGAAAAAGAAGAAATTAAGTATTCCATACATGGCAATAAATGAAATAAGTCTTCCCGCAAACTGCGCGGCCAATGCCGATAAGCCAAAGAATATGAGACAGTAAGCAATAATTGCCCAAAGAAGAATCATAATGGCTTTGATTCTGAATATTCCAAGGGGCAGGAGCATCAATGTATATACTATTTCCGAAATAACAAAGGGAACTACCGTCATCAAAAGGCCTGCCGCAGTAACGGAAATATAAACAGTGTCTCTTGAGAATGGCAGTGAGTGCATAAAAATGGTGCTTCTTTTGCTGAAAAGAAAACTATATACACCGATACCCACAACAAGGGCATATATCAAAGCAGCATATATTACGAAAGTGGATGCCGCACTAAAATATTCGGCGTCTGCCTCATACATGAGCGTTCTTCCGGCAAAGGTATAGTCAAACAGCATATTGCTCCTAAAACGAAGAGCACTTGAAATCGTCATAACAACACCGAAAAGCGACGCCAGCGACCAAACCGGCCAGAGGCTGATTATCAATTTTCCGAATATGGTTTTATCAAATAATTGTTTCTTTGATTTCATAATCAAGACCTCCCAACTCATATACAAATATTTCTTCCAGGGTAAGAGGTACCGCCTCCACCAAAAGAGGTTCGTATTTGCTTACGCATTTTACCGCACTTTCGGGACACATTCTTACTATCATCGTATGCACCCTTCCCATAACACTGTCATGAAGCACGGGAATATCTCCCGGAACTTCGTTCATTCCTTCCTTAAATACTACCTGAAGCTTAACCATATTATCCTGAAGTTCGCTCAGACTTCTCTCAAGAATAACCTTTCCCTTGTTCATGATACCGACATGATCGCATACATCCTCAAGTTCCCTTAAATTATGTGAGGAAACAAGTACACTGGTTCCCCTTGCGGCCACATCTTCCATCACAAAACTCCAGATTCGTCGTCTCATAACGGGATCAAGACCGTCTACCGGCTCATCAAGAATCAGATACTCCGGCATTGAAGAAAGGGCCAGCCAAAAAGCCACCTGCTTTTTCATGCCTTTCGACAGGTACTTGATTCCTTTCTTTAAATCAATATTAAAGGCATCCCTCATTTTATAAAAACGTTCCTCGCTGAATGATGGATAGATACCTTTATAAAAGCGCATCATATCTTCAACATTGGAACCGTTGAAATAAAACCAGTCATCGGGTATATAAGCTATTTTTCTTTTGACATTCGCATTTTCCCAAACAGGCTCGTCATCAAACAGCACCGTTCCTCCATCCTGTTTATACACACCTGTAAGATGGTTGATGACGGTTGACTTGCCGGCTCCGTTCGGTCCCACAAGTCCGTAAACGGAACCGTTCTCCACCTTCAGGCTCGTCCCGTCAAGAGCTATGAATCCATCAAAGGTTTTCACCAGATTATTAACTTCTATCATTGCATTCTCCCTTCCCCATTAATTCGTATATTTCCTCGTCGGATACTTTCAAAAGCCTCAGTTCCTCTATCAGAGTTCTGACGGTAACCTTAAGCTCCGCAATATGCTCCTTGTTAAAGTCTTCCATTTCACACACAAAGCTGCCCTTACCCGGAATCGAATATACAAATCCGGCCGCTTCAAGCTCGTTATATGCTCTTTGAATAGTATTGGGGTTTATCGACAGCTGCTGGGCCAGAGTCCTCACGGAGGGCATTTTCTCATCAGGCTTCAGCACACCGCTTATAATCAGTTTTTTATAGGAATCACCTATTTGCTCGTAAATAGGCCTTGAATCCCTTAAATTAAGTTCAATCAATTGATTACTTACCTCCTTTATGCAAAATGGAAAAGCTAACTGTATTAACAGTACTAATACAGTTATATCACAAGTTCTAATTAATTCAATTAAGAATTCCTTAATTTCCCATAATAATTCCGCTTTACAAAGCGAACAAATGTTTGTATTATGTTGTTATAAAGGAGCGAACGTATGTTTGAGATTAATAACGGATTATCAGTTTCGGATAAATTGGAAATACTGTCGGATGCGGCAAAATATGATGTAGCTTGTACATCAAGCGGAGTAGACAGGCGCGGCAAGGAAGGCTTTCTGGGCAACTCCTGTTCTGCCGGTATCTGTCATGCTTTCGCTGCTGACGGAAGATGCATTTCACTGCTCAAAATATTAATGAGCAACCATTGCATATATGATTGCAAATACTGCAAAAACAGGGTGAGTAACGATATCAGAAGAGCTACTTTTACTCCTGACGAAATCTGCAATCTTACCATTGAATTTTACAAAAGAAATTATATTGAAGGTCTTTTTTTAAGTTCGGGCATTATCGTAAGTCCCGATTATACAATGGAAAAAATGTGCGAGACACTCAGACTGCTTCGCACCGTTTACAAATTTAACGGTTATATCCATGTTAAAGTCATACCCGGTGCCTCTTCGGAGCTTCTGTATTCAGCAGGACTGCTGGCGGACCGTATGAGCATCAATATGGAGCTTCCGACCGAGGTAAGTCTCAAAAAACTGGCCCCAAACAAGGCAATGAATAACATTCTTCGCCCCATGAACCAGGTCACCGGAACAATTGCAGCTCATCGCTTAGCCATCGGTAAGGATGCCCGTATGGAGCGCGCTTCCATTAACTCGCATCTGGTAAACAGCATTTTCGGTCCTGACGGAAATGACAGCATCGAAATCGGCAGCAGCAAAGAATATGGAATCGGCGGCAATGGTTTGTCAGCTTCTCATACCGAAATGAGATATAGCGAACAGTCGTCGGACAATCTCATAAACGGTGAAAAAAGACAGGCTGTGGCTGATACCGTAATGGCAAAGAGTTTATCGGGAAATACAGCACATAAACCCTCAACTCAGGACCGAATAAAAGAACTGTCCAAAGATAATACATTTAATTATCCCGCAGACCCAAGAGATACCATGCTTAAGCGCCCCTTTTCTCCCGCCGGTCAAAGTACCCAGATGATAATCGGTGCCACCGATGAAACAGATCTTGAACTTATTACTACAACCCAAAACCTGTACAAAAGCTTTGATTTAAAAAGAGTCTTCTACTCCGGTTACATTCCTATCAATGAAGACTCCGCTCTTCCTGCCCTTAACACACCTGTTCCGATGCTTAGAGAACACCGTCTGTATCAGGCAGACTTTTTGCTTAGGTTCTATGGATTCCATGCCGAAGAACTTCTTTCCAAAGAAAAGCCGTTCTTTGACAATCGAATAGACCCTAAGTGCGACTGGGCCATAAGACATCTTGGTGATTTTCCCGTAGAAATAAATACCGCCACTTATGATATGCTGCTTCGCGTTCCGGGAATAGGACCCACAGGAGTCAAAAAGATAATGAGTGCCCGACGTTACGGTAAAGTAACATTCGAAATGCTTAAGCGAATGGGGATTGTACTTAAAAGAGCCCAGTATTTTATTACCTGCAACGGTAAAATGCTGTATAAAATACCGATTGAGCAGCAATACATTTTAGCTTGTCTCGCCGATTCACAACGAAGCGAGACCATTCAGATTACCAAAGACAACGAGCAGTTTCAGCAGTTAAACTTATTTTCAAGTTTCGGACTTACAGAATCAGTGCCCATGCAGGCATCCTCATAAACACTATGTATATATACACATGCGAGCCAAACTGGGAAGCTCTTCTCTCCTGCATCTATGTTGCATGGAGCAGCAAAAGAGGCCACCAGAACATAAAAATAGAATACGAAACCTCAGCAAACAGAACCTTTTTGGATGAGTACATTTATGTTCCTACCGATTCCGGGCAGGCACTCAGTGTTATAGATGCAATAAACACTAAAATTTCCACCGGTTTTTACTATGACCTGTCATACTGCGCTATGGCATACGAACCGGAAGTACCGGATCTTATTTATCGAATGATGATACTTGGATTTGCATACGGGCCTGAAGTAGTGAATAAAGTACAGTACGAAGCAGTTATGCGCTTTAACGAAATAAAAAAACGAGTAGGCAATGAGGCTCACCGCTTTGTGGAATTCCTTCGTTTTCACGAAGTAAGAAAATCTATGTATGTCGCCCACATTGAACCCAAAAGTCGTATTGCTATTACTTTGGGAGGAGCCTTTGAGGATCGTATGCCGTCTGAAAACTGGATGATAATCGACGATATTCACAAAGAAGCTGTGATTCACCCCAAAAACGAACACTTCTATATGCGAACACTTACGGATGCTGAATTTGCCGTTTTACTCGAGACTGAAAAAGAAAACGATGATTATACGGATATGTGGAAGATTTTCTTTGAAACAATAGCCATAAAAGAACGTATTAATCCAAAACTGCAGCGTAATCTCTATCCCATCTGGACAAGAAAACATGCTCCCGAATTTGACAGTCCTTCGTCAAAAAATACTGCCTCAAAAAGCCAATATATGGTAGACTGAATAATAATATCTGTATATAGCAGATATTATTAATGCTGACAACTATTATCAAAAAATATATATGGAGAGCAGTTATGAAAAAACAAGGCCTTTTCGCAATATTATTATCATTATCTCTTATTATATCCTCCTGTGGCATGTCCCCTTCAGGGCAGGTTTCGCAGAGCGGGTCAGACTCCTCCGTTGCAGAAAATGAAGAAAATACATTCGGCGACACCGTTTCCGGAAAAGATACCCTGCAGGCTATTAAGGATTTGACCGAAAATAAAAGCCATGATGCTATCACAAGTACCTCCCCTGCTGAAGGTGATATTACCGGTGATTCCGACGATATCGCCGTTGAGCCGACATCTGACGATGATGCTACAGGTGAAAGTACTTCATCCGGTTTTGAATCTTCCGATGATTCCAAACCTTTTGATCCCGAAATCACGTTTACGGCCTATGATGTTATTAGCGATGCTGTCATAAGCGAGAATATCTTCTCCGGATACAAGCTTACCATGGTCAATTTCTGGGAGCCCTGGTGTGGCCCCTGTGTAAGAGAAATGCCCGATTTACAGGAATTATATGTGGAGCTGGGCAGCGGAAGCGGTGATTATAATATAATCGGTGTTTATTCTACCGAAGACGGTGCCGGTGAAATTCTTAATGAAATCGGAACTACTTATTCTGTACTTCAGTATGTTGCCGAATTTGACAGCCTTCAGTCTGGCTATGTTCCCAACACAGTATTCTTTGACAGTCAGGGACACATTGTCTACAGTGACATCGCCGATGACAGCGGATGTCTTTTCATAGGAAGCCGTACCAAAGAAGACTGGAACGAAATAATTAATTATCTTTCAACCAATAATTAAAAAGTTCACACCATGGAGATTCTGCGTTGAAGTCAAATAGAATTGTGTCTTTTATAATCATAATTATTTCGGCAATATTGATTTATGTCGGAATTAAGACCGGACAGCCTGCCTCCGTACTGGTTAAGGCTATAAAAATCTGTATGGAGTGTGTTGGCATTGGATAATAAAAAGAATAACCACGGAAATTTAAGGAATCGACTTAGCATCGGAGCCGTAGCGACCATGCTCCAAAATGCTAATTTCAAAGGTTTTTTCACCGGAGAAATCTATCAGGGATCTGTTAAAAACGTTTGTGTACCCGGATTAAACTGCTATTCATGCCCGGGAGCAATCGGTTCCTGCCCCATAGGCTCACTTCAAAGTTTTCTGTCAGGCTTCAAATTTAAATTTCCTTATTATGTATTGGGTCTTTTAATCTTTTTCGGTGCAATTCTCGGAAGAGCTGTATGTGCCTTTTTATGTCCTTTCGGATTATTGCAGGAGCTGATTTATCTTATTCCGTTTCCGATTAAAATAAACCGTTTCAAAGGTGATAAAACACTCAGAAAACTTAAATATATAATTCTCATTTTATTTGTTATCGTACTTCCCCTGTGCATAAAGCTTACGCCCTTCTTTTGCAAATATATATGCCCAAGCGGTACCGTTTCCGGGATTCTTCTGGCTGCCACAAACAGCAGTATTGCCAAAAAGCTTGGAACAATTTTTACTTGGAAGGTCATTGTTTTGGCAACCATACTTATTGCCTCAATGCTTATCTGGCGTCCGTTCTGTAAATATCTTTGTCCTCTCGGCGCTTTTTATTCACTGTTCAATCCCATTTCCCTTTATCGTATGAGCTGTGATAAAGAAAAATGCGTAAGTTGCGGAAAATGTGCCAATATATGCAAAATGGGAGTAAACCCTAAGGTCACTCCCAATAGTTTTGAATGTATAAGATGCGGTGACTGTATAAAAGAATGTCCCACAAAAGCGCTTTTTGCTTCAATAAAGCAAAACTCACATTAATATACGGAATACAGGTAACAAAAGCTGTCTATCGAATGGCATCCTTCATACTCTTAACAAACTCACCGACGTATTTCGGTGATTCTTTGCCGTACTTTTCAAGAATCTTAATGATCGCAGAACCAACTATTGCTCCGTCGGAAACCGCTGCCATCTTTGCAGCCTGTTCAGGATTCGAAATGCCAAATCCGATTGCGCAGGGCACATCTGTATTTTCTCTGATAACTTTTACAATAGATTCCAAATCAGTTTTAATTTCGCTTCTGGTTCCTGTTACACCAAGACTGGAAACAAGATAAATAAATCCCTGTGCTTCCTTGGCTATCATGCTGATTCTCTTCTCAGAAGTAGGCGCAATAAGAGAAATCAAATCTACTCCGTACTTGTCACAAATAGGCTGAAACTCTTCCTTTTCCTCAAACGGAAGATCCGGAAGAATAAGCCCGTCTATGCCGATTTTCTGACAGGTACCGATAAACTTTTCTGCACCATAAGAGAAAACTACATTTGCATATGTCATAAATACCATAGGAATGGTTACATCTTTTCTTAAATCTTTTACAAGTTCAAACACCTTGTCTGTTGTAACTCCACCGGCAAGAGCTCTGATATTAGCTCCCTGAATTACAGGGCCTTCTGCAGTAGGATCCGAAAAAGGAATTCCAAGTTCAATAAGGTCAGCTCCGTTTTTCACAGCTTCACGCACTACCTTGGCTGTAGTCTCAAGGTCCGGATCACCACAGGTTATAAAGGGAATAAATGCTTTTCCGTTTTCAAATGCTTTTCTTATATTACTCATGGATATCCTCCCCTCTGTATCTGGCAATTGCTGCACAGTCCTTGTCACCACGACCTGAAATGTTAATAACAATAATCTTGTCCTTATCCATAGTGGGAGCCAGTTTCATGGCATATGCTACAGCATGTGCTGACTCGATTGCAGGAATAATCCCTTCGGTCTTAGCTAAATATTCAAAAGCATTAACTGCTTCATCATCGGTAACAGGCACATACTGTGCACGACCTATATCATACAGATAAGCATGTTCAGGACCTACACCGGGATAATCAAGTCCCGCTGAAATTGAATATACTGGAGCAATCTGGCCATATTCATCCTGACAGAAATATGACTTCATTCCATGGAAGATACCAACTCTTCCGGTGTTAACAGTTGCAGCCGTTTCATATGTATCGATACCACGGCCTGCTGCCTCACAGCCAATAAGCTGAACGTCTTTATCTTCAATGAAATTATAAAAGGCTCCGATTGCATTTGAACCACCGCCTACACAGGCGATAACCGCATCGGGAAGTCTGCCTTCCTTTGCCAAAATCTGCTCTTTAATTTCTTTGGAAATAACCGCCTGGAAGTCACGAACTATTGTCGGGAAGGGATGCGGTCCCATTACCGATCCAAGACAGTAGTGAGTATCATCTATTCTTGAAGTCCACTCTCTCATCGCTTCGGAAACTGCATCTTTAAGTGTAGCGGTTCCTGTTTTTACCGGAATAACTTCTGCACCGAGAAGTCTCATTCTGTATACGTTAAGAGCCTGTCTCTTTGTATCTTCTTCGCCCATAAAAACAACACATTCCATGCCCATAAGCGCTGCAGCTGTTGCGGTAGCAACACCATGCTGGCCGGCGCCGGTTTCCGCAATAAGTCTTGTCTTGCCCATCTTCTTTGCAAGAAGTGCCTGTCCAAGTACATTATTAATCTTATGTGCGCCTGTATGATTAAGATCTTCTCTCTTTAAATAGATTTTTGCCCCGCCCAGATCTTCTGTCATCTTTTCTGCAAAGTATAATCTTGAAGGTCTTCCTGCGTATTCATTAAATAATTCTTCGAGTTCCTTATTAAACTCAGGATCATTTTTATAATGATTATATGCCTGTTCCAATTCCTGAACTGCATTCATTAAAGTTTCAGGAATATACTGTCCACCATGAATGCCAAATCTTCCATTAGGATTAGTCATTTTTTGCTCCTCTCACAGCAGCCGCAAATGCTGCCATTTTATCTTTATCTTTAATTCCGTCGGTTTCTATTCCGGAACTTACATCCACGGCAAAAGGCTCGACCGCCTCTATAGCCTCTTTAACATTGTCGGTTCCCATACCTCCGGCCAAAAAGAAATCACGTTTGATTCCTTTAATCAGATCCCAGTTAAAGGTTTTGCCTGTTCCTTTTCCCGAATCCAAAAGGACATAATCGGCGCAACATTTTTCAATATCATCAGCCTTTGTTCCATCCGATATTTCAAAAGCCTTTATTATTTTCTTATCTGTTTTTGATTTGAGTTCACTGATATACTCTTCACTTTCGTTGCCATGAAGCTGGGCCATATCTATGGTTCCATCCAAAAGAAGTTTCTCCACTTCTTCTAACGGCGCATCTACAAAAACACCCACCGCCTTGATAGCAGGGTCAAGCTTTTTCTTTAGTGAAGATGCCGTATCAGGATTCACGTATCGTTTTCTTGTCTCGAGAAATACAAAGCCTATATAGTCCGGTTTTATCTCATTTACGGCTTCAACATCCTCTGCTCTCTTAATTCCGCAGAATTTCATCTTAGTCATAATAAACCTCTGATATATTATAAACCTCTTAGTTCAGCAAGCTTCACCTTTTTATCGGGTGATCTCATAAGTGTTTCACCTATAAGCACCGCGTCAGCTCCGATTTTTCTAAGCAGTGCCACATCCTCAGCAGTTTTTACACCACTTTCGGAAACAAACAGAACATCCGAAGGAATCAATTCACGGAGTCTCGCGCTGTTTGAAGTATCCACTGTAAAATCTTTCAGATTTCTGTTATTTACTCCGATGAGTCTTGCGCCGACACTCACTGCCGTCTCAACTTCTTTTTCATCGTGAGTCTCTACCAGAGCAGAAAGGCCGAGTTCATCACATATTCCGATATATTCTTCAATTTGTGACTTACTGAGAATTGAACATATAAGAAGAACTGCTGATGCACCAAGGTTCTTGGCTTCATATATCATATATTCGTCAACGGTGAAATCCTTTCTGATACAGGGTGTCTTCACCGAAGCTGTTATCTCTTTAAGATACTCATCACTACCAAGAAACCACTTGGGCTCCGTAAGGACGGATATGCATTCCGCTCCTGCGGCTTCGTACTCCTTAGCTATCTCAAGATAAGGAAATACCGGCGCAATAAGTCCTTTTGACGGAGAAGCTTTTTTACATTCGGCAATAAAGGATATACCATCGCCCTTTAATGCGTTTTCGAAAGCAAACGATCCTTTTTCTGCATCAAGTGCCATCTTCTTTACATCCTGCAAAGATACCCTTCCTTTATTGATTTCTGTTCTTTCTTTTGCGTAAGCCGCCAACTCGTCAAGAATTGTCATATCAGTATCTCCGAATAAAAATATAAACCTAAAAAAATTATTTCCTAACAGATTTATTCAGGTCTGTTACTAACCTCAATCATCTTATTAAGTGTTTCCATAGCTTTGCCTGAATCAATAATTTCTGCGGCAAGCTTAATACCGTCTGCCATTGTTTCAGCCTTTCCGCCGATATAAAGAGAAGCGCCTGCATTCATAAGTACAGCATCTCTCTTGGGGCCCTTTTCTCCCTTTAAAATAGCTAAGGTAATCTGAGCATTTTCTTCAGGAGTTCCACCAACAAGTTCAGACTTATCACATGACTTTAATCCGAAATCTTCGGGACGAATAACATGGGTTCTGTACCATCCGTCCTTAATCTCGCAAACTGTTGTAGGTGAACTTAAAGAGATTTCATCAAGCTTATCCTGACCATATACAACCATGCCACGCTTTACTCCAAGATTGGAAAGAACCTGAGCAAGAGGCTGTACAAGATATTCATCATATACACCAAGAAGCTGCATGGTAGGTCTGCCGGGATTGGTAAGAGGGCCAAGAATATTAAATACTGTTCTGAAACCAAGTTCCTTTCTGATGGGTCCTACATATTTCATGGAAGCATGATACTTCTGAGCAAAGAAGAAGCACATACCTGCTTCCTTAAGCATTTCGATACATCTTTCGGGGCTCTGCTGAATATTTACGCCAAGAGCTTCCAGACAGTCTGCAGTACCGCACTTAGAGGATGCAGCTCTGTTACCGTGCTTTGCTACTTTCATTCCGCCTGCAGCAGCAACAATTGCTGAAGTAGTGGAAATATTAAAGCTCTGAGCATTGTCACCACCGGTACCTACAATTTCAAAAATATCCATTCCGGTTACAACAGGTGTTGCATGGTCTCTCATAGCTGCTGCACAACCGGCAATTTCTTCTGTTGTTTCAGCCTTTGTGCTTTTGGTAGAAAGGGCTGCAAGGAATGCCGCATTCTGAGTAGGTGTTGTCTCACCGCTCATAATTTCATTCATTACAGCATATGCTTCATCATAGGTAAGATCCATTTTTTCGGAAATCTTTGTAATCGCTTCTTTAATCATTGTTTATCCTCCGTTTATTCAGGTTAAGTTTTTATATGTTATATTCATTAATTTAACTCAAGAAAGTTTTTAAGCATCTGCTTTCCGTCCGGTGTCATAATTGATTCCGGATGGAACTGCACACCGTAAATCGGATAGTCTTTATGCTTTACAGCCATTACCTCACCGTCTGTTGTTACGGCCGTTACTTCAAGTTCCTTCGGAATAGTATTCTTATCGGCTGCAAGTGAATGATATCTTGCCACAGGAGCTACCTTGGGAAGTCCTTTAAATAAAAGACAATTTTCATCAAATTCAACATCGGACTGTTTGCCATGCATAAGTTCTTTGGCATATGTAACCACCGCACCGTATGCTGCGCAAATAGCCTGATGACCAAGACATACACCCAGCGTGGGAATTTCTTTTCCGATTGTTTTTGCTACTTCCACAATAATTCCTGCGTCTTCGGGTCTTCCTGGACCGGGAGAAAGAATAATTCTGTCCGGAGCAAGTTTTCTTATTTCATCGACTGTCATCTCGTCGTTTCTTATAACTTTAATATCCGGGTTTAATTCTCCCACCAGCTGATAAAGATTATAAGAAAAACTATCGTAGTTATCTATTAATAATATCATAATATCCTCCAATTATTAATCCAAATCTCCGGCAAGTTCGAGGGCCTTAAGCGATGCCCTTGCCTTATTCAAGCATTCCTGGAATTCCTTTTCGGGAACAGAATCCGCTACAATACCCGCCCCGCTTCTGACAAATACTTTTCCGTTTTTCTTATAAGCAATTCGAATAGCGATACAGGTATCCATATTACCGGTAAAATCGATATATCCGATTGCTCCGCCGTAAATGCCTCGCTTATTGTTTTCAAGATCACCGATAAGCTGGCAGGCTCTGATTTTGGGTGCACCGGAAAGTGTACCTGCGGGAAGAACTGCCTCAATTGCATCAAGGGCATCCTTATCGTCTCTGATCTCGCCCCTTACGGTTGAGCCGATATGCATTACATGAGAGTATCTTTCAATAGAATGAAGCTTCTCAACCGATACCGTACCAAACTTACTTATCTTTCCAAGGTCATTACGGCCCAGGTCAACCAGCATATTGTGCTCCGCGAGTTCTTTTTCATCAGCCAAAAGGTCGGCTTCAAGTGCCTTGTCTTCTTCCTCGTTCTTTCCGCGTGGTCTGGTTCCGGCCAGAGGGAAAGTATGAAGTACACCGTTTTCAAGCTTTACCAGGGTCTCTGGTGATGCTCCTGCAACTTCTACGTCCGTTCCCGCAAAATAGAACATATAAGGTGAGGGATTGATGGTTCTTAACATTCTGTATGCGTTTAAAAGACTTCCTTCAAAAGGCGCTTCCAGTCTGTTTGATAAAACAATCTGGAAAATGTCGCCTTCGTGAATATGATGTTTAGCCTTTTCAACCATTTCACAGTACTGCTCTTTGTTAAATAATGGGGTAACCTCACCAAGCAGTTTTCCTGCCGGTTCATTAACCTTTTCGCCGTTTTTAACAAGCTCCACAAGCTGTTTAAGTTCCATTACGGCCTTGTTATAACCGATTTCCGGGTCGTCTAAAGACATGTTCACCATAAAGATAATCTTCTGTCTTACATTATCAAAAGCAATAACTTTATCAAAAAGCATAAGATCCACATCTTTAAATTTTTCTTCATCTTCAACCTGACGTCTTACGGTAGGTTCACTGTAGCCTAAATAATCATAAGAAAAGTAACCTACAAGACCTCCCGTAAATGAAGGAAGATATGAAAATCTCGGACTCTTGTAATCTGCCAGAATTTGTCTTAAATAATCCGAAGGGTTATCGGTTTTAAACTTAAGATTGCCTGCTACCATTTCGCCGTCGATACAGGTAATTTCCATTTTGGGATCATATCCAAGGAAAGTATAGCGACCCCATTTTTCATTAGCCGCAGCGGATTCAAGCATATAGCAATGTTTTGAAACATTTTTTAAAATACGCATAGTTTCTATCGGAGTTGTAAAATCCGATAAAATCTCCGTACTTACGGGTAGTACATTATACTTACCCTCAGCAGCTATCTTTTTAACTTCATCGAGCGAAGGCTGAAAATTCATAATCAATTCTCCTTTGGGTTAATTTACAGCTTACAGATTTTTGGGGAAATCTGGATTTTCATAATAAAAAAGTCCTTGATAGAGCTATAACTCTATCAAGGACGAATAATTTATCTTATCCGCGGTGCCACCTTGAATTCATGGATGCCATGCGCTTAGCAGGATACTAACATACCCCCGGCCTTTTACGTTAGCCTTCAACGTCGCAGAATACTCTGTAATATAATCACATTTGACTGCGCCCTCAGCGGTCCATTTGACAACTTGTTTCTCACCCGACTCTCAGCAACACGGGCTCTCTGTAAAGGCATTATTGCCGTTATCTCCGCTTCAACGGTTTATCCTATTAAATTGATAAAATCTTACCACCGTATATTTTAAGTGTCAATAATAATACGAAATCTTTTGGAGTAAATCTTAGTTTTCCTCTTCAAATTCCTTTTTGCCGGTTTCATCAGACTTTACAATCGCCTTGCCAAGCCATTTTTTACGACGCCAGCGGTTCATAACGATAAGGCCTCTGATAAATTCATCGGCTGCAGTTCCTGCAAATACTCCGGCAACGCCGAATCCCACAATAACTCCCATTGTATATCCGACCGTTACGCCAAGACCATACATTGTAATAATTCCCACAACCAAAGGGAAAATATAATCACCGGCTGCCTTTAAGCTGCTGACAAATGTCATATTAAGACAACGTCCTGTTTCAATAACAATATCAACCGCCATAATAAAGAATCCGATATGAATAATCTCCTGATTGGATGTAAAGAGTCTTAAAGTAAATGGGCTCAACAGCATATTTGCTATGGCCAGTCCTATCGTTATCGGCAGTGAAACCTTCAAGGTTGCAAAGGCTCTTCTGTAAGCCGCATCTTCCTTGCCCGCTCCTACCAGATGACCGACAATAATCTGGGTTCCCATAGCTGCCGCATTGGAGAATATCATCGCAAAGGCTATAAGAGACTGGCAATATACCTTGGCATTTACCGCATCACTTCCGAATCCATTTATGAAGGAAAGGAGAATGAGCTGGTACATGTTATAAAACATATTTTCGCCGGCAGAGGGAAGACCGATTTTAATCATCTCAAGCAACATCTTACCGGGGAAGGGAGTAATATATTTAATGGCAAACTTACCGATTTTCTTTCTATAGAAGAATGCGATTGAAATAACTACTGCGGACAGTCTCGCAAATACAGTGGGAATTGCAGCTCCGGCAACTCCGAGTTTAAGAAACTCAAGCGGACCGTAAAGGAATAAATAATTGCCCACAACATTGATTAAGTTAATGACGATGGAAATGTACATGCCGACCTTGGCATAACCGTTACAGCGCAGAATTTGAAGCATTACATTGTAAACCGCCTGAAGGAAAAGGCCTCCGCCTACAATATTAATATATATTTCCGCTTCGTTGACCATATCTGCCGGAACCTTGAGCATTCCAAGTATTGTTCCCTTAAATGTCACAAACAGTAAACTTAATACAATACCCATTACAAGGTTAACAATAACCGACAGTGTATATATTGTATTCATCTTTTCATGCTGCTTGGCTCCAAGATACTGTGCGACAATTACAGAAGTTGCAGTTGCGATAATGTTAAACATAAGAATAAGTAAAAACATTACCTGATTGGCATTACCTACCGCACCCACCGCAGTCTCCGAGTAATGGCTGAGCATAAGAGTATCTACATTGTTAATGCAAATATTTAAAAGAAGCTCTAAAAACATAGGCCCCGCTAAAAACAAAAGCGGGGTTGCCTCATTAATTTCTTTTGAATTATTTTTAAACAGATTCATCTTCTCTCCCCTAAATGTTTTATAAACCGTCAATCATTCTAACACCCGGGCAGAAAAGGAAATAAACAAATCCTTTTCAAAAATTGTTAATTTCGTTACTCAAGACATTCCCGTAAGTAATTAACATACTTCATCTCAAGTTTGCCTTCATTAGCCATGCTTTCCATAATAGCAAAGGCTTTTTCTTTGGGCAGCGGCTTTTTATAGGGTCTGTCCGTTGCAAGAAGGGCGTCGCATATATCGGCTACAGCCAAAATACGTGCTTCGGGGCCAAGATCGTCTCCGCCGATTTTCTTTGGATATCCGGAATTATTAATGCATTCATGATGCTGAGCCGCCCATATCGGTGCCATGGAAAATGACTTGTTAAAATATACTTTACTGAGTATTCTCTCAGTCATAACAACGTGATTCTCCATTATTATACGCTCTGCCTGAGTAAGTGTTCCTTTTCTTACCTGCATGCATTCTTTTTCGGTATCATCAAAGAAGGGATATTCTTCCATTGTTTCATAATCGGTAAATACATATTCAATGCATTCACAGATTTCTGCCATCTTTGTGTCATCAATAAATCCGATCGAATCTACCTCTGCCACAAGGCTTACGGCCTTTTCAAGTTTTTCTTTTTCTTTGATGTAATCAGCCTCAGAGCACCTGTTCTTCAAATAATTAATCTCATTCTTAAGAAGGCGGTTTTCAAAGCGGGCATCTATATCCTTTCGGTATTTACCAAGCCTTGTTTCCTTGTTCATTACATCAATGGGAACAATCATTTTACCTATATCATGAAGGAACGCAGCCATTACAACCTGTTCCCTGTGTTCCTCGCTAAAGGAAAGATCTTCTTTTCCTTCTTCATGAAGAGCATTGATTCTGTCAACGATTTTACCCGAGTACTCTGCAACTTTTCTCGTGTGACTTCCGTTATAAGGAGTTCTCGCGTCAATAGCTTCGGTCATCGCCTCCGTAAAGGACCACATCTGCTTTGAGAGGTTCTTTACATATTCCATATTGGCAAGACATATTGCGGTCTGCGAAGCAAGGGACAAAAGAATGCGCTCCTCATCTTTGGAAAATGCTCTGACATTGCCATTTTCATCGGTTGCATTAAGTAACTGCATTACACCGATAACATCACCCTCATTATTAATCATAGGGATGGCAATCATAGACTGAGTACGGTACTCATTCATTGCATCATATCGTTTCGGACCCGAAAAATCGAAAACCTCATTATTATACACATCTTCTATGTTAAGAGCGGTTTTGCTTATTGCACTGTAGGCACAGACATTTTCTTTTTTAAGCGGTACCGCAGGGATATCTATAGGCTCTCCGTCGCTTCCCTTATCAAAGCCCTTGGATTTTGTCTTCATAATTCTGAACTTTAAGACATCACCTTCAAGAAGATACAATGTTCCGCCGTCCGCACCGGTAAGTTCCATGGCATTTTCCATTATATAAGCTAAAAGCTTATTGGGATCTTCCTCCGCGGTTAACGATATTCCGATGTCCAGTATCTGCTGCAAAATGTCTTTTGTCATCTGCACTCTCCTTTAATTGGCTTCCAAAGATTTCATATAATTAAGCGAGCCTTCCGCTTTATCAAGTCCTGTCACTTCAAGAAGGCAGTCCGCCTTCACATCATATTTCTTCACAAGATCCAGGAATTCTTTAATATCTATTTTCCCGGTTCCCACCTCAAGATGCAAATCATCCTTTAAATCATTATCATTCAGGTGAAAATGTTTTATATACGGAGCCAGCGAAATAAACCATTCCTCCGGCTTTGTCGGTGTAATAACCGCATGGGCATAATCAAGGCATATCTTAAAATTATTAACACCTTTCATGCGTTCCATCAGCATTACCAAAATGTCCGGTTCCTGTTCGAAGCTGTTTTCCATAAAAACAGTAATACTCGGAAATTTAGCACATAAATCACTATAAAAAGCAACCGCTTCATTAAGCCAGTTTGTTCGATATACCTTATCCCTAAGTGTACCGATTAAACCGGTATGGAAAACAACACCGTATATACCAAGCTTGTCTGCTATTTCCATTGATCTAAGAATCAGTTCTCTGCTTCTGTTACATAAGATACTATCCATAGCAGCAATGTCCAGGCCCAAAAAAGCTCCATGCATGGTACACTTTGATAAATCTGTGTCAGAGGCTTTGTATTCTTTAATTATCCTATCCACCTCTCCCGGATTGTCATATACTCCGGGAGAAGTAAATTCATTTATTTCATAAAAAGCGCCGTATTTCTTTGCCAATGCATCAGAAGTTGCCAATTCCCTGACGCTTGGAATAAAAGAATAAACCATTTAAATATCCCCGCTTTTAGTATCTCATATTCTGATGACAGATTTTACAATGTCTGGTACCATCATCGGTACATCCTTCTGTTTTTCCGCAAACACTGCATGTATGCCAGAATCTGGCGCCCGTTGCAGCACCTGCTGTTACATCCTTGAATCCCCTGTATTTATGATTATCGTTTACGGCGATTTCTCGGCTTTCCGTTTCTCCACATCTTGTACATTTCCAGAATTCCTCACCGGGCTGTGAACATGTAGCCTCAGCAGCTACAGAATCAAATACAAAAATGTGTCCCAAGGCACCTTCTCCGGTCTTTGTAGTAATATCACCGCATTTGCTGCACTTTAACGTCTTCATACCTGCATGAGTACAATCAGGAGAGTTTTCTTCGGTCACCACATAATCATGTCCGGTAGCCTTTTCTAAAACCTCAGCCTTTTTAGTTCCGCAGACCTCACAGGTGTAATTTTGAACACCGTCTTCACTACAACCGGCTTTGGTCGCAGCACCAACAGCTTTATAGGTATGACCGTTTATACATAATTTTTCTATTTTTTCCGTTTTTTCAACACCGCAAGCTTTACATGTAAGAAGCTTTTCACCTTCTTTGGTGGCAGTTGCTTCTTTTACAATCTTCTCTTCGAAGTCATGGTCCTTATGATCATAGTCCTCTCTGCTTACTACCTCTTTACACTCGGTACATACGTAAAGAATGTATCCGGGATCGTCGCAGGTCTCTCCGGGGTAGTCTTCACTTACGATTACATGATCAACTTTTTCGATTACAGTCTTTTCTTCGCTCTTCTCACCACAGATTAAGCAAACCCTGTAGCCTGACCCTGTTTCCGCACAGGTGGGCGAAACCGCTATTTCCACATCATCGCCAAACTCGTGATCGTTAATTCCGGTATAATCAAAAAGGAGATCTTTTTCAATGCAAAGGGTTCTTCCGTCATCAATGCATAATCCAAGAAAGGCAGCTGTTGCCTTCGGTATCTCTTTATAATCTATGGGAAGAACTGTTAACCCGGTCTCGTCGGTAACAAAATCAGAAACCGTAGGATCCGAATAAATAATTGCACATTCTCCCGCAAATAACGATCTGTTTTTGCTTGTTGCCGTTCCGTCTTCCATTACGGCTTCAACATACACTTCACCTTCAAACACTTCTATTTTTGTGTAGAAATAACCATTGGGATCATCCTCACAGGTAACTCTGAACACGGTGCCTCGAACAGACATAGTTGAATTTGGTGTATCAACCTTGAAATTTTCGTTTTCCCTAAGCTTGTTATCGATTCTGAAAAGGTTAGAGCCTTTATCCATATATACTCTGGTTCGGGTATTATTGAGTTTTCCCTGAGCCTCTATCCAGAAATGTGTCTTAGGCTCTGCATATACATGCTTATCCTGATCCATTGCAAGGGTAAGATCGCCTGAATCCGAGACAGTTACATCATCTCCTTGTTTTAACTTAAGCCCTGCGTATGCTTCACCGGTTTTGGATCCGTTAACAATTGTTGTGAGGCCGTTAAGCTCATGAACGGCGATAGTTCTGTAGCCGCTGTTAAGAACCACAATCAAAGTCACAATTGCACCGATTACCACTACTGTTCCGACACCTGCCATTATTTTGCCTTTTACTGTAGTCAGAAATGTTTTCATTGCTTTTCTCCCAGTACATTATATATTCTTACCGGTAACGCTTTTCCTTTAAGCATTACCTCATCCTTAAACTCAACTCCGATTCTCTCCTTGAGGAGTTCATAAACTGCTTCACTTATAAGAACTTCACCACCAAGAGATTTCCCTTCAATTCTGGAAGCAGTATTTACGGTATCACCGATTGCCGTATAGTCCATACGGTTCTCGCTTCCGATATTGCCGACAACCGCATCTCCCACATTTATTCCAACACCGAAGCTTACCGTTTTACCGTATTCGGCCAAAAGTTCTTCGCCGAGAACCTTACCTTTCTTTCTCATATCAAGGCCGGCCAAAACAGCCTGATATACATAGTCCTCCTGATCATTTGGTGCATTGAATATGGCCATTGTTGCATCACCGATAAACTTATCAAGCATACCACCATGGTCAAAAATACATTCTGTAGTCAGCGATAAATACCGATTAAGAATCTTAACTATTTCTTCGGGGGAAAGTGCCTCCGACATGGTGGTAAATCCGCGAATATCAACAAATAACACCGCTACATTTCTTTTTACTCCACCGATTTCTATCTTAAATTCATCATCCTTGGCAAGATTTTCGATTACCTGAGGAGCCATATATTTCTTAAAAGTATTGAGTACTTTCTTTTTGTTAAGTGACTCGGTTACATACTTTTCAATTATTATCCAGGCCACAATCAACACTATCAGCAAAAGAAAATAGAACAAACTGATAAGTTTTCCGTTCTTTGCCAGAATGCGACCTATAAGCAGATTGCTTGCAACGACCCATACACCAACAAGGATTGCCGGATACATCTTCATTTCCCTTGCCATAAAAGCATATGCATAAATGACCAACGCAAATATCAGCGCCGCAAGGACTTTGTTTACCGGAAAAGCGGTTTTCCCGGTAAGAAGCGCATTTACTATATTGGCGTTTATTTCAACACCATACATTTCAGTTCCGCGTCTTGCGGCAGAATGATAGGCGTCCTGAAAACCTGGGGCATATGCACCAACCATAACAATAGAATCTCTAAATTCAGTTTTCGGTATGTTGCCATTTAACACATCAGACAAAGAAAATGTTGAAAATTCGCCGGGTTTTCCGGAAAAGAAAAAACCAACCTCGTCATGTTTGGCAAGTCCTTCCAGTGCAGAATCTTTTTGTCCCTGCAGTTCCATATACGTGAGATATGTCTGAGTAGCCAAGCTGTATCTTCTCTCTCCTTCAATATCGACATAAAGCTTTGTGCTTCTGACAAAGCCGTCTTTGGAAAGAGACACGTTGGCAAACCCCGAAGAAATCACAGCATCCAGCGAATCGTAAGGAAGTTCTTCTCCCGCTATGTTATTTTTATCAAAGTAAATCACGCCATCTTTTTTCTTTGTCTCACCTCGGTAAACAAGATTGCTGGCACCGATAACGCGATTACCTTCAGCAGCTTTTGCAAGTCTTTCATCGGTAATGGCATCACCTTCATCGATAAACATGGTATCAAATGCCACAACAGCGGGTTCATTGTCTGAACCATCAAATAAATATTCAAGTAGTTCTGCGGATTTTTCACGTGACCATTCGGAAAACTTTCCATATTCGGCAAGTGTTTCCTCGTCAACAGATATAAGTTTGACAGTGTCGCCCGTTCCGTCCATTTGTCTGTAAATAACATCACAAACAGCTGCATCCGCACCGTAAAACGGTTCAAATACAGCCATTAAAAACATTAATACAGCCGGAACAAGCGGCAGCAGAAATTTAAGAGTCTTTTTCTTTTTCAATTTAATTCCCCAAAATGTACAATCCGGTATGGGCTCAAAATATTTTGAATCCAAAACTATTTAGCTACAGATACGGGGGCATTATATCACAAAAATCCCGTAGTTTAAAGCATTTTAGCGACTGCGTTCTCTTTTTTCTTAATCAGAATAACGAATAAAATTGTCATGATAGCAGCGACAATTGATACGCAGATTGAACGTTTCCACTTCGTAACAACACCAAAGAACATCAAAAAGCTGTTGTTGCTCTGCAAAGACCTGATTTCCAACAGGTAGGTAACTGCCCAGTCGTAGGCAAAATGATAGCCGACAGAAAGCCAGATATTGTTCGTATACAATTTCATTACAGCCATTAATATTCCGGAGAAGGTAAGAAATACCACTGCGTCCGCTGTGCTGTAAGCTCCGCTTATGAAATGAAGACTTACAAAGAAAACAGTGGAAAGAATAATACCCCAGATTTTCCTGCCCTTTGATTCACAATACCCAAACAAAATGCCCCTGCACATTATCTCTTCACCGAATCCGACTCCGATATATAACGGCAATCCCCAAAAGACCGTAAAAAGAAGCTGGGGAGTAATATTGTTGACAACAATCTTTGCCCCGGATGCGACAATCAGCCCGCCTGCGGCCAAATCAATAATTATTCCGCATAAAACACCGATTGCAAAATGAATAAATCCCTTTTTCTCCTTCACAATGCCCTGAAGTCTGTAGCTTACAATTTCCGACTTTCCAAAAATATAAGCAAGCCAGAAACCAAGCACCAGTTCAAAAAAGGAAGTTAAACTGTATGCTATGGTATAGAAATTCTTTTCCTGGAGAAGCGTTGTTTTCTTTCCAAAGCAAAGAATACCGTAAGTACAGCTCAGCAAATTATCCATGACTACACCAAGAAGCGAAAAAACAACAATAAATGAGCCAGCAAGAAGAAGGGACTTTAAAATAATTTTAAATCCCGACTCATCGGATTTTTCTTTCTGTTCCGAAGTTATATACGACATTTCCTCTGGGGAAGCTTCGTTATTTTCCTCTTGTGCCACAGTTACGCCAAACACTTTTGCTGACGGAACATCGTAATTTCCCTCTTGTGCACTGTCAGTCTCCTGATTTGCTATCGGCGATGCTTTTTCCTTAATTTCGAATAAACATTTTCTTTTTGTAAAATACAAATAACAGTATACGGTAAGCGCACCGTAAATAAGAACTGCTATTATCCCTGTAACTATGTCAAGCATGTCCGAAGAACGAACAAGGTTCAAAAGCATGTTAAACAGCATATATGCAAGTAAGGCCCCCAGAATCTTAAGGCCATGCCTTGAAAATCTGACCATTCCGATAAATGCAGCGATGCAAAGAATCAGATAACCGACATCAAAATAATCAATGCTAAAAGGACCGTCCACATCAAAAATGCAGTCGACAATGCTTAAAAAAGCAATTAATGCCCTAAGCGGTAATATCCCGAAGGTTAAAATCACATAAAATTTTAAATTCCCGTAATCTCTCTTTTCTTTCATAAATCAACTGTCCCCTTTTGCCCCATCGACCGGTTTTCGGTGCTAACCGGTGGCTGTCTTCCATTGTTGATTATCAGCCGTTTCCCACGTTAACCGGCCGCGTTTTTCCATTATTGCTTCTTAGCTTTTACTGTTCCCGAATTACATAATCAAATATTTCCGTATTGCCAAATCCAAGACTTCTCACAAACATTTCCGTTCTGAGTAAGTCCTCTTTTGTATTAAAGTCCGGAATTAACGGTATACGTATTTTGCATTTATCCTGCAGATTATGCTGTGCAAGATATTTCAAATTATCATATGCTTTTTGGGCGCTGACGCCGGTATAGGCACAGTATATGTTTGGATCGGCATCTTTAATATCAATAATAAACTCCGTAATATCCCCTATAACGATATCCAGGAATTCTCTTGGCACATTTAAGCTTGTTTCTACATTAATGCTGACATCCTCGGGGAGCAGCTTTCTTATCTCATGAATAGCCTCGGCATGAAGCAGTGATTCCCCTCCGCCAAAAGTTACCCCACCTCCCGAAGCTACGAAATAGCAATAATCCTGCATAATGTTTGCCGCCAAATCGATAGGAGAACATACAACGAACTTCTCCCTATTTGAATGCAGTTGCTTTTCATTGATACAATATTTGCATTTAAGCGGGCATCCGCTTAAACCCACAAGCGTGGTAACTCCTTCACCGTCCGTTAAAAGACGATGCCTGATTATGCTCATAACGGTAAAATCTGCCATATAAAACTCCTGCAGAAAAAAATCATAAATAGTATATTTAAATTTCCGATTTATCTGGAAACAACGGTAATACGAGCCAATGCCTCCTGATTGTTAAAAGAACTTTCAGAAACAGGATCTGCAACCTCGCCTTCTTCAATATACTCTTCATCAGGATTATTCTTATCGTCTTCTGTCGGAGCCACTTCCAGCATACCCTCTACAAACAGTTCATCCTCCGAAACCGGAGCGGCCACATCTCCTTCAAGCTCCTCTATACAAGGATCTTCATCTGAAATCGGCATTGCAACATCTCCCTCAAGTTCCTCTATAATAGGATCTTCATCCGAAATCGGTGCTGCAACCTCGCCCTCGAGTTCCTCTATGGGGTCCGTCATATCACCGGCGATTGGCGCTAACTCCGTTGCACCTCCCAGATCCTCAATCGAGGTGGACGGACCTATATTGAATTTGTTAAACAAGTCCGCAGGTCCACAGCCTGCCAGTGTTACGGTTGTCGCCAATGTTGCAGCCGCAACAGCCCCCTTGGTAAGAAGTGCTTTGTTGAGAACTTCTTCCTCCTTCTTACACTTTGGGCAGGTTCCCTGGCACTCACCCTCATAGGTACATTCTGTCTGATGAAGATTTACACCAATTTTATCGGCAATAAACTTTCTAAATGATTTCATTTTTTTGCATTTCTCTTTGTGGTTCATTCCTGGCTCCAATCTGCTGATTTGTCTTTGTTTTGAGTTCATTCTCCGAAACCTTTTTCCGCTTTCGGCTTCAATTTCTGTTTTTGTTTCAAAAATATTATATCTGCTTTTTATTAAAAACCTAAAAGTTTTTATTCATTTTTTTATTCTATGTCAAAAAAAGTCTCGTTTACAAACTGTTCCACCAGAATCATATTTTCGCTTGCGAGCTAAAGCTCTCTCGAATATCTGTACAGCACTTCCGAAAGTTCTTCTGTAGAAAGTGCTTCATCCCTATTATTCCATTTTGCTGCCCACAGATATTTAATCATGCAGGCGTTATATATTCCCAATACTCCCATCGAAAAAACATAGTCATCATAAACCGCACCACACAAATAAGTATATGTAAAATAAACCGCTATATGTGTACACCAGTCATCACATTTTGTATGGACCTTTTCGAAATTCTCAATCAAATCGACGTTAATCATATCTGATTTAGTGCAGTCGACATTGTTCTTTCCTGCCGGGCCGGAGTTTTTTAAACTCCTAACTGTTTTTGCTGCCTCTTTGATAAACTCATTCCACTCCGGCTGAAGCGGTTCCAGTTCAAACAGCAATGAAAAATATTTAAATTCCGAAAGAATATTATCTAAGTGAGTTTCAGGGCAAAATGACAAAGCATCCTTCTTCAGCCAATTGAGAATTGTTTCTTTATCCTCGCCTTCATCAATCATCAATTGAAGTTGACCCATAACCGCAAAAATGTGACGACCCTTTTCTGCAAAGGATTTTCTCGTTGACCGAAGCAGTTCCAACACGGTTTTTCTGGCCTCAACAAGGATTTCATAAAGTTCCTCATCAAAATCATCATAAGTATCTTCTTTTTGAGAATCCGACTCCTCTTCATAAAGAGCTCCGAAATCTTTATCTGATTTTTGAGACCGTAACTCTCTGCATTCGTCAAAAAAACTTTCTGCAACAACGGGGCAGGATACCGACAGTGAATATTCCCTGACATTTGGAAACTCTTCCATATGTCTTGGATACTTATCACAGGTCTCGCAAAAATAATCCTCACCAAAATCTATATACATCTGACAAAGTTTATCTTTTCTGAGGAATGCACAGTCTCCGTCCGGTTGCTGTTTAATGCATTGACTTTGATAGTCTATATTATCAAGAAGTCTCCGATCCCCACATTTTTCGTACTTGTCAAGCGAGACGTCATCCACTTCAATTGCCCAACCGCTGCAGCAGGTAGCCGGACACTTATCAGCTATACATTTAAAATTGTTGTAGTTTTCAAAATATCTGTATATCATCAGTCATCCTTTGTAGCTTTGGTAATTATAATTTTCGATAATTATAATTCGCCTGACCGGCGTACTTTTTATTTACCCGGTAATGAATTCCATGGCTAACGCATACAGTTGTCTGATTCCCTCAATATGATTTCTCTCGTAGCCGTGACTGTTTCTTGTTCCCTGACCGATTGCCGCGTGTCTTATATCATGTCCGGCAACAATTGAAGTATCACCGTCAGAACCGTAGTGAGGGGTAAATATATCCAGCACCGCGTCAATTCCTGCAGCCTTGGCTGTATTGTAAAGTTCCGTAGTCAGATCATAATTGTAAGGGAATCGTGTGTCCTGGGCCAAAATGGTAACCTTCTTTTCATGAGAGGTCTGACGAGGGCCCATGCAGGCAATATCAAGAGCCACAAGGTCATTGACTCTCTCGGGCAATACACTTGTTCCGTGACCGATTTCCTCGTAAACTGAAAAGTGTGCAATAACTTCACGATTAAGCTTAATCTTCTTTTCCGAAACTTCCTTCATAATGCATAAAAGGACCGCAGCGCAGGCTTTATCGTCAAGGAAGCGGGATTTGATATATCCGTTTGAAACCGTGTATCGAGGGTCGAGAGCAATAACATCACCTACGTTAATACCAAGCTTTTCAACATCAGCAGGACATTCGACGTCCTCATCAAGTACAACGCAGACATTCTTAATCCAGCTAAGATCCTGTGCATATTCATCGTCTTCGGAAACATGTACACTTGAGTATACCTTTTGGATGCATCCGGTATATACCTTATTGTTTCTTGTATATATTTTAACATTTTCACCGATTGCAGAATCTTCGTGAAGACCTCCGACTTTAACAACTGTAAGTGTTCCGTCGCTGTTAATTTTTCTGACCATAAGACCTATGTCATCAAGATGGGCTGTATAAAGAAGGGTATTGCCCTCTCCACCGATTACGGTCTGAATCCCACCCTTATGGTAAGTCTCGGGAACCATTCCGAATTTTTTAATCTCACTTTCGATATAATCCTGAATCGGATGGTAAAATCCCGTTGTACTGTCAATATTCATCAGTTCCTGCAACTTCTCATAAAAGAATTCTTCATTAAGTTTATACATTTCTCTAATCTCCTAAAATGTGATAAAATAGCAATGTTATGACAAACAGCGACATTACTCAAAAAGAACAAAATAATCTGCCCGGACAGGCAAAAATTCTGCTGCCCCTTTTCATCGTAGCATGTGCAATATTTCTTCGCTTATTCCATATTACTACTATTCCGTTAAATATGCACATAGATGAAGCGGGACTTGGATTAAATGCCTGGAGTCTTGCAGCGACAGGAACCGACCGCTACGGATATTTTCTGCCGGTATGCCCCCTTAACTTTTACGGTGAACAGAGTGCCTTCTATACGTATTTTTGTACCCTTCTTGTAAAGCTGTTTGGTTTGTCCCCGCTCACCTTAAGACTTCCCGCTGCAATAATGGGAACCGTTACTGTAATATTCTGTTCCCTTATATCCAAAGAAAAATACGGTGAAAAAGGCTTTTATTTAAGCCTGACTCTCTTATCCATATTCCCTTATTTTATTATGAGTTCAAGATATGCTCTTGATTGCAATGCAATGCTTGGCTGTCTCAGCATAGCTGTTTATTCTCTGGTTAAAACCCTGAAGAAATGTGAAATGTCGCCTGACAGTCTGCACCTTAAGCGTTTTTTCATCACAGGATTATTGTTCGGTGTGGTTTTATACACATATATTATTGCTGCCATCGTTATCGGTTTATTCGGAACAATCTTTGCTTTGTTTTATATTTTTCCCGAAAAAGAAAAGCGAAGAAACCGTACTCTTCAGCTTCTCGTACTGGCACTTCCTATAGCAGTTCTTTCGGTTCCACTTATTCTGGTGGTTGCCGTAAACTATTTTGATTTAAATCCGATTATAACTCCCTTTTTTTCGATTCCGAAAATGCTTACAAACAGAACCGAAGAAGTGGCAGTTCCTTCTTTTGCAGCATTTATTACAAAACTAAAAACACTTCGATATCCGTTAACCTCCGACAGTAGGTACGGTTCATCGGACCGCTTCTGGACAATGTATCATATAAGTGTTTTATTTGTGTTTGCCGGCATCTTTTTCAGTATTAAGGAAACTTTAAAAGACCTTAAAGAAAAAAGAATCAGAATTGACCTTATAATGCTTTTGATATCCGCCGCAGAAGTGATTTTGTTTATTTTATGCGGTATATACACATATCACATAAACGGGATTTTTGTATCTCTCGCATATTTTTGTGTCAAAGGCATTCTTGAACTGATTAATTTGCTCAAAGTCAGAAAAGCTTCATATGTAGCTTGTACCGCTTTATTTTTAGTATATTCCGCTTATTTCATTTTCTTCTGTATGGATTATTATGGTGCGGATACCACTGTTGCATATATGGTTTACGGCGGAGTTGACGAAGCAATAAAAATGCTTCCCGATGAGAAAAAAAAATCAGAAATTTATGTGATTGACGAAGTCGGAGAAATATATTTTCTCTCAAATCCCATGACGGCAGAGCAGTCTGCCCCGTACTTTAATGATATGGGGCATATTGTGGATTATAAGAATATTCACTTCAGAAAACCCGACGAATATAAGCGGGGCGATGTTATTATTTGTAATAATGCTGTTCCCGGTTATAAAATCTACATGAGCGAAGATGTCTCCACAGATGATTTTCAGCCCGGTTCAAGTGAAGATTATACTCTGCTTTCCACCGATCACTACTATGTTTTCTTCGAAGAATAGAATACAAATCAAAGGATAAAATATGAGAGAAACCTTCAAAAAGCTTTCAAATTCAATATGGATTAAACTGCTTGCTGCAGCCTTGCTTCCGTTAATCTGCTGCTTTATCTACTGTCTGACCAAGGGCCATAAAATTTCCGACATTTATTTACCCACATCAGAGTGGAACGATGAATTGTTTTATTATAAGCAGGTTGAAAGCATATTAAGTCATAAAATCCCTCAGGGTTTTTACGGCTTCAACGAAAGTCAGGCACTTAAGCTTACCTTCGCTGCCTGGAGTCCCGTGTTACTTGCTCCGTGGCTCCTTTGGGGACTGGTTTTCGGTTGGAATCTCACTGCACCGATTTACTGCAATATTTTTCTGATGACGCTGGCACTTGTGCTTTTTGTTGCCTTGGTAAAGCCGAACTGGAAGCAACTTGGTGTATTCGCTGTATTCTTTGTACTGTTTAAACCCTTTGTAAGATATATGTTCTGCTGTATGCCGGAAATAACTTGTTTTGCGCTGGTTATTATTTTCTATTCCCTTGCCATTAATTACCTTAATCATGAAAAGAACTATAAGCTGGTCATCCTTTTCGTGCTCGCCGGACTTATGACTTTAATGAGACCTTATCTCATTCTTTTTCTTTTGCTTCCCATATATCTTCTTATCCGCAAAAAGAAATGGATCGGCGTTTTTTTGTCCGCCACTGTTACACTGGCAATACTGTTTGTATATTATCTTATAAAGCACTATCTCTCCGCTGAATATTTTAAGCCCCTGTTCTTTACCGACTGGCTCACAACCTTCTTCACGGACGGTTTCGCCGAAGGTTTTAAACACTTTATCGGAAAGTTCTACTGGATGGGACTTGAATTCATTAACCATATGATAAGCGGATTAAAAGACGGACTGGCCTCCGGAATATATTTTATATGCTACATTTCCATGATGGTTGTCCTGATTGTCAGATCAATTTGTGATTTAAAAAAGCAGAAAAAAACTCCCTCGGTTTCCGGCAGAAATATGCTGATAGTCGAAAGCCATTTAGCCTTTTCCTTTGTCGGAATGCTTATTGCACTTCTGCTTATGTATAAGATGACCGAAGGAAGCAAGCATCTGGCAACTTTCCTTACAGCAGGAATAATGATTGTAAGCCTTATCGATTTAAAAGGATTTCTAGGCGCAAAGATTCAAACCGGCTTACTCATTTTGATTTTAGGTTTTCTTTATATATTTAAAGCAAAAGATGCCTATAACTATCAGGCGCCCTTCATCGACAACGATTTAGCCGCCCGCTACGAAACCATCGAATCAGTCCTGTCAAAAGAAATGATTCTTTCGGATAACGGACCAAGCTTTGACAATGTCATTATCTGGACACTTCAGGATATGGTATCTTCCGATGATTCGGATATGCCCATGGCTATGAACACAGAATGGCAGGCACTCTACTATCTTCCTGAGGGTTTTGGCATCAGTTGCTGTGAATATGAGTATGTGAAAGAAAATCTTGATTCTTTAAAGAGTAAATATGTAATGACTATCCCGCTTGGGGATTTGGATAAAACAATAAAAGAACGAGGTTATTCCTCAATATATGAAGACGGAAGCATATCAATATATAAATTACGATAAATTACCGGTTTCATTTTATAAATAAAGTCAGGCGGCTTATTTCATGAACCTGTCGATGGCCTTGTTCAGTTCTTCAATAGCTTCATTGTCACCGTTTCTTACAGCATCAACAATACAATGCTCCAGGTGATCTTTTAAAATAACATTGCCGGTATTGTTTATTGCTGCTTTAACGGCAGCAAGCTGTGTAAGCACCTCCGAACAGTCACGTCCCTCTTCCACCATTTTCTTTATGGATTCAAGGTGACCTATTGCCTTCGAAATACGATTGATAACTGCCTTGGTGTTGGTATGCACATGCGAGTGTCCATTATGATTGAGAGCATGACCGCTTCCGTCATGAACATGATTGTCTGAATAATCATGGGCGTGCTCACTATAATCATGAGTATGTTCGCTATGGTCGTGGGTATGGGCGCTATCATTTTTGGTGTAGTCTTCATGTGAATGGGTTACAACCGTTCCGTCTTCAAGAATATGTGTATGATTATGTTCCATCAGTGCTCCTCGCTTTCAAAACAGTTGGTCCGTAAAGCAGTTATTACTTCCTGCTTCTTAACTCTTCAATAATAGCACAATTCGGTATTGTAAGGCTATTTTCATTCAATAATATTTCATCTATTAAAATGTCTTTGGTATTTCCAAATGCCTTTATTGTACCATCACCCAGTAACAAAACACGGTCAGTGGTCTCCCATATAAAATCAAGATCGTGAGACGCGATTATTTTTGTTCCTTCCAGGCTGTTTACAAGATTTTTTATTCGTTTTCTGTTTGCCGGATCAAGACTGCTTTCCGGCTCGTCCATAATTATTATTTCAGGCATAAGTGACAATATGGAGGCAATTGCGGCAAGCTTCTTCTCTCCGCCCGAAAGTTTATAATTGGCCACGTCCTTAAGATAGCCTGTTCCTGTCATCTCCATGGCTTTCTCTGCCATATCGGAAACTTCTTCTTTAGCATATCCATAATTTACCGGTCCAAAGCATATATCATCATATACCGTATGGCAAAAAAGCTGATTATCGGAATTTTGAAGCACAAATCCGGTTTTCTTTCTAATATCTGCCAAATTCTTTTTATTTACAGAAAGGCCCGCAACCGTAATATTACCGTCAAAATTAGTTTCCAGGCCAAGAAGCAGTTTCATAAGGGTAGATTTCCCCGCACCGTTTGCCCCCACAAGGCCGATGCTTTCTCCCTTGTTTATGCAAAAAGAAACATTTTCCAAGATTTTCTTAGTGCTGTCATATCCAAAACTTACCGATTTAAATTCAATTATTGTTTCACTGGTCATACTCATTCGTCTATATAGCCTCTTAATTTCATACTATCATATATCTCTCCGGCTCTGTCAAAGGTCCTTAAAAGCATCTGACCGGCAAGGGTTCCCCATACTTTGAAGTGGATTCCCTTCTGCCCCGGAGCTCGCAGTGTATATGCCGTAGTAACCCTTTCACTTTCTTCAAGCAGTAATCCTATATATCTGTATGTCAGCATTATCTGCGTAACAATAATCTTTGGAACTTTTATTATTCTGAGTGCCTTGCAAAACTTTTCAATGGACGTTGTCGCAATGAAAATATATGACATAATCACGGCATATATTCCTTTTAATGTCAGCGTCGCAAAAGAAATGAAGCCGGACCTGATCTGAATATCGCCGATTGTAAACGGGGCCTTTTCAATAAAAATATTAAGCGCTCCTACAAAAAAAACCAACGGAAGTACTATTTTAAGTCGGCTTAAGGTATCTTTTACACTTAGGTCCGCCAAAACAAAAAGGACAAAGGGAACTATAGCCAACAGTATCATCCGATTTATATCATATTTGTGTGTAGCCATTGTGAATGCAATATAAAAGAGCACAATAAAAAACTTGACCAGCGGATGAACTCTGTTCATCCACCGGTCACGACTGTTTAAATCATCAATATGTTGAATTGTTCCAATCGCCTTGCTGATTTTACTCATTTATTTATATCCGGGTCCTTAGACATTTTTTTTTTACGGTACTTTTAATGACCAAAGCCGTCAAAACACATAATGCTACAACTACCAGACTTCCTACAATGCCGGAAAAACTGGTACCAAATGCGGTATCGTTGTTTGCAAATGCATAATCGGGCAAAAGTGCGGTTGATTCCTGAATTCCGCCTGCTACCTCATATGCATGACCTACGGCTTCAAGTTCGGTGGAACCGGTAATTCTCTCCATTGACCATTCAAGTCCATCAGGATGTTCGGAAGCAAAAAGCGAAAGGCCTCCGCCAATGAGAAGAGTTGTTACCGCAAGAGTAACAAGAGTTCCCTTAAGACTCATACGACTGTTTTCTTTATCTTTAACACCCTCATATCTGTATAAGAGATCAGGCTTGGCCTCATAAACAAACACAAGAACAGCGGCGGTTATTAAGCCCTCCACAAAACCTATTGCCAGATGAATTGGCTGCATGGTAGCCACAAATACCGAAAACGGGAGTTCTGTAATACCCGAAAGCAAGGTCTGAAGCGTTACGCTGAAGGCACCAAGCTGAAGGCTGACTACACATCCTATTATGGAAGCAGCAATTACTTTACCTCTGCTGAAGCCTTTTTTCATAATGGGACTCCATACAAGAAACGCACCTACAAAACAGCCGTAAAAAGCCATATTCCAAACGTTACATCCAAGAGCAAGAATTCCTCCGTCCGCAAATAACAGACACTGAATTAAAAGCACGGAAATCATTGTAAGAAAGCCTGCGTATGGGCCAAGCAAGGCCGTCAAAAGCATGCCCCCGCAAAGATGTCCGCTGGAGCCTGTTCCCGGAATTGTGAAGTTAATCATCTGAGTTGCAAAAACAAATGCTCCCATTACCCCCATAACCGGTATTTTTTTTGAATAATCTTCTTTTCTTAAATTAACTACTGAAGTACCTGCCGATGCTCCGCTGGCAACATACATTGTTGCGGCAACCGCGGGGCTTACCAGGGCATCTGCCATATGCATAATACTCATCCTCCGACTTATTAAAGGTTCTTTCAAACATCATATGCTATTAAAATGCTAACATAAAAAAAATCCCCCCGTAAGCCTAGGGGGGGGATAAAAACTCAATAAATACTATATTTCTGCGTATTTTTACAATTATATTTCTTCGATTTTTGCGGGTTCTTCAGCCTTCTTATCTTTTGCAAGATAAGGTCTTGCAAATTTTACATTAAAGAACTCGATAAGGGGACCCATGAAGAAAGCTGTAACAATGGTTCCTACACCGATGATTGTGGGAATATCCTTTATTGCACCGCCCCCCAGTACAAAAATAACTCCTCCCGCAATTACACATACCAAATCGGTTGCGATACGGATAAACTTAAACTGTCCGATTTTCCAGGTATTGGCCATAACCAATGCAACGGCATCATAAGTGGAAACACCGAGGTCGGCAGTCATATAGAAAGCAGAGCCAAAACATATTATCACAATTGCCACAAGAAGACATACAACTCTTACAACCATTGAAGGATTAACAAATACCTTCTGAAGACACTTATGTGTAAAGTCTGTAATATATCCAAGCAGGAACAAATTAATAAATGTCGCGAGACCGATATAGTGTCTGTCCGTAATCAAAGCAAAAGAAAGTAAAATTACATTGACAATTACGTAAAGAGTACCAAAGTCAATGGGAATCAGTTTATCAAGTCCTGCCATAAGCGACTGGAAGGGGTCTACACCAAGAGCGGCAATTTTAAAAATGCCTACGCTGATTGCACATATAACAACACCGAAAAGAGACATAAGTATTCGTCTCTTGTTTTCAACTATAGTTTTCATATTAAAAGTATTTTTCATTATAAAACCTCCTTGCACCCATACATTATAGGTATAAGGAGGTAATATTGGTCAAAAAAACATTTGCAAAAATTGTATTTTTTATTACTGCCGCGTATTATATTCTTTTTGCGATTTCCTTAAAGGGTTTATAAAAAGCGGAAAATACAACAATATTAGCTACATATTCAAGTAAAAGACCCGGAAACTGCGCAAGTCCTGCCACAAATCCGTAAAGGATGCAGCCGGTCAGGGTATAGCCAAATAACGGCAGCAAGGTTGCCACTGCGAATGCCAATACGCTTTTAACAAAATCCTTTTTTATGGGAAGTTTTAACATTAAATAGAAAATAGCCGGCATAATACTCTTTATGATAAGAGTAGGCAGTGTATATACAGGATATGATGTTAAATCGGCCAGTGCCGAACCAACTCCTCCCGCAATAACGCCGTATCCCATAGGTACCAGAAGGCACCCAAGGAGAATCACGCTGTTTCCAATATTGAAATATCCAAGGGGAATGGGAATCTGAATAAATCTGGTAATTACAAATGTCAGAGCAAGCAAAACTGCTCCAAGTGTAAGTTTTTTTATATTGCTGTTCATATTAAAATACCTCTTTCCTGTTTATATAGATGTTCCCATCTTATATATTTTAGAAGCAGTACGCGCATCTAAATGATATTTATACATATATTTACACTTTAGATGACCGAAAGTCAAACAGCACAAAGAAATCTATGAATTCTCTTCACGTTCTTCAATATCACTAACGGGAGCCTTCAGACCTTCAATGGTTATTCCTTTCTTTTGCGCATAATCCCAAAGAGCTGCATGGACAGCCTCTTCGGCAAGAAGTGAACAGTGAATTTTCACCGCAGGCAATCCGCCCAGAGCTTCCTGAACCGCTTTATTTGTAAGCTTTAACGCATCCTCTACGGTCTTTCCCATTATCATTTCGGTAGCGATACTGCTGGTAGCCACCGCTGCTCCGCAGCCAAAGGTCTTAAATTTAACATCTCTGACAATTGCTTCTTTCGGAGAGGTACCTGCACTTTCATCTATATCAAGATATATTCGCATAATATCTCCGCACTTTGCGTTACCTACCGTTCCTACTCCGCTTGGATTTTCGATTTCACCGACGTTTCTTGGATTGGTAAAGTGGTCCATAACCTTGTCGCTGTATTCTATTATTTCACTCATAATTACCTATCCTCCGCTTTCTTGGCTTTAATAAAATCTTCGTACAATGGCGACATGCTTCTGAGTCTTTCAACAACAAACTTAACTGCTTCAACAGTTGTATCAATTTCATCCTTTGTTGTTTCATCAGACAATGTAAGTCGCAGTGAACCATGCGCAATCTCGTGAGGCAGGCCTATAGCCAAAAGAACATGATAGGGATCTAAGGATCCCGAGGTACAGGCCGATCCGCTGGAACCGCATATCCCTTTTTGATCAAGCATAATAAGCAGAGATTCGCCCTCTATGAATTGGAAACTGAAATTGGCATTATTGGAAAGTCTGTCAGTTCTGTGTCCGTTTAATTTGGTATACGGAACTTCCGAAAGAACTCTCTCAATGAGATAATCCCGTAACCCCGTTTCATATTTACGACGACTTTCCATTTTTTCTTTTGCAAGCTCGGTTGCCTTTCCAAAGCCTACTATTCCGGGTGTATTGTGGGTTCCCGCTCTTCTGCTTCTCTCCTGCGCCCCGCCGTGGATAAATGGATCGATTTTAACGCCGTTTCTTATATACATTATTCCGATGCCCTTAGGTCCGTTAATCTTATGACCACTGGCCGAAAGTAAATCAATTTTGAGTTCATTAACATCAATCGGCAAATGGCCGTAAGCCTGAACCGCATCGGTGTGAAAGTAAATGCCATTTTCTTTGGCCACTTCACCTATAGCCTTTATTGGCTCCACAGTTCCGATTTCATTGTTTGCAAACATAACGGAAATAAGTATGGTATCCGGTCTTATTGCCGCCTTCAGTGCTTCGATATCAATCACACCGTTTTCATCCACATCAAGGTAAGTAATGTCAAAGCCCTGCTTACTCAGAAACTCGCAGGTATGAAGAATTGCATGGTGTTCGATTTTAGTTGTTATTATATGCTTTCCCTTATCCTTAAGGGCATATGCAACACCCTTAAGAGCCCAGTTATCCGACTCGCTGCCGCCACCGGTAAAGTATATTTCATTGGGCTTTGCACCAAGAAAATCCGCCACGGTTTCTCTGGCAGCTTCTACTGCCTTTCTTGAGTTACCCGCAAACCGGTATATGCTGGCGGCATTCCCAAAAAGTTCTTCAAAATAAGGCTTCATTGCCTCGTAAACTTCCGGCGCAACTTTTGTTGTTGCGGCATTGTCTAAGTAAATAACATCACTCATCTCTTTATCACTTCCTGTTTTCCTCTACCCGATAATAAACACGTCGATTCCGCTTCGCTCCATCTCTGTGATTAACATTCGCCTAATGCACGAATCTATGCAAGCACATTCGTGCGCTCGGCTCATTGTCATTATTCACGTCGATTCCGCTTCGCTCCATCTCTGTGATTAACATTCGCCTAATGCACGAATCTATGCAAGCACATTCGTGCGCTCGGCTCATTGTCATAACAAAAACCGAAGTAGGGCCTACTCCGGTTTTCATTTCCTATTATTTCGGTAGGTTTACTATATGTTACATTATCCCCCGATAGAAGTCAATATTTAAATAGCTGCGAAGCCCTTTTCAAGGTCAGCGATAATATCATCGATGTGCTCTGTTCCGATGGAGAGACGGATTGTATTCTGGTTAATGCCCTGATCGGCAAGCTCTTCTGCTGACAACTGTGAATGAGTTGTAGAAGCAGGATGAATTACAAGGCTCTTTACATCAGCAACATTTGCAAGAAGGGAGAAAATCTCAAGATTGTCGATAAACTTCCATGCTTCTTCCTTGCCGCCCTTTATGTCGAAGGTGAAAATGCTTCCGCCGCCATTGGGGAAATACTTCTGGTATAAAGCATGATCGGGATGATCTTCAATTGAAGGATGATTTACCTTTTCTACCTTGGGATGATTCTTAAGGAACTCAATTACCTTCTTGGTATTTTCAACATGTCTGTCAAGTCTCAGTGATAAGGTTTCGGTACCCTGCAAAAGTAAAAATGCATTGAAAGGAGAAATTGTAGCGCCGGTATCTCTTAAAAGGATTGCTCTTATATAGGTTACGAAAGCTGCAGGTCCTACTGCATCGGCAAAAGAAACACCGTGGTAGCTTGGATTAGGATCTGCGATATTGCCAAACTTACCGCTGGCCTTCCAGTCAAACTTACCTGCTTCAACAATAATACCGCCAAGAGTTGTACCATGACCACCAATGAACTTGGTAGCTGAGTGAACAACGATATCTGCGCCATGCTCGATTGGACGGAAAAGATAAGGTGTTCCGAAGGTATTGTCTACAACAACAGGAAGACCGTTTCTGTGTGCAACTTCTACGATTGCATCCAAATCAGGAATGTCTGAGTTGGGGTTTCCGAGGGTTTCAAGGTAGATGGCTCTTGTATTAGGCTGAATTGCTGCTTCAACTTCTGCAATATTATGTGCATCAACGAAGGTAGCTGTTATTCCGTACTGTGTAAGTGTATGAGCCAAAAGGTTGTAGCTTCCACCGTATATAGTCTTCTGAGCAACTATATGTCCACCGTTTGCAGCCAAAGCTTCGATCGTATATGTAATTGCAGCTGCACCGGATGCAACAGCGAGTGCTGCCGAACCTCCTTCAAGAGCAGCTATTCTTTCTTCAAACACGCCCTGGGTTGAGTTTGTAAGACGTCCGTAAATGTTACCTGCATCGGCAAGGCCAAAACGATCTGCCGCATGCTGAGAATTTCTGAATACATATGAAGTGGTCTGGTAAATCGGAACTGCTCTTGAGTCCGTAGCCGGATCGGGCTGTTCCTGTCCAACGTGTAACTGTAAGGTTTCGAATTTATATTTGCTCATTTCTTTTTCCTCCGTTCAATGACTACTTTTTCAATAGGTTTTATAAGATGATTATAACCGGCGCTTATCACCATATCAAATATATAGAAATTAGAGCCGGTTATAAGAAATGCTTATAATTAAGCCTGTGTGTTGAATAATGCAGTAGATAAATATCTGTCACCTGAGTCAGGTAATAAAGCAACGATTACTTTGCCTGCATTTTCAGGTCTCTTTGCAAGAATGGAAGCTGCCTTTAAAGCTGCTCCTGAAGAAATACCTACAAGAATACCTTCTGATGTGGCAAATGCTCTGCCTTCAGCAAATGCATCTTCATTTTCAATTGTAATAATCTCATCGTATACGCTTGTATTCAATGTATCGGGAACGAATCCGGCTCCGATACCCTGAATCTTGTGAGGTCCGGGTGTACCGGTTGAAAGAACGGGGCTTCCTGCAGGTTCTACTGCTACTACCTTTACATCAGGATTCTGTGACTTTAAGTATTCACCAACACCGGTAATTGTACCGCCGGTACCTACACCTGCTACAAAGATATCAACCTTACCGTCTGTCTGATTCCAGATTTCAGGGCCTGTGGTTGCTCTGTGAATTGCAGGGTTTGCAGGGTTTGTAAACTGACCAAGAATAACAGCACCTTCGATTTCCTGTTTGAGTTCTTCTGCCTTTGCGATAGCACCTTTCATACCCTTTGCACCTTCGGTAAGAACAAGTTCAGCACCGTAAGCCTTTAATAAGTTTCTTCTTTCTACAGACATTGTATCGGGAAGGGTAAGAATTGCTTTATAACCCTTTGCTGTTGCAACTGCTGCAAGACCGATACCTGTGTTACCGCTGGTGGGTTCAATGATTGTTGCTCCGGGAGTAAGCTTTCCGGACTTCTCAGCATCCTCTATCATTGCAAGTGCGATTCTGTCCTTAACGGATCCCGCGGGATTTAAATATTCAAGTTTTGCTAAAATGGTAGCATTTTCTGCTTCAGCCTTCTTCGCGTATCTTGAAGCCTCAAGTAAAGGAGTGTTTCCTACTAATTCAAGTGAACTTTTTGTAATCTTAGACATAATAAATATCCTCTCTTTCTATTCTGTAATAATGTTTGTTTATCGCCTATTTATTTAATAGGTTTTCTATGTGTTGATATAAATATATATCAGTCACCGCTATCGGTCAATATAAAGAAATTAATGACTGGCTATAACCCGAGCTTATCACAAACATACGGTTTATTGATAGCCATCGTTGAAAGCCTACTATTTCTATAGTATAATAGGTTTTAAATAAAAAAAGCAATAACCCCTACGAGGAGAGATAAATATGAAAATATCTACAAGAGGTCGCTATTCTCTTAGAATGATGATTGATCTGGCACAGCATTATAATGACGGATTTATAGCATTAAAGGATATTTCCGAAAGACAGGATATTTCGAAAAAATATTTAGAACAGATTATTCCCTTTTTAAACAGGAGTAACCTTCTCCTTGCCAATAAGGGACATATGGGTGGATACAAGCTGGCAAAGGCCCCCTCCGAAATAACCGTTCGAGATATTGTTGAGAGCGCTGAAGGCAGTCTTACCCCGGTAAGTTGCATGGACAACAGTCCAAACCTTTGCGAAAAGTGCAGCGAATGCATTACGCTTCCCATTTATCAGGGATTGTACGATGTGGTAAACAAATACTTTGAGAGCATCACCCTTGAAGATATTATTACACGGCAGATTTCAGAGTTTACTTATAATATATAATTTGAGTTAATCGTTTTTCAGCAGATCGGTAGCCAATCCGGTTCGGTCAATTACAGCCCCTCCGGTTCAATCGCTTTACCGGCCAGCCGGTCCGATTGCTCTACCGGCATCCGGTTCGATTGCTTTACTGCCAGCCGGTCCGATCGCTTTACCGGTCAGCCGGTTACCATCAACCACATATAAAAAGCTCTCAGCGGTCTTGAGCAAATCTCAGATTCCCGACGAGAGCTTTTTTGCGTTTTTTATGCTATTACTATTATGCTTTTTTGTGATTTCATGTGCTTATTAGGCACTCAATGATTATTTTATGTTTCTTTCGAATTGAAGATTTTGAATTCGCAGATATAAAATGGCGATTTTGCATCTAAATTGCACATTTTTTCGAATTTATATGTACCTGAATAATAGAGTTTACAGCTAAACCACTAATTTTGAAATATTTAGATGTATGCACATAAAGTGAGTTACAGCTAAATTTCAATTTTCACAACTTTTAGATGAATCATAATGTAGCAAAAACCAATACCGTACATCTAAATTATGAAATATTCTTTATTTTAGATGAATGCTTCCATTGACCCTTACATCTAAAAAAGAGAAAAGACTCATAATTATATGTAAAAATGAGTAGCAAAGACACTTCTTTCAAAGATACTTCTTGCAAAGACACTTCCTTCAAAGATACTTCTTGCAAAGACACTTCCTTCAAAGACATTTGCTGCAAAGACACTTCCTGCAATAACTATTCCTGCAAATCAGGCTATCCATGCGACAATTAAACGCGCTTCTTTATCTGAAGTTCCGGCATAAATGCGGATACCTTGGTGTTTTCGGGAACCGACTGAGTAAC
>JAKSRT010000010.1 GCA_024403485.1 Lachnospiraceae bacterium
TTCTTGTCTGATGTCCGAAATGAACACCTGCTTCGAGTAACTGTTTCATTGAAATAACGCTCATTTTAATACCTCCATTTGGTTAATAATCTTCCGCACAATTCCGTTAATCCGCCACCCCGCGTTAAAGGGCACCGGCGGTGAAATTCGTGCGTGCTTTTTTCACAGCTCGCTAATTTTATCACAGATGGAACACCGTTGCAATAGGAAAACGCCTATTTTTTAAGCTTTTTCGGCAAAAGAAAAAAAATAACACTATCAATAGGAAGCAATTAATCGCATTGAATGAAAAAACAAGTCGCAACGTTTGAATAGGATTATATCATATTTTAACATAAGGTATTAGTGCTAATGTAAACAACAATATTTTTAGCGAGGTAAATATATGAAAAAGAACATTTTACGTACCGTCTCTCTTTTTCTTTTGCTCCTGCTTGTTATAAACAGCATTCCCGCAAAAGTTATGGCCGATGAGGGCGAATACGAATTAGAAGACATCACTCCTTTAAAGGATGCTGTTTGCGAAACCTTAAACGACGATGAGTTTATTGTCGGTGCCGCAGCAACCTTCAGCGAACTTTGCAACGACGGAATCGAAGCATTAATCGAAAAGCACTTTAACGCCGTTACTTTCGGTAATGAACTGAAGCCCGATGCATTGTTCGGTTACAGCAACGGTACCTGCCCCGGAAAACATTCCGTTGAATTTAACGGAGAAACAATGGATGTTCCCACCATGGATTTTTCAAGAGCAGAACGAATGCTTGATATAATAAAAAAATGGAACGATGCCAATCCGGATAATATCATTAAGGTAAGAGGCCATGTTCTTGTATGGCACTCTCAGACTCCCGAATGGTTTTTCCATGAAGACTATGACAAGAATAAAGATTATGTAAAACCCGCTGAAATGAATAAGCGTCTTGAATGGTATATAAGCGAAGTACTTACTCATTTTACCGGTCCCGACAGCAAATATGCCGGAATGTTCTACGGTTGGGATGTTGTTAACGAAGCCATTTCCGACGGAACAAACTCCTACAGAACAGACAAAGAAAACGCTAACGAGTCTTTATTAAAGGATACTCATGGTTCAAACTCCAGTTGGTGGCATGTGTACGAAAGTAATGAATATATTATCAATGCATTCAAATATGCCAACAAATATGCTCCCGAAGATCTTGACCTTTACTACAATGACTACGGCGACTGTTCATTAATGAAATGTAAAGGAATCGTTCAGTTAATAAATGATGTAAAAGCTGCGCCCGGAACAAGAATTGACGGTTTCGGCATGCAGGGTCACTACTCCGCAGGCGAGATGATGCAGGATAAGTTCGGTGTATGTGCCAAGAACTACATGGAAACCGGTGTAAAGGTAATGATTACCGAATGGGATATGACCGCTTCCGGTAATTATGATTCCACCGATGAAGAGTCGGTTGTTTCCGAATACACCCGTATGGGCCACAGATACGAAGGCATATACAAAAAGATTATCGAATTAAAAGAAGCCGGATATCCCATTGCAGGATTTACCTTCTGGGGCACCATCGATAAATATTCATGGCTTCAGTCCAGAAGCGATGTTGGCGGTGGTTCAAAAACAGGAAATCCCCAGTGTCCTCTTCTTTTCGATGATAACTTTAAAGCAAAACCCGCTTACTGGGCATTTGTTGATTTTGATAAAATCAATGATATGAACACCGAATATAAAGCAAAGGTAAAAGCCGAAAAGGAAGCTGCCGAAAACGGAAATGAAACTGTTGATACTTCCGACGAGAGTGATACTCCGGATGAAGACAATACCACCGACGAAGCTCTTGATACAGCCGTTGTCGATTCAGCCGCACCTGAAACCGAAACCTCGGAAAACGCAGCAGATAAAACTGCCGATTCAGATAATCGCGGTCCCGTAGCCACCGGAATAACTACAGTCATCGCTCTCCTTCTTATCGGAACCAGCGCTCTTGCAATCGCCAACAACAAAAAGAAAAACAATAAAGAAAAATAAATCGGGTACGCATTAAAAAGCGATGGTTGTATATCATATATCAACCATCGCTTTATTATTTGTTTCTTTAGCAAACTATTTTGTCAAGATTTTACTTAATATAGCACTGAGTTTCTTTCTTATAAACTCTTCTTCTCCATCCTTAACCAGGTAATACATATAAGAATCTATTACCATTTCCATCGGAAGTCCCCGGCCAACCAGTTTAAAGTTTACAAATCCCTTTTCTATATAATCCTCGATTTCTTCTTTTGAAATAAAGGCGGGGCGCTTTTTACATTCGGCAAATGAGGGGCGAACCTTAATATTGGGGCATTCAAAAGGCTTTCCTTTGTCCTGCTTAAGCTGCTGAAGTGATTCTGCCTTATAGTGATCCGATCTTTTGGGACAATTGGGGAAGCAAATCTCATCCACCAGAATCTCAACCTTGCCGGCCTCATCTTTCAAAGCCTGGATTACTTCGTTGTTATGATTAAGATCGTAATCCAGCACAACCATAAAATAGTCTTTGGCCAACTCACTCTTAAAATCCGCCAGATCAGTCAGACGCTTTGTGGTAGATGAAATATATTTGAAATTTGGATATTTATCCCGAAGGTACTTTTCAAGAATCGGTGAATTACACAAAACCTGATTCATACCGTTGTCCGCAACGTCCATTATCATGTTGCAGTATTCATCGTGAGTATGAGCTTCCTCGATAAGAGAGTTGGTCCATGTAAATCTCACCGGAGTATCCATCTTGTTATAGGTATTAACAATAGCCTGCATATTGGCTTTTGATATGCTGCCAAAGGCTGCCCTTCCACCGTTCCAGATTGCCCCGGGAAAGGTTCCGTATACGCTGCCGGCCTCATAACCGTCATTAAATTTTTCGGGATATTCCTTCATCAGATCGATAACCACCTGATTTAAGTAGAAATATACGCAAAACCCCGGCAAATGCCAGAAGACTTTTTTGTTCATATGCATCCCTCGGTATCAAAAATCGAAATCCCGGTTTATCCGATTACTGTTTTTCTTAAGGCCAAACACCGGGTTTAGGTCTTGAAACACTGATAACACCCATTTTATTTAAGTTCTTTATCATCAAAAGTCTGGTTTCACCGATGTATTCGGGTTTAATCATATAATGACAATAGGTGTCAATAAGTGAAAATACATATGCTGTACGACCTTCGATTTTAAAGTTATTGATGCCTGCCGGAATATATTTATCCCAGATATCATCGGGTTTAATAACCGTAGGATAATCCTGAATAGTATGAATACAGTTATTCTCACCGTATTCGCAATACCATTCTTTAATGGGAATCTGCTTATCTTTAGGAAGTGTTCTGTTAAGAAGAACAACCTTCTGATCACGTGCTATCTGTCTGTAGTGCTCGCCTCTTCTCTTACAGTTTGGCTGGCAAAGAGTATTAACCAGTACCTCGAGTTTTTCAGGCTGATGCAGATTTCCGATAAAATCCCAGTTATTGTTAAGATTATAATCAAGTACTACATACTTATAATCTTTGTCAATTTCCGCATTTAAATCGTCTACGTTCTTTATTTCCTTACAGGTTGAACTGTTGTATGCGAAATTAGGATATTTCTCACGAAGATACTGTTCCAAAATCGGGGACATAATCATTACTTCGTTCATTCCGTTGTTGGCGACATCCATACAGTAATTACAGAAAGGATCGTCAAGATCGTTCTCGGTAATCAGGGGATTGGTAAAGGTATAACGAACCGGAATACCTCTCGCATTTATTGTTTTTACGACCTTCTCCACATACTTTGCATCACACTGGTCGTGCTGAATAAGTCGACCGCCGTTCCAAAGGGATACCGGGAAACAGCCAAAACATGAACCTATTTCAACGCCCTCTCTGAATCTTTCGGGATACTGCTCAAGTAAACTTACCCAGAACATATTTAAAGGATAATTATATCTAAGTCCCGGTAAATGAAATCTTGCTTTTGTCATTACAAAACTCTCCTGCTAAATTACTTTTCTTCAGCCGCAGCTTTGATTCTGTGGTAGTTAAATTCAGTAAACTGAACCTTTACTGCTTCGTCTCTGTCCACACCGTCCGTAGCAAAGATACCTACGGTACAACCTACAAATCCGCCGGCTACTTCTGTTGAAAGATCGGAAATATCAAGGTTTCTGATAACAGGGTCCACACCGTGCTTTGTTACTACAAAGCAGGAGGCCTTTACGCCGTCAACCTTTAATATGATTGATGCGGGACTGTCTGTAATCTTTTCTTCTGCCCATACTTCTTCAACACCGTTCTTAACAAGAATAACCTGTCCGATGCATTCACTTATTTCAAATCTTAGCTGATATTTATCATTCTGAACATATGCAAGACCGGCTCTTACACCCATATAAAGGTTATCGGTAAGGAATGTAGCCTTAGCTTCAAAGCAGTGCGAATCCTGTCTTATACATACATATGAAGGAGTAGCCAGTTCGGTAAGGTTATCGGTACCTGCCTCAAGGAATAAGCCTTCGCCCTTTTCAAAGGTAGCAAATCTTTCATAGGATTTTCTAAGTGCCATCCATTCAGGACCAAACATACTCATCTTCTTAAAGTCATAGTCCTTATTCACGTTGGGAAGACTTGTAACGGGCTCAACAACTTCATATTCATCAAGATTGACTTTAAGCTGTTCCGATAATATACCAAGTCCGGCATTTACCACAGGCCAGTCGTTTTCCCAGATAACACGTGCCAGGAATGTTTCACGCCCCATGGTTGTAAACTCGTTGGTCGGTCTTACTGCCAGCATAACCATATACCATTCACCGTTTACGGTCTGGAACAAATCACCGTGGCCCACATACTTAATGGGATAACGCTTTCCCAAATGTCTGTGGGTGAAAATGGGGTTGCAGAAATTGTTTTCGTAAGGACCGAATACATCCTTGGAACGGGCTACACTGATAGCATGTTCAGGACCGGTACCGCCTTCTGCATGAATAATATAATAATAGTCATTAATCTTATAGAGATGAGGACCTTCGGGCCAGTGAACTCCTCTCATGGCACCGTTCCAAACGTTCTTAGGCTCACCTATAAGCTTAAAGCTTTCAATATCAATTTCCTGAATGTAGATAAACCAGTCACCGTCATATCTGCATCCGTCGGGATTGGGATGAGTTCCGATATAGTAACACTTTCCGTCTGTGTCAAAGAAAAGGCTTGGATCGATACCGTCTGCTCCATCAATATAATGAGGCTCTGACCAGGGACCTTCGGGATCTTCAGCAGTAACAATATAATTTCCGCCAAAAGAAACATTCGTGCAGATTACGTAGAAGGTACCGTCGTTATAACGGATTGTAGGGGCAAAAAGACCGTTTGAATGAGGAGCTCCTTCCAGAGGAAGCTGGGACTCTCTGTCCATAACATTACCGATCTGCTCCCAGTGAGCAAGGTCCTTACTGTGCATGACAGGAAGACCGGGAAAATATGCAAAAGATGAATTTACAATATAAATATCATCATTTACAACACATGCTGAAGGGTCCGGATAAAAACCGGATAACAAAGGGTTTTCTGTAATAACTGACATATATAGTATCCTCTCAATATATTATTAAGGTTTTGTGATAATGATTTCGTTATCTTTTGTTGTTATTTTAACCTTATTATCGGATAGACCAAGGCTCTCAATCAGTTCTGCCGGAATCTGGACACGATTTGCGCGGTCCAATACCGCATATTCATCCTGAGTATCTTCTTCTCTCCAATCGATATTTGTTTCCTTAAGACGATCAGAATACTGCTCTTTTAATACACGTTCGGAACTGATTTTTCCGTCTCTTATCGCTACTACTCTTCGAACTTTTTTAGAAAGTGCCACATCATGGGTAACAATAAGAATTGTCTGCCCATTTCTGTTCAACTCCGTAAATACATCAAAAATATAGTCGGCTGTTTTAAAGTCTACACTACCTGTAGGTTCATCGGCAAGTAAAAGTTTAGGATCGTTGGCCAGCGCAATGGCAATGGCTATACGCTGCTGTTCACCACCGGAAAGCATATTCATACGATTATGCTTTTTGTGTGCCATACCTACCATTTCAAGAAGTTCCATCGCTTTATCATGCTTATGCTTTGTGCTTGATAAATTCATCGGAAGCATTACATTTTCAAGTGCACTCAAAAACGGCAGCATATTACGACCGTCATTCTGCCAAACAAATCCAACCGTGTCCCTTTTATATTTAACCAGTTCCTTCTCACTCATGGTAAAGAGGTTTTTACCTGCTACCCATAGAGAGCCCGCACTTGGCTTATCAAGTCCGCCGATCATATTAAGGAATGTTGATTTACCGCTTCCGGAATTACCGATAATAGCTGTAAGTTCCCCTTCTTCGACCTTTAAGTCCAGACCCTGCAGTGCCAAAACTTCGGTTTCTTTTGTCTTATAAATTTTAACGAGGCCGTCAGCCTTAATCATATCATCAGCCATATATTCTCACCCCGTTTTCAAGTTCTATAATCTCATCTGCAGCTCCCATCAATCCCACATCATGGGTAGTCATAAGAACCGTAATGCCTTCTTTTCTGGTCATTTCCTTAAAGAGTTCCGTAACTCTTGCAGCCATCTGTGAATCAAGCTCCGCAGTAGGTTCGTCGGCCAGAATCAGCTTCGGACTGTGAGCAATCGATCTGGCTATGGCAACTCTCTGCTGCTCACCACCCGACATTTCCGCCGGCATATGATTCATACGATTGTGAAGTCCAACAAGTCTTAAGCATTCTTCAACTCGTTTGTCGCGTTCTTTTGACGGTTTAATACCTGCCATTCTCATGGAAAATTCCACATTTTGAAATGCATTCAATGAAGGTATCAGAGAAACCGACTGAAAAACAAAACCAAGTTCTTTTCTTCTTAAATTTTCACGCTGCTTCTCATTAAGACCTTTTATGGCCGTTCCGTTAATGAAAACTTCACCGTTTGTAGGGTCATCCAATGTACCGATAATGTTCATCAGTGTTGTTTTACCGGAACCGGAACGTCCCTTCAAAATGGCAAAGGTTCCCTTTGAAACTTCAGCATCTATTCCTTTTAAAGCGGTGAACTCGCCACCCGGCACAGGGAATACTCTCGTAACGCCCTGAGCCTTAATTACAAAATCACTCATTATATTCCTCAACTAACCGTCAAAGTGCTATTCTTCACCAAGTTTAAGAGCCTTGGTAACATTCATTCGAGAAAGAATTGCTGCCAATACGCCGAGAGCCAAAAGCATTACCAGCCCTATTACAGCATACAGTCTGTACATGTCCGAAGCCACCATGATTAATTTCATGGGAAGCGCCTGATCCTGTGATGCATAAGCCTGCTGGAGAATCGGAACAAATAATGTTGAAGTAAGTTTACCTATTCCTATTCCTGCCAGTACAGAAAACAGACCGCAGAATATCTGCTCATTTATAAGCATCGTCATGATCTCTGATTTATGTAAACCCGTTGCTCTGAGTACACCGAAAATCAATTCTCGTTCTCTTATGGACATAACCCAGTAAATCAGGTATCCGACAGCACATAATACTATGGTAACAACAAATCCCATTGTAAGGACACCGTTGGTACCCTGAAGCAAAGGATCCGATAATGTGGACTCCATTTTACTGATTTTATTAACGTACTTGCTGACTTCAACATTGTTATCAACAATCCAGTTATAAACATCAATCTCCTTGGCATCTTCAACAAGCTTTATCCACACTTCGTAAGGAGTGGTTCCCCATTTGCTTACAAGATAATCATAATGTGAAACTATCAGGAAATTATCTTTTGTATAAGCGGTTCCATCCGCATTCAGTCCGTTTTCCGTTGCTGAATATCCGGGGAAATAATCCACAAATCCGATAACCGTTCCTATAGCATATTTTTTCTTGTTGTTGTAGAAGGTAATGGAATCACCCTCTTTGTAACCGTATATCGTCTGGAAATTTTTTGACAAAAGAACTCCGTCCTCAACTACGGCAAGATCATTTAAAAACTCATAATAGTTTTTATCAAGAAGCGACCTGTCTACCATTGTCTGGGTACCGAATTCCTTGGTATTTATTCCCATAACGGTAACAAACAACATTTCATTTCCGGATTGTTTTATGGAAGCTTTATCATCAAATATTACTTTTGTGTGCATTTGAGCAGCTTCCATTGAATTATATTTCGAATAATTCGGAACCACATAGTCACCGGTTGAAACTCCGTATCTATCAGCCAGTTCAACCCAGTTTTCCTTGATAATCACATCGGTTCCGGCAAGATATTCCGTATTGTCTATTGCATTCTCAAGAATTGTACGTGCAACGGTTGCATGATACATACCAAGAGAAATTGTCATAATCAGAAACAGCATAATAAGCTGCTGCTTTCTTCCGTTCTTTATGTTTTCCATGAAAGAAACATGGCTGGCCGGTCCCCAGTGGTTTTTCCCGATTAAATATATCAACCTTACGATGTAAGGCTGAATACGCAGGAAGAAAAGACCTGCACCAAGAATAAATACCGAAGAGCTTATGTATAAAAGCGGATCGAGACTTTCTCCTTCCAAAACAGTATTGGAAAGATTGCCACCGTTTTTATTGAAGCTGTAATATCCGTATATCGAAACGCCGAGAAGTATTATATCCAGGAACAGCTTCTCCCACCAGGCTTTTCTTTTAGCCGCCTTCGACTGCTTAAGCTTTACAATCGAAACCTTACTGTGTTTAATCGAAGGTACAACAATGCTCAATAAGCAAACAAAAACTGCCGCACAAAGATATATAAATGATTCTTTTGTATATGCCACATTCAGCGTTTCCGATAAGTCAAATTCTAAGAAGTTTCTTGTAGAGCCAAGCATTTTTGCAAACAGCGCTCCAAGAGGCAATCCAAGTATTCCACCTGTAATTGTTATAAACAATCCCTGATATAAATAAAGCAGAATAATCTGGCCTTTAGAACTTCCTCGGCTCTTAATAACCGATATTTCGTTCTTCTCCATCTCATACATCTGACTCGATATCATAAAGAGGAAGGTTGCCAGCATTGCAAGAATCGGAATCTGTAAAATAAGCAATGTTGTGGAAATTCTTGATACTCTTATATTATAGCTTGCAAATACATCAAGATATGCAGGCTCTTTAAGAACCGACCTGTATGAGCTTTCTTTATACAGGTAATCAGTCAGTTTTGAAATCCGTTCCACATCCGATGCCTTTAGATCCTGATAGTCAAAAAGAACACTGACACTGCTTACCAGTGAAAATTTGCTGGCGTTATCGCCTGTAAAACGCTCTCTGAAAACATCCGGATTACAAAGCAGCATATCATTAAGTGCTTCCGGTTTTGTTTGCCAGAAGTACCCCGAGTTATCGGCAGCATCAAATACGCCGGTAACATACATTCTGATAAGCTCTCCGTTCTTATATCTGAGATCATCATAAGTAAAATATTCACCTACAAGAACACCGAGATTTATAAGACAGGACTGGCTTACAACACATTCTATTGCCCCGTCTTCGGTAACACCTGTATCGGAATACATTTCACCGGAAAGAATTGTAGCATGTTCAGGCATATTGTTGATTGCACCAAGACGTGCCGTCAGTCCCTGTCCGTCTTTTCTCTTTGTTTCCGAACTTATTTTAAGTGAGGTAAGATTTATCAGAAAAAAGGTCTCTTTTTCTTTAACGCCCATAGTATCGTAAAAATACTTCGGGAAATCATCCATTTTCTTAATGGTGCCGCCGCCTGTTTCTTTTTTAACCGAAACGTTTCCGTAAACAAGTGCAGCCCACTTACCTTGAGAAATTGTGTAATTTTCAAATTCGTCATTTAACATTCTGTCATATGCGGCAGAACGATAAATGGGAAAACTTACTACTGTAGCAGTCAAAAGAATACAACCCAGGAGAAGGCAAACATTCATCCACTTTTTATGCCACATTTTTTGTAACATTATTCTAAACATATCTTTGTTCCTTCACTAAGCCCTTCTGCTACCCAATAATATGTGCTGTCGGAACCCCCGGCAACGAAGCTCTTATATACAGGGTTATTATTCTCATCAAGAACCGTAACATAGGTTATTCCGTTTTCCATGTATACCGCTCCCTTTGGAACCAGCACAACATTGTCCATAGATCTGGTATCAACAGTCACCGCAAAATGACTTCTCATCCACCAGCCGTCATTTCCCTGATTCGAAGCTGACATTTTTTCCAAATCTTCGGTCGATACCTGAATAAGTGCATAACCCGTAGTAATTCCTGTCGTTAATGCACAGGGTGCAACCGTGACAACCGTTCCGACTGCTTCCAACTTCTGGCCGCCTGCTTCATATTTGATATTCGCAGTGTTTCCGCAGGTAAGCTGTCCGTTTTTATCTTCTACGGCCACGAAACAGTTTTCTTCTGCTGAAATCTGAACTACCTTTGCTTCTTTAAAAAGAATGTCGCCCTCTTCATAATTATACACAGCCGTAATAATGCCGTTATAAGGAGCTTTGAGTTCAACAAGCGCTGCATCTCTCTGCATTTTACTGATTTTTTCGTTAAGTCTGTCTATATAATCGCGCTGATTCTTAATAGCTCTGGTTTCTTCTTTTCCCTTATTATCCTTGAGCATTTCATTAAGGTCTTCGGTAGCTCTCAGCAAAGTTCTCTGAGTACGACGAAGATTTATCGAATCCTGCGCAACATGTACTCTTGCAATAACCTGTCCCTGCTCAACTCTTTCGTATTTTTTTACTATTATTTCATCAATATATGTTGTTCCGTATTCTACCGGGTTTGTAATCCAGTCGGTTTTTGAGTAAAAAAGATATCCGTTTTCCTTGAAGGTTGCTCCAATCAATCCCTTCTTAACAGTATCTGTTTTTGTTCCGTTCTTGTCGTTCTTCAACTCACAGATAATCTTATCTCCCGCTTCAAGACCTGATACCACTTCGGTATACAGTCCGCTGGACAGTCCTGTTTTTATCGGAGTTCTATATGTATTTTCACCGTCATATGTATATACAAAAGCTCCATCCTGATCTGTGCTGACCGAGCTTTTAGGCACACATAAGACATTTTCTTTTCGATTTGAAACAATCACAATTGCTGCAAAGTCACCGGCTTTAACAGTTTTTTGAGGATCGTCCAGAATAAAGGTGGAATATTTCTGTTCTTGATTTGATGCGTTTTCTTCTTCCTCCAAATTTAAGTCCTTGTATTGAATTTCATAACGAACCCCGTTTACAAGGGCATATGCGTCATCAGCTCTCTTTACCTCGCTTTTGTAAATCCAATCTGTTTTTACTTCAAGCTGATTGAAATCACCGATTGCAGCAACCGGTACATTGCGTTCAATATATGTATCACTGTCATAGAAGTTGATTGCTACAACCGTCCCGGATGTTCCTGCGAGAGCCAGTACATTGTTCCTTTTTGTATTTAGTCTCGCAAGTTTTTGTCTGTTATAATCCGAATCGAGATCATACAATTCCGATTTTTCTTTCATGTCCTGGGTAAGTTTCTCATAACGTACGATGGCACTTTGACATTTTCCTTTGTAAATATCGTATTCTTTTTCATAACCAAGACCACCGTAAGCCTTCTGCTCATCCTCGGTCATCACTTCAAAGTTATGGCAGATATCCTCATAGCGTTCCATATCAGACTTTGCTATAGCAATTTTTTCCTTTGTCTCCTTTAGGAAATAACTATAATCTTCAAGAGCCAAATCCATTTCTTCTTTTTTCAGCTTTATCTGCTCATCAATCTGCTTTGTTGAAGCATACATTACCGGTGTTTCTTCACTGACTTCGGTTCCGGGAAGGGCTCCGTATTTTTCAAATCTCTGATCCGTTGAAAAAGAAACCTCTGTAGTCTTTGGTACTACCTTGCCGGGTAATACTTTATAAGCTACCAAATCCCTATATTCGGCCAACACGTAATCCGCGCTGACACCTACCGGATCGATAAGCTCAATCTGCTGTTCATCTGCATTTTCTTTGGTCTCACATCCGCCGAGAAGAGAAGCGGCAAGAATCAAAGAAATCATAGTATATACTCGTTTTTTCATTACTTCTTAACTACCTTTTCCCCTTCTTCCAAACCACTCAGAATTTCTACTCTTTCATCACCGAACAGTCCGATTTCGACATATCTTATTTCTCGAATATTGTCCTCAGACAATGTATAAACAAAGGCCTTATCTCCGGCTTCATGCACCACTTCTTTGGGAAGTGACAAAACATTTTTTCTGGTATCAACAACCGGATACAATGTTCCGTATGTTCCAACTTCAACAGTTTTATTATCAGGACCGGTATATACACTAAATACCATTGTGTCTTCCCATGTATCCATCTGATAAGGAGTAACAATGTAGTCGCCGGCTGCGGCCGAATAGCTGACTGTCATATCAACCATGTCGCCCTCGTGAAAAAGATCTTTGTACTCGGTATCCTTTACCACAAAAAGAATTTCACTCATATCAATGATGGTCATAATAACCTTGCCCTCTTTGGATGTTGACCCGCGAAGCTTCTTATCAAGCTTATAAACCGTTCCATCCATTGTTGCATAAAGGCGACTGTTTCTAAGTTCTGCCTGCTTGGCCGCAAGCTCTTCACGGTCAAATTCCAGATCATCATTTATTAGTGTACGCTGTCTTGCATATCGGTCTCTTACTGCCTGTGTCTCTTCCTCACCGAAGATGCCGATAAGGAACAAATCCTGTAGTTCCAAAGACTGATCCATATCAAGGTAACTTAAGCGGAGCTCATTCCTTTTAATCTTGTATGTTAAATCCTCAATTTCTTCCTCTAGAGATGCTGATGAAAGCTCACAAAGTAAGTCCCCTTTTTTTACGGTTTCACCTTCTCTGACATACACTTTGTCTACATATTTACCTGTTACCGAAAAAGATACTTCCTGATCCTTAGTCTGAACAGAAGTACAGTCAACTCTCTGTGTAAGAACCACATCTTCAATAGATGCAGAAACAAGGCTGTAGGAAATTGTATTATCTTCGGAATCAACAACCACATTGGGAACAGTCTCGGTTTTTGTACAACCACTAAAAAGCAGTAATATTGATATAATCAGTGGAGTAAATAATTTAATACGTCTCATATATCCTCACGTTTCAACAGCTCAAAGGAGCAATAAATCATAACTGCTATTTATTCTTCAGCAGCAGAAAAACTCAATTATTCAAGATAATAGTAGACTAAACGGACACAAAATACCTATTAACCTTTGCTTTACTTATTAGCATTATTTGTTAGTAAGCAAAAAGAAATGGGACTATTACATAAAAAAAGGGACAATGCCCGGAAAACATTGTCCCTTTAATTATTTAGTTAATCAGACCTGAGTCAAAAAACCATCTTACTGGTTAGCTTCATCAATGTACTGCTTAGCGATATCTCTCATACCATCAATGATTTCAGAGATAGTAGATGTGGTATCAGGACCAATTGCCCATAAGAAAGGAGCATCCATGAATTCACCACTGTTAGGAATAATTGCCTGTAATTCAACAGTTGAGTTAGCACCCATTAACGGTACGGTTTCTTCACAAGCTCTTGTATCGAAGTTACCTGTACGAGTTGTATTAATGAAAGGATTGTAATCTTCGTAACCGGGAACATATGCATTCCACATGCTGTAAGCGAAAGCAGCCTTCCAAGCCTTATCAGCATCGTAGCAAGCAGGAATAAGGTACATGTTGTCCTGAGCTGTCTGGATAAGAGAACCCTTAGGTCCCTTAGGGAACATAACGAAACCAAGTCCGTCTTCTGTTTCCATATCAGCGAATAAGTTACCGGGAGCTGCGCAGTACTGCTGATCTACTAAGAATGCAGCGCCGCCACTCTTGAACTGTCCCTGATAGTAATCCCATGATGCTGCATTTCCTTCTTCATCAGCGGGACCATTCCAGTCATACTTCTGGAATACACCAAGAATCCATTCAAGTGCTTCAAGAGTTTCAGCTGATTCGAAGTTGTAAACGAACTTACCTTCAGCATCTCTAGTTACATAGCTACCGCCGTTTGAAAATACAGCTGCAGATGTTGCAACACCTTCGTTAACTGCAAGACCCCAGATATCGATGGTACCATCGTTGTCAAGGTCTCTTGTTGTCTGAGCGAGCATCTTTTCAAACTCTTCCCATGTCCAAGTATCATTTGCCTGCATATCATAGATTGATTCAGGATCAATACCAGCTTCAGAAAGAAGCTTCTTGTTGAAGTATACACCTGTACGAGGTTCAGCAGGACCTGTATGCATAGCATAAATGCTTGAACCGAATGTATATAATGCATGACAGTTGTTATCTGTGAACATCTTGTCAGAGAAATCAAGACAATCAATTGTAGCAAGGTCATAAGCAAGACCGCTCTTCATAGCAGAAAGAATTGTACCGCCACCTGAGTGTGTGGTGAATACGTATGTTTCATCATCTCCGCCTGCAGAAACGTAATCTACGAAATCCTGGTTAACTGTTCCCCAGTCACCCATTGTTACGGTGTGAATCTTGAAGTTATAAGTTTCCTGAACCCATTCACGATAATCGTTAACAGCTTCTTCGTAGTCTGTCTTAGGTTCTGCAGGATTTTCAAAGTTATCAGCTGTGAACCAGTCACGGATTGTTACTGTGATACCACCAAGGTCATAAGCTTCGCCGGTAGCAGGATCAGTAATTACTGTGTACTTGCTAACTTCTTCTTCTACAGAAGCTTCAGGAGCAGCGTCATCAGTAGATGCTTCAACAGATGCTTCGGGAGCAACGTCGGTAGAAGCAACAGGTGTTGCGGTTTCGCCACAAGCTGTAAGAGCAAAAGTCATTGCAGCAGCCATAGAAGCAGCGAGAACCTTTTTAGCCATAGGTCTTCTCATAATAAATTTATCCTCCTTTTGGATGTCGGTGACATTTTGTCACTAAATAAAATTATAATTACAGTTTCAAAACTCTTTCCGGGAATTTCAAAACTATAAATTACTTTACGTTAACATTTTATACATATTTTGTTTATGATTCTTGCCAAATATTGCTAAATAATTTCTTAAGAAAGCAATATTTGACAAGTAAACATATGAATATTCTTAAGATTTATTAATTACATCTTAATACCGGTACTTGAAATACTTTCAACAAAGGCCTTCTGTGCAAATAAGTAAACCACAAGAATAGGGAATACAATCATTAATGTACCTGTTGAAAGAATACAGTTTGAAAGCTGAGTAGATACACTAACCTGTGCATTGGCAACACCCTGTTCACGGGCAATGTATACACCGAGTGAATCTACGATGGTTGAAAGTGATGTACTGACAAGAACCTTCTTACCAAGGAAAAGCTTTGAATAAAAACCGTCTGTCCACTGCCATACCAAAGAGAACAGGAAGCAGGAGGTAATAATGGGCTTTGCTTCAGGAAGCATAATCCTTACGAATGTCTTTAACATACCGCAACCATCAACATATGCTGCTTCTTCAAGGTCTACGGGAATATTTCTGAAGAACTGTCTTACAAGATAAATATACAATCCGTTCTTAAGACCCATACAGGTAGCACTCATGAGGTAGTAAGGAAGAACCGAACCTCTTAAGTTGATTGTTTCACCCTTGATTGCCTTAACAAGTCCCAGGAAATCCCAGTTTGCAAAGTGAAGATACAATGAACTTGAAAATGCCTGAGGAGGAATGATAATCATTGCAAAAACACAGCCAAACCAAAACTTCTTTAAGGGGAACTTAAATCTTGCAAAGCCATATCCAACAATGGTACACATAGCTGTCTGAAGCATAGCAATCGTAACAGCAATTATGGTTGAGTTCTTTAAGCCTTCTTTATAGCTCATGATCTTTGCGGCAGTCTGATAATTCTGTCCGGTAAAGTGAAGAGGAATCGATACAACAATAGGATCGTATAAGTCAGACTCTTCCATGAAACTTACCGAAACCTTGTTTAAAATGGGCTGTAAAATCAGGAAGCACATACCAAAAAGCAATACAAATCGTGCTATAGCCCAAAGAACGTTCATTACGTCTCTCTTAAATAAGTATCCGCCGGACTTTCTGTTTCTATCCCAATAGGTACTATACTTTTTTTCTTTTACTTTAGTCATAGTAATATACCCCCTTGGAAATAAAGAATGATGTTATTGCAATAAACAATGTAATTAGTCCGAAGTATGTCCATGCCATCGCACAGGCAGGACCGTAATCCAACTGGTTAAGCATTACGGTATCAATCTTACCCATAACCTGGTTATCGGATCTCATTGAGAAGTCGACAATTGTGTAAACCCAGTTAACAAGGAACATTGAACTGATCATAGGGAATGTAATCTTCCAAAGACTTTCCCACTTTGTACAACCTTCAATATCCGCAGCTTCATACATGCTCTTCGAAATTGTCTGAAGGCCGGATAAGAAAATAATAATCTGAATACCGGAAGCAACCGCAACATCGTAAATGTTATCAATAATTTCAAATACCCATTCAAAAGCTCTGGTACCTACACCGGCCGTTCTTAATATTGTCTGAATCGCGTCAGTAACACTTACGTTTTCTGCAGCCATTTCAACGGTGCTTGCCAGCTGTGCCATCAGATAGTTATTCTCTTCTATTCCGAGGATAACACCGGAAGAAAGAATAACAGGAAGAAAGAATACGGCACGTACAAGACCACGTCCTTTAAACTCTTGATTAAGTATTAATGCTACGAAGAAACTGAATACCATGATACCAAGTGAATAAAGTACCATCTGTGAAAGTTCTTCGGTCAAAAATCTGGTGTAGTCAGGGTCAATTCTGAATGCCAGACGGAAATTTTCAAGTCCGATCCAAGACTTATCTACTCTACCGGGGTTCAATTCTACATTACAAAAACTCATGTAGAAAGATTCAAACATAGGCTTCACCATAAACAGAAGAAAACCTAATATGAAAGGAAGAATAAATATGTAACCGGCAATTGCTTTACGCTTTTGAAGACCCGCTAATTTGTTTTTTTGTTTCTTCATTTTCAACTAACCTTTCGATTCTTTCTATACTATTTAACAACCTTATAGTCTCTGGCGGTAACTGTAACACCATCAACGGTTGTATCAATGAATCCGTAATTTACGTATACCTTAGTGCCGTCTTCGTACTCGGTAACAGAAACATTTTCATTGAGATTTTCGTGATTAACGATTACCTGATTAAATGTGTGACCAAGTTCGCTGTTGTATCTGTCATAAATCTCTTTAATCTTTCCACCCCATGCGGAATAGTCAGATGCATAATACTCTGTATAAAGAGTTTTCTGAAGAGTGAAGGGAGATTCTTTCATTATTGAGAAAGAAAGTCCTGCGCCGTATTCTGCTGCATATAATACTGCATCATCAGAATTACCGCTGACATTAATGGGAAGTCCCGAATAGTTCTTATATCCGTGAAGAGCTATCTGATAGAACGGAATACACTCATCAAGAATTGTATACTCACTTCCTCTAAGGTCCATATTACTTATAAAGTCTGCATAAGGTACTGCATACGCATTACCTTCATTAATCATTATAGAAAGATTGCTGTCTTTAGTTTCTTTAAGCATTGCAACCTGGTTATTTTTTGCCTCTTCTCTTGAGGTATAATCTTTACGCCAAAAGTCGGAAGCAAGATCTCTACCAATATCGTGGAACGATACTCCTGTTCCGTATTTATTACCGGCATCTATTAATGTATCAGCCATTTCAAGAACAGTATCACCGTGAAGCAGGAAGTAAGGATCTGTACCGTCACGTTTTGCATATGTTACATCACTGTAAATATGAAGTTCTGCTCTCTTCTTGGAAAGGAACTTAGCAGCGTCTGAATATGAGAAGAAACCGTTAAACAGGTTACTGTTATATTCATACATTGTAATTCCATCCAAATAAAGGTTGATTCCAAGATCATTAGCCTTCTTTGATAATGCAAGCATATCCTTTTTACTACCGAGAGAGGAAATCAAACGTGCATTATCCAAATACTTCTGCTTAACACCACCGTTACACCAACCTGTGTACTTAAAGTAAAGGTTGTTGATTCCGGCATCGGTTAATTCCTGCATAAGCTCTGCAGCTTCTTCATAGGTTGTAAGGGGCAGAGGTCTTGAAACAGGAACACCTACAATCTGCTTAACCTTATCAACCGCGCCGACAACTTCAACCTCTACAGGTGTGCTGGAGTCCGTGTTCTTTGTGAAATATCCGGGATATTTGTTGATTAAGTAATTTCTGTAATCAACAGCCATATCAACATAGCTTCCGGAATCTACAAAACTGTATCTTGCGACAATCGATTCGTCCTCCGGAATCTGGTCAAGGTATACATACATATCTGTATTGGTCTGAGTACCCAGATCATATTTTTCACGGGGACTGATTAAATATTCAGCTGAAACATAGTTATAACTGTTAGTCTTTCCGCTGACATCAGCTTTGACAGAAGCATATGCGGAGCCTTCTTCCATAATACAGATAAAGGAATCGTTCTCATGAGAAATTCCGTATACGTTCATACTTGCTAAAGTATCATGAACAAGAGCATCTCTTTCGATTGCCATATCCCAACCGTAAAGGTTTGAATAATAATTGCTCTGTGCGGTACGTCCGTTATTAAATCTGATAAGTGATCCGCCACCTTCCGGTACCAGCATTGAGCCCTTATCTTCTTTTCCGCCTGCACCAAAGTAAGGAAGAATATTCAAAGTATAAATTGCATAGTCACTCTTTCCTTCAAATGATGAAAACGGAACTTCAACCACAAGGTCATCACCATCAAGTCTATAAGTTACATCACAGTTGAAAACAGGATTACTGTTTGTTGCTTCCCCCTGATCAAGCTCTTTGTCTTCAAGGAATTCTTCGTAGGTATATCCAACAGCAGCGAACTGCTTCTGAAGAGTTTTTTTAGCACCATCCTTCATGTTCTTATCACGAAGAACATAAAGTGTTTCTGTCTCCAGTAAAGGAATGTCTTTAAGTAGCTGTTCTCTTTTCTCTTCTTTTTCCTTATCTAACGCTTTCTTATCATATTTCTTATAAAACTGCTTAACGTTTTCAGAATCCTGAATAGGCATCTGAGCTGTTAATTCGTTAAATCTTGCCTCACGCATTGCCGGAGGGAAAACAAATTCCTTTGATACCTTACCAAGTGAATAATGAACCGTAACAAAATCTTCACCTGCTTCAATATCATAAATTCCGTTAATAGCACTGAATGAGTAAGAATCAAGAATAATGTCAAGACCTGCCTGATTGGCATAAGTCAACAGGAATGAAGACTGAAGCTTATTCTTTTCTTCATTGACAGCAAGTGTATCTTCACCACCGCCTTCAGGAACCGAATGCCAAACCTTGCCCGAACTCTTAACGGTAAGATCGAAGTTTGTAGTAGTCGCATCCATTACAAACTTAAGTGCATCATTTTCAATAACTACTTCGTTACCGTCACCGGTATAAGCATTTACTTCAATAATTTCCGGAGGAAGTTCTTTTGATTCAAAGTTAACAACGAATCCGATTCCGACTCCGATTAACGCAAGAATAATGGTAGGAAAAATCAAACCTTTAAGTTCTTTGATAATCGAATTCTTTATCTCCCTTTTTCTTTCCTCACTAATAGGATTTAATTTACTCATAACTACTCCCATTTACTGTTTATTTTTACTTACAATCTATACAATAGTTCCTTACCCAGGGAAATGAAGTAAGCAACGCCCTGAGAAATCATACTAAAGAAGAGTAACAGCAAGAATATCATTACCAACATTGCGAATGCAGTAGCAACAAGGAAAAGAATATTCTTTGCAAATGAATACTCATGAACCTGACTCATTCCAAGAATTCCGATAAATGCTATCCAAACCATGGAAATAAGACTGATTACCGCATAGAATTCAGCTTCATCTACAGTAACGAAGTTACTAAAAATCATTAGAGGTAACTGAACCAAGGGATACGGAGTAAGTGCATAGCATGTGGCTATATAAACCTGACCGAGACGTCCTTTACCATCAAACAGTGTGGTAAGCGCCCAGTTTCCTATAACAAACAGGAACAACGGTAATATAATACTGGCCACATAAGTAATAATATTGAGTTCTTCCCAATATACCTGAATGAACAGGAAGCTTGTAAAACGAAGCTTCATTATTCTTATTACAATCGTAAGGAATAAAATTGTGTTTGCTGCAGCATAGGTTCCTCTTCTTTCATGGGTAAGATCCCAGAAACCATCAAGAGGATGAGTTAAACAATATAAAGCGAATTTCAAACTCTTAATATATCGCTGCCAATTTTCTTTGCTGATTAAAGATGTAAACATTGTTTTTCTCCGTTTTATTTTTGTACTTTAAATATATCTGCAGTATCAAACTCACGTTTAATAGACTTATATCTTCCAATTCCCATAGGTACAAGGAATAGCAAAAGAAGGACTATTACTATGGCAACAATATTTTCTTCTACCCAAATCTTTCGATACTGTCTGTATGCCTTTGAGTAGTTTTCATCGTCGTACTTCAATTCGAAGTATTCCATAGCTGTCTTGTAATCTTTTTGTCTTAAATGAGCTCGACCGATGCCGATATAGGCAAGATCATAGTTTCCGTTATCTTTAATGATATCTTCCCATGCAGCCTGAGAAGCTTCATATTCGCCTTCATCGAACAAATCCATTGCTTTGAATACAAGAGCACCGAAATCTGTCTGAGTGAAAATTGTTATTGAGCAATCAAGTTCATCCAATACGAACAAATCGTATCCCATGTGATCAATGCCTACGGGCTTTCTGAAGTAACCGTCCATATTACCGTTACCACCACAACAGAATACCATGTTGCCCTGATCGTCATAACTGAACAAACGTCCGCGGTTTTTATCCAAGCAGACATAAATATCATTATCAAAACATGTTACATCGGAGAAATAAGAAGCGCCCTTATATCCGCCGCCGTCTCCCATGTATAAGTCACCGTATACAGGGAAAGCATCCTTATAATAAACACCGTTTTCTACAAGGATATCGTTACCGAGAAGGTTCAGCTTTCTAACAGCGTCTGCCTTGCCGGCTTTAAGGTCATCAATTGATACGCTACCTGTGCAGGCATATATAAAGCCTTCGTAATCCATATAAATGTTATCGTATTCAGTAGGAACGAACGCAACCATTTTAGCAAGCTGTTCCTGGGTAGCGAACTTCTTCCAAATATATGTAGTAAAGTCAAAGCTTGCAGGAGTAGCACCTACGAAACCGGAAAAGCTTCCGTCTGTTTCGTATTTGATAAGACCCTTATTAATACCGGTTGCGATACAGTAAACACGTTCTGCCGTATCTACAACTATTTTATTGGGTGCAAAAGGAATTGAAGGATCAAGTGTGTTATCAACAGGTTTTAAATACTGGCTGATAAAATTATAATCACTGTCTACTTTAAGAATTCTTGCATTTCCCTTATCGGCAATAAAGATATTTCCGTCTTCTGAAATCGCAATATCGGTAGGTCCCGAAAATTCCTTTTTATCAATATCACCTTTTACGGAGTCAATTATTTTTACAAGTTCAAGCGACTCTCTTGAGGTTCTTTTAAGTTCGATAATACGGTTATTACCCGAATCACAGATAAATACGCTTTCACCATTTACGTAAAGTCCCTGAGGGGATCTTAAGGGCTTATCCAGTCCAAAATCCGAAGAGGTAAGAACTTTACATACAGAATAGAGGTCGGGAGAATCCTGAACATCGCCCCAGTAATCATAATTATATGAATAACTTCTCTTCTCTGATGCAGTTGTATCTACTGTTGAGCAGGTAAGAATAAATGCTGACAGCACAATAGCGCCAACTCTTCTTATTGTTTTTTTCATATCTTTCCTCGCATTCAAATACATTTAGTCAAGTGCGTAATAATTCATCAATCCTTAATACCTGAGCTTGCCATTGTTTCAAGAATCTGGCTTTCAGAGAATACAAAGATTGCAATGGGAACTATGATTACAACTACCATAACGGCTGCACTCTGTCCCGCTCTCGCAATACCGCCGGCCTGAATCTGCTGGAGCGCATATACAAGAGTTTTCTTTTCTTCTGAATAAATGTAGGTTGAAGCCTTATTATTCCAAAGACCCTGAACGGAGAAAATGATAAGTGTCATCCATGCAGGTTTTACGTTAGGCATTACGATGCCGGTAAATACCTTCCATTCATTGGCACCGTCGATCTTCGCAGCTTCAATAAGTGCTGTGGGAAGACCTTCCATGAACTGCTTCATAAGGAATAGTCCCATAGGTGAAGCAAATGCAGGAATAATAATTGCCCAATAAGTATCGATCCATCCTAACTTATTAAGAATAAGGTAGTTAGGGATCTGTGTAACATAACCGGTGAACATCAGCGCTGTTGTAGCGATTTTAAAGAATGTGGGTCCGCCGGGGAATTCATACTTAGCAAGTACAAAAGCTGCCATTGATGCAATAATAAGGTGGCCGAATGTACCTACTGCTGTAATGAATACTGTGTTAAATAAATATCTTGAAAATGTAACAGTGGATTTACCCATGTTAACAAACAAGTCAGCGTAGTTATCCATTGTAGGATGCATTGCGAAAATTCTGGGAGGGAATTTAAACAATTCATCCAAAGGCTTTAACGAGTTACTAACTGTAAAGATAATCGGGAAAGCCATTATGTAAGCCATCAAAACGAGGAAGATATAAAGGGTTAAGTCTCCTGCGATGGAACGGTTGGGCTTTCTGCGCTTTATAACCGGCTTCTTGTAAGCCTTTTCTACTTTTTCTTTTCTTTTCTTTCCCATATCAGGTTCCTACTCTCCTCAACAGACTCTGGATTGCTTTATTACATAAAATCATTAACAAGAACAAGATTGTTGCGATTGCACACGCATAACCCATTTCAAATCTTGAGAAACCGTAGTCAAACAAGTGGGTAACGATTGTACGTGCTGCATAGTCGGTACTGGGGTAACCGCAAAGGGCCATTGTTACGTCGCAGACACCGAATGAAGATGTAATTGTCATAACCGCACCGAACATAAGCATGGGCTTCATGTTGGGAAGGGTAATGTACCAAAGTTCCTGCCAACGGTTTTTAATACCATCCATGTAACCTGCTTCATACTGTGAAGCATCGATACCCTGGAGACCTGCTACGAATGAAAGGAATCCTGTACCGAGTGACATCCAAAGGATAACAATCATACAAATAGGAAGCATGTACTGGGGATTGATAAGCCAAAGGATAGGAGTATCAATAATTCCGACATTCATCAGGAATGCATTTACATGTCCGTAAGCATCTCCTCTGAAGAAAATAGAGAAGATAATGTAACAGTTACCTGCGATTGAAGGCGCGTAGAAAATGATAACCGCTACAGATCTGATCCAACGAGGAAGTTCGTTAATCAGCCATGCAAACAGGAATGAAAGAATATAACCCAAAGGACCGGTTAGAATCGCTATTACCAACGTATTCTTTAAACCAATCAGGAAAATATCATCCTGTAAGATTAAGTTAATGTAGTTTGTGACTCCCAAAAATCTGGGACTTTCCAAAATGTTGTAGTATGTAAAGCTAAAGTAAATAGAAGCTACAACAGGGAATACGAAAAACATGGTAAACAGTACTGCATAGGGAAGAAGGAAAAGGTAGCACATCTTGCTACGCTTTGCCTTTTTCCAAGCAACTGTCAGATTATGTTTTCGCAGGGTATAATACTTGCTAAAAAATTCTTTCATCAGTGCTCTCCCATCGCTTAATCAGTGTCCATACCGAATTCGGTTCGTTTTTTCTTAATTTCTTCGTCAATCTTAATCGAATAGTCGATAATCGTTTCACGAGTATCGTCTTTATCATTCAAAACTTTACGAATAGCATTTGATATATGACGTCCGGTATAGTATCCACCGGGAACTTCTCTAATACCTACTGTGTTGTCCCACTGTTCGTTAAGAATAGCAATTTCGGATGTGCTCCAGGGAAGACTGGAGAATGCATCTCTGTTTGCGGTTGCATAACGAGCTGATGAACCAAGAAGTGCTTCGATTTCTCTACCGAACTGGATCTGAACTTCGGGTCTTGACCACCACTTCATGAATTCCCATGACTTTGCTTTAATGCTTTCGCTGTCGGAAGCAATCATCATCGATGCGCTACCGGTAATAAAGTCTGAACGGTCGATAGTTCCGTCTTCTTTTTCTGTTCCCGGGATTAATGTAAAGTCCCAAAGACCTCTGATTTCGGGAGCTGATACAACCAATGTATTGTACATTGAGTAAGGTCCGATAATAAGCGGCATTTCACCTGAACGGAAACGGCTTACCGAGTCGTAAATTGTAGGAAGACCGTAATCGTTAAAGTATCTTACATAATCGTCAAATGCTGCAATACCGGCTTCGGTATCAACTGTTGTATGAGTACCTAATTCATTGTACATATCTCCGCCGTACTGATAGAGGAGTGAGAAGTACATCGAAAGGTCAGGCATGTTTGACATTGTTGCGGTTGTTGCAGCACCTGTTGTACTTGAACCTGCTGCGGTAGGAATACCAACCGATAAGTTGTTACCCTGAATTGTAGGTAACATTTCAATAAGTTCTTTCCAAGTATTTGGAACTCCAAGTTCGAGTTCTTCCAAAATATCTTCTCTGTAGAACATTACGTTGAAGGTCTGTGTTTCGGGCATACCGTAAATATGGCGATATACGATTTCACCGTTTTCAACATCATCAAGACAGTACTGTTCATATGAGCTTGCCGAATAGTGTGCGAATACTTCTTCCCAGCCTTCAAACTGAGTTAAGTCTTCGGCCGCATTTCTAAGAGCGTAGTTTACAGGTTGATCGGCACCTACGGAAAGAACTACGTTAGGTCCGCGTCCTGCAAGTACCGCATTAAGCAGTGCTGAAGGATCAATTACTTCTACGTTTACTTTGATTCCGGTTTCAGGAACAAAGCTTTCGTCGATAAGGGATTTAACGATTGTAACCTGGTCACGACCGGTAAGAACCCATACCTTAATAACTTCATCGTCATCGGCATCATCATATACATTACCGATTGCGTTGTAATCAACAAAGAATGAAGCAAAGAAAGATTTTATTTCATGCCAAGCCTTGGTTACAAAGTTTGACTTATCCTTTTTAAATTTAGCCTGTGAGCCGGTAATAACAAGGTAGTCAATATCAAGCTTTGTTTCGCTCATCTGTAACTGAGATGTACCAAGCGCTGTTACATTATCTTTAAAGGTAACAAATTCTGTAGTAATCTTCTGAGGTCTCTTGATAAATCTTTCAAGCTGCTGTGCAACAGTCTGTGCACTTGCAATCTGATCTGATTTCTGACCGGAGAAAGCTGTCATATCATCAACGATCTTGAAGAGACGCATCTCTTCCATTCTCATTGCATCGATAATTTCAGGATAATCGGAATCAATCTTATAGTCTCTGTACTTATCGGGGTTAACACCTGTAAGAACAAGAAGTTTTCTATAAATCTGGTTGAGTCTGAATGTTGAACTTTCAAGATCTGAAAGAATCTGACCTAAACCACCGAGAGTAGCTTCCAGTCTGATGGTGTGCTTACCTTTTTCAAGATAAATATCATAAGGTGTTCCGTTATCATCGGAAAGTGTCTTTGTTTCCCAATCAGTGTTGTATGCGAATGAAATTTCTTCCATCTCTGGGAAGGGGACCTCGCCGTCAATCGAAACGATACGGCTTGATACGCTACCACGCTGATAGTTCTGACGTCCCTTTACGGTAACATTGTAGTAACCGTCTTCAGGAACTTCAAATTCCCATTCAATCCACTGTCCGGCCTGTTTCCAGGTATCGCCGCCACAGTAGTTAAGCACTGTGTGAGTTACGCTTCCGGGAGAAGTGGTAGGTGATGATCTGTCATATTTAGCATAAAGTGAAGATTCCGAACGAACGGTTGATTCTTCACCCTGAACAATCTGCACATAGTTAAGGCCTGCTTCAGTAGCAGAAACAGCCGGACGATTTGCACTGTACTGTGCATAATCAACGCTCTGCTTTACAGCCTTCACCTCAAGATTCTTAATTACGATAGGTTCATCAACGCCTTCCAAGCCAAAGGTGTTTTCGCCCTTTTCAAAATAGAACTTGTAAGGCTCTGTATAATAACCCATTTCATCTTTGAAATAGGAAGCCTGCCAGCCAAACTCTTCAACCTGAGTAGGTCTGATTTCATTGCCCTGGTTGTCAACCCTCTTAGGGCCGCCGTCTTTATACATACGTGTAAATACGCAGCTCTTGGCGCCGTCAAAAGGAAGTTCGTCATTAATATATACGGTTCTTTCGGCTGCAACGCCACGTGACTGAGGAATAAGATATTCCATATACACATTGTAAAAGCCTGTTTCGGGCACATTTACCTTCCAGGTAACCTTTGAAGTCTCAGATGTGTAAAGTGCTTTTTCAACACCTTCATCTTTATAATCAGATACAACTTCAACTTCTCCTTCGCTTGTATACTTAAAAAGATCAATAGTTGCATCCTTATCGGCTTCTTTAGCATCGCTGTAATCAGAAAGATAGCCTGCATAAGTACCGGTACGTTCAAGTCCGATAACATCCTTGCTGAGATCAGCATTGGCATACTTGTCGTGGAAGTCGTCAACCTGTCTTAATGACAAAAGAACGCACAGAAGCACAACTGCTCCTACGACTCCTAACACGATAAGCACTTTTTTTAAGTTCTCGTTCATAAGTTTCCTCCAAAAACCTGGGCGAAGACATAGTTTTACTTAAGTCTTCTTTTTACAAATAATAGTTTATTAAGAATCTATAAACTGCACTAACTAAATAGTGCTATAAATCGAGCAATATTTGCGATTTGATTTATCATTTTTTATTCTTTTTTTTGCATTTTTGCCCAAATATGTGGTAAAATGAACAAAAATCGAACAAAACGGATGGCAATATGTACATATATAATTGCTATGCGAGGATTATAAATGGCAAATAATACAAACAATGAAAATATACAGCAGTACAACCATGTAAACTCAGATTATCTCGGTTTCAGGAATATGCAGGATACTCAGGAGGTTGTACAGTTTCATGACAGCAGCCTTCATCGTATCTGGCTCAATGATCTGCCTGTTTCTTATTCAGCCCATTGGCATTCCGCTGTCGAAATAATCGTTCCCGTAGAAAATTATTACGATGTAGCCGCAGGCAACGTGCTTTACCATGTAGAGCCGGGCAATATCATCATTATTCCTCCCGGAGAACTTCATGAGTTAAAGGCTCCTCCGGAAGGAAAGCGTTTTGTTTTCCTGATGAACATTTCCCTCATAAGCCGATTAAAAGGTTTTGCCGGGATTCAGGCCCTGCTTGCCAGACCCTTATTAATAACAAAAGAAAACTATTCCCATATCTACGAAGATATTTACGAAATTCTTGTTCAGATTCGCAATGAATATTTTCAAAACAGTGAATTTGCCGAGTTGATTATACAGGCAAAATTATTGGAATTATTTATAAAAATCGGTGAAAACAAAGTCAACACTGACGAACTTTTCCCTGCCGTTCGCCCTTATAAACAGAAAGAATATGTTCAAAAGTTTAATCAGACGCTTGAATATATCGATTCACATTATATGGAAGACATTTCGCTTGAAAGTGTTGCCTTCCAGGCCGGTTTCAGCAAATTTCATTTTTCAAGACTGTTTAAACAGTACACGGATTACACCTTCTGCGACTACCTTTGCTACCGAAGAATCAAGGCGGCTGAAGAATTACTGGCAATTCCTGATTTTTCCATTACGGATGTTGCGATGCAGGCAGGCTTTTCAAGCATTTCTACCTTCAATCGTTTATTTAAGCAGCAAAAAGGATGTTCCCCCAGCGAATACCGCTCAAAAAACAATCGGTATACCGTAAAACGCAGTGCAAAATAAAAAATTTCCGTTTTAATGTATGAATTTATTCAAGCATATTCATACGCTCGGCTCCTTGTCGTAACATAAAAGAGTTTCGCAACTATTGCGAAACTCTTTTGTATTATTCATATCTGTATTTAAAATCCGTAAATACCGCTTCACCGCCGGTTTTTCTGGTTGAGTAGACAAAAAGTCCGAATCTGCATCCTGTAAAATGATCAAGTCTGAAGTACAGTTTAATCGCATTTCCAACCTTTGCCCACTTACCGTCTTCTTTCAAATAGAAGAAATCGAGCTTATCCTGCATATTTTCAAAATTAGGCTTTAGGCAAAGCGTAACTTTCGGTCCGCTCAAACGAATCTTATCGACAACTTCGCCCGGCAGAAAATCTCCGCTTGCACCTATCTTAGCCGGTGCATTGGAATTGTCTCTTACAACTTTTATAAGAAAATAATTTCCCGCATGTTTGGTTACAGCCAAAAATCCATATGTTCCCTGGAGTGCGCAGAGACCTGCAACATCGCCTTCGTTAAGTCCGGTTCCGTCAACAGTGACCTCAGCCTCACATTTAGGATACATCATTCTCTGAGTAAGTGTATTCTTGGCATAAGTAAGATTTGATGCAATCTTTCCGGTTTTGATAGCCAGTCCGCCTTCCGGCTTTATATACCAGTTCGAATCATCCGGAACATGATTCCACTGCCATTGAAGTTTCAAAGACGGTTTGTCAGCTTCAGCTTCATCATCAAGCTCAAACGAATCGGATGTGAAAAGCGGTTCATATCTGTAATACGGACGGCTGCTGGCAATTTCCATTCGGCTCGGAACCTTTCCGTTCACACCGAATACAGGCTTTTCTTTATCCCAGCTTACAGGAAGAAGAACCGGAATTCGTCCTACTGCCCCGCTGTCCTGGAACAAAACCGCATACCACTTTCCTGAGGGTGTATCAATAATACCACCCTGTGCAACTCCCTGTCCCGAAACTCCGCGGTCATCGCAGAACACGGTTTCGCCGACATATTCGCCATCCACACTGTCGCTTATAAAGCAGCATTCTTCTCTCATTCCGCCCTTAGGCCAGTGAATGGTAAAAATATAATATTTTCCGTTTATTTTATAAAAGTGAGCACCTTCATGTCCAAGACCTTCATAGCCTTCGGGTTCTCTGATAATAACCTTATCCGTTCCTTCAACAGGTCCTGTTAAATCTTTGTCCAGTTCGACTAAGTGAATCTCTCTGTTTCCGTATACAAGATAATTTTTTCCATTATCATCAAATAAAAGAGAGCAGTCATGATAATAACCTTTAATAGTGCTTTTCTTCCAGCTTCCGGCTATATCTTTTGTTGTAAAATGATATGTGGTCTGTGTAAAATGACTCACAAAAATAACATGAAAAACTCCGTCTTTATATCTAAAACACGGAGCCCACATTCCCCCGGCATAATTGCTGAATTCCATATCCAGTCTTTCCTGGGGTGTATCATCCAGGGAATCAAAAATATAGGAAACTATCTCCCAGTTCTTTAAATCATACGAACGGAGAACAGCACCACCGGGCATAAAGTACATAGTTGTACTAACCATATAGTAAGTATCGTCAACACGGATAACATCCGGATCCGGATAATCACATTTTAAAATTGGATTAATTGCTGACTCTGACATGATTTAGTCCTTTCAAACATAATTTCCTAATATAAGAATGATTATAGTTTGAAAAAGAAGGGCATTCTTCTTAATAATTGTCAGTAAATAGTCAAATTATGCGAAAACCTATACATCGTCCAAAAAATAAACCGGACAAAAAAATACAGGACAATGTACTAATATACTCTGTAATTTCCGCTCAATGCCAGAAAAGCGAAGAAGTACAGGCAGTTGTCATAGTATCTTCTTTCTCCTTTTCTTAATGGAGTATTGTAAAATTTGGTAAGCCACTCTTTTGACAAGTCATTGGCACCTGTAAGAATTATTGTTTCCGCAACCGTTGCAAGCAGTCCGATAGGATGAAGCGCCGCCTCTCCTGCAATTCTTCCGTCCACCTCATAAATACGGAAAGTATCCTTTCTCATATCCTCAAGAAGAAACTTCTGCATATTTTCGCCCACTTTGAACTGCTCCCCATTTCCACCGTTCCAAAGATAATCAAGGGAAATGTTGGCTGCGGTTCTATAGGCATCAGAGTAAAACCAGTTATGTCTGATATCTGCCCAGGGAAGGGGTTTGTTCATAGGACTTCCGTCGAATTCAGCATACTCTGAAGAGAAACCGGTAACCGGGTCACAAGCCTTTGCCAGATATTCTCTGCTCGCCTTTGCTGCTTCGCGTAAAAACTCCTTATCTTCATCAAAGGCCCATTCTGCCATCAAATCGTAGAAATGAGGCAAATGATAGGACGGATCTGTGTAAGGACATCCGGGAACAAAAAGAATCTGATGATTGTCGGCATTAAACATGGGCTCACCGCTTCTTCCGTTGCTTCCCTTGTTAATCATGGCAGACAGTATTTTCTTTGCTTCTTTTGAATATTCAAAAATACCCTCTCCGTCACCCCATCTGTGAGATGCAAAGAAAAGGGCCATAGCATAATACTCCTCTCCATCGGGAGCCGGACCGTGTGAGTTCTTTTTTCCGTTGGTCTGACATGACCACGCAAAGTATCCCTCATTAGTTCCCTCATCCATAAACATGTATGTCTTTGACCACTTCCAGATTCGATCAAACTGTTCTTTCATATCCAGCTGAACGCAAATCATCATTCCGTAGCTCATACCTTCAGTTCTTGCATCATAGTTACCGGTATCCATTATGTATCCTAAATCGTCGCCCTGGTCGAAATATACCTTATCTTCACCAAAGAAATATTCCTGTTTGATTTCTTCCAGTCTTTTTGCGGTTTCCTCATCAGAAATTCCTATTTCATTGAACCAGTTTTTAAATTCCATTCCAATTCCTCTTTTCATTCCTTAATAAATTCAGCAAATCAGCATCCCAATTGGGATGCTGAAATCAAAACTACTAATTTCTTCGTGTGATAATTCTGGCCATATCATCAAAATCAAGTCCAAATTCAATTTTATATGTACCTACACTTATAACCTTATCGTATCCGTTGGCACATAAAAATTTGTCAAATTCAACAGCTGATTCAACCAGACCTGCTTCGTACATTCTTCTGGCAACACTCACTGAACTGTCTCCTCGTATTATTACAATTTCTACAGCGTCGCCTTCATTTGTATAACCTTTTTCATCTCCGGGAAGAGGATTTATTGCGGGAGGTGTTTTTTCCTCATCTGCCTCTTCTATCAAATCAGGGTCTTCGCTATTGGCATCCGTACCCGTTACATTTTCTTCGGCAACCTCTCCCGTATCATTCGAATTTTCACTTTCCGAAATGATGGGAGGTACCGTAACTTCATCTTTTTCCTTAAAAGGTGCTTCTTCAGGCTCGTCGGTATTGTCGGCCATATTTTCTTCCACCTCGGTACCGTCTGAATTCACATCGTTCTGTTCATTATCTTCGACAATATTTGCAGATATCTCCGAAGTATTGTTATTTACACCGGTCAGAGTCGAGGACTCAGTCATTCCCAGTTCGGACGCTCTTTTTTTAATGTCAGCATCCGACATTTTATAGTTTTTGGTCCCAATCCCCAAAACAAGGGCAGCAACAATAAGTCCCGCTCCTATTCCTCTAGAATAGGATTTTAAATTCATATCACAAAATTCCTTTATTTCTTTTTAGAAAACAAATCAATTACCAGTTTTACTTCTCCCATACCAAGACCGAGTTCTTTGGCTATTGCCATATTTGACTTACCTTCTTCATGCATTTTCCTAATAAGCTCGTTATTATTCTTTCTGCTCTCGTTGTCTCGGTCAAAGTGAAGTTCCACATCACCGGAATTTTCATTGCTTAAAAGCACGCTCTTTTCCGAAGTATCACTGCCGGCATCAGCATCTGCCGAAACAGGAATCTGAGGAAGCTTATCGTTCTTACCGGTTACCGGTTTTTTTACGGTTCTGGGCTTCTTTTCCTTGCTCTTTTCCGGTACTTCTTCTTTGTTCTCTTTTTTACTGTCCTCGCCAGCCTCGGTAAGGAATGACGGAATATCGGTAACCGGAGGTCTCATCCTTTCAGGCGAAGTTCTTGGTGCCTCCTGAACTACTTCAACTCTTTCAGGCATAAAGGGAATGAATGCATTGTTGTTTCGCTCTTTCTCCATTTCCTTTATAGCTTCATCCTTGGCTTTAAGTACTTCCTCTCGGATTTCAAGCTGACGGTCTTTTTCCTTCAGTTCGTCATTTAAAGCCTTAAGCTGCTCATCCGAATTTTTAAGCTTCTCGCCTTTATCGTTGAGCATATCATACAAGAAAACAGCTTCCTGGTGATTGTCATTAATTTTCTTAAGAACAGTTCCGGAGAATTCTTCAACAGCCATAATTTTTTCGTTGGAAATCTTCTCAAGCTGGCGCTCTGTCTTCTCAACGGAGTAGTTGACTGTTTCCTCTACCATTTCCCCGATACGTTCTTTGGCATCCGAAACCTCTTTTTCAACCATGTCCTTTATAAGCTTTTCATCTATTTGGGGAGTTTCGGCTGCTTCCTTCTTTTTTCCATCCGGTAAAAAGAAGGAGGCTGCAAAAAACAGCACCCCTAAAACAAGTATAACAATTGCGGTTGCATTCATATTCTGATATCAAAGGAAGCCGTCTGATTTTTTATCAGTACTTTGCCCTCTTTTTCCTTTTCGTCTTTCTTTTTTTTATTATCGTTACGGGTATATTCGTTGGAACCTTTTTCTCGGGCGTCGAATTTATTCTGATTATTCTCGGTTTCGTCACTTCTGCTGACCGAACTCGAGCGGTTTTCCGTTTCTTTCTTCACATCTGCGGCAACCTGAGTCTGGTCGGATACAACCTTTGCATCCTCATTTTGCCTTTGGATGGCAAAATCCTGAAGTCTTGTAATCGAGCCTTGAATTTCAATGGGTCCTATTGCCATAACAGCACCTCATTTCTTACTAGTAAATGGCAGCCATCTTGACGTCTCCGTCCTGTTTAACAAAACGGCAGTATTTCATAGCTGTCTTAACCATCATAGAAGCGTCTCCGATAACAATTTTGGTTCCGGGAGATACATCACCGGTTACTATCACCTGTCCCTGCGTTTCGGAATCAAGAATTTCCTGACACTTCTCAATCTCAGCAATACATACTTCTCTACGGGCTGTCAATTCCTTGCTCTGTACCGCCAGTAGCTGAACCTGCTGAATTTGGTTCTGCATAAGTTTAACGCCTGAAGCAAGTTTCTGTTTAACACTGTCGAGTACGGGAGTAATCTGTGCAAGCGACTTATTAATTTCGGTTATTTCTTTTTGGAGTTCCTGCGCCTTCATCTTAACCGAAGCATCAACACCGACTTCCACGGTTGTATCAGCACCCATATTGGACCCAAGGTTTTTAACCGAAATCAGATTTGAGGCGCATACTCTTCCTCCGGTAATAAAGCCTTTTTTTCCGTTTACACGCACATCTCCGCCGGAAACAACCGTACTGTGCATAATGGATTCTGTATCAATATTTCCTTCCGCCGTAACGGAGGAATTTTCGATAAAATTGCAAACTATGTTTTTGCCCGCTTTAAGAACTCCCTTATGCATTCCTTTCATGCCGCGAACTACAACAATATTTTCCGTTGCTTCAAGATAGGCTCCCTCCACAACGCCTCTTACTTCTATTGAGCCTTTGGCAATAACCTTAAAATTTTCGCATACATTGCCATTAACTCTTACGCTTCCGTCATAAACAATATTACCTACGGAATTGTCCACATTTTCAACTTCAAGAACGTTTGACACAAACACTTTTCCTTCAACAAAAGAAACGTGTCCGTTAACATCCGAATACAGTTCTGTCTTGTCATCGGTCATAGTAATGTTTCGACCGTACTTTAAAATCGCAGGTCTTACATCTCTTGGACGAATATTTTCACCCTTTATATTTTTACCGGGTTTTCCGGGTACTGCAGGTGTAAGTTTCGCCAGCAAATCACCCTTCTTGACATGAATAATTGTATTAAGATTAAAGAAGTCTACCGTTCCGTCTTCTTTAAGCGTTGGCTTAATTTTGGGATTTGTATTAAAGAAATACTCGATTACAGCATCAGAACCCTGTATGGGCGCAGTTCCTTTTGCCACAACCAAATCCGTACAATACTGTCTCTCTTTCAAAAAAGAATCTATAACTGCTTCATCAATCCCGTTTACTATACCACGAGATGTGAGTTCACTTAAAAATCCCCTTTTATCCATTTCCTTTCCGCCCGCAAAAGGAGGAATAACTCTGACTGTACAGACCATATTATCCGGAGAAACAGTTACTTTTACAAATTCAGAATCAGCATATTCATAACTGTACGCCGTAGGAATGTCAATAATCTCGGTTGCTGTAAACGCCGCCATCATATCCTTTGGATCGTACATTATATTTTTAAGCTGCAAATATTCGACAAGTTCTTCTCTTCTGATAGCTTCCCCGCCGTTGTTGGCAGGATATACTCTGACAAAGGCTTTGCCCTGTTTTGAAATAATCTGAAAATATGCGTTCATTGTTTAGCCCCCATTAACACACTCACTGAGTGAGAATCCCCATATATTTTCCCATTTTTTCCTTCATCTTCTGAAGGGCTCTTGTATGAAGTTGTGACACTCTTGACTCAGAAACCTCAAGTACGTAACTGATTTCTTTTAATGTCAGTTCTTCGTAATAATAAAGCAATATAACCTTTTTTTCTTTTTCGGTAAGAATCTCGAGTGAAGCCGCAAGCTGTTCTTTCAGCTCATTCTTTTCCAAAACCTCTTCAGGACCTTCAAAATGCGAAGCCAGATTTTTTTCGTTGGGCACTTCACTGCCGGATTCCATAAATTCATTTAGTGAAACAACATTTGTAACTTTCATTTGGGACTGCCAATCTGAAAGCTCATCACCGGTAATACCGATTTTTACGGCGATTTCTTCATCTGTGGCAGGTCTTCCCTTCTCTGCTTCCACTTCTTTCATGGCAGCATCTATCTGTCGCTGTCTTTGGCGTACAGTTCTTGGAATCCAGTCCATCTTTCGAATCTGATCAAGAATCGATCCACGAATTCTCAAACTGGCATAAGTTTCAAATTTAACATCTTTGGATGGTTCAAACTTATCTATTGCATCAATCAAGCCAAAAATGCCGTAACTTACCAAATCATCATATTCAACATTGTAGCCTAAGTACATGCTGAGGCGTCCCGCTACCAGTTTCACCAACGGAGCATATTCCAAAATAAGTTTTTCTCTTACCTCAGCACTTCTTTGTGACGAATATTCATCCCAAAGCTTCTTTTTACCCTGTTCGTCCATGTATTACTCCATCCTTTTAAGGATTCGGATCAGTTATCTTCCTCCTCGGAAGAAGGTTCCTTTTCAATAACCTCTCCTTCTGTTTCAACTACCTTCTCGTTGTTTTTCTTTTCAAATGAATCAAGAATCATCTTAACAATGCATCCGATAATATAAAAAACAACAAGAGTTGAAAGCAATGCAATAAGCATTGAACTAAGTTTAAAGCCACGAAAATACGCTACGAGCGAAGTAACAAGCCCCGCCAACAGCATAAGTACAAGCGGCATTTCTTTTCTTGTCATTACTAAATTGTCCTTTCGGGTTTTCCTACCGCACGAATAACATAATCTCCTGTTTCCGGATAAAAAATAACGGTTCGTCCATAATTTTCACCGGTATCCGCTGCAAGAATAGGAATACCCAGCTTCTTCAGCATAGCTTTGCTGGCTTCTACATTTCTTTCACCAACGCGAACAAGATCCGTCTTGTTCTGGAATGCAAACATTTGAGCTCCGCCGGCTATTTTAGCTACCATGCGGCTCCTCTTTGCACCTTCAAGTTCCATAAGACGAACCAATTCAACAATACCTGTATCTGCAAATTTATATATATTGCTATTCTGTCTTATTGCCGTTGAGTCAGGCAACATAACATGAGCAAGACCGCCTATCTTTGTATTAGGATCTCTAATCGCAATACCGACGCAAGACCCAAGCCCCAAAGTAGTTATACTGTTGGGGCTTAAGCATACTTTAAGATCGGCCATACCTACCTTTATAACTTCACTCATACTCCAAGCTATCCCTTACTTAATCTCAATTAATTAACCGATTCCCAAAGCGGACAAAATTCTTTCGTAAGACTCCAGATCCGGAACAAGAATAAAATATCCGTCCAAATCATAATCATCGGTAAACTGAGTCTGGATTAATAATATTTTGTCACCAAGAGTACCAAATTCAATTGCGGGAACACTAAGAATCGCCCCTGCCATATCGATGGTCAAATCCGGTACCGAAGGATAAATTGTTAAATTAGTAAGTGATGAAAGAGAATTTAAATATGCTCCGGTAATAATGTTTCCGATTTCCTTAAGTGCCGAAAGTTCAATATCACCAAAATTATCTTCTGACACTTCCATTCCCATAAGTTTTGAAACCAGATGTCCGGCAGACTTTTTTTCCAAAAGAAACATTATGCTTCCGGTTATATCGCCCTCCACGCAGAGGTAGATGCCGGCCATAATCTGTTCTTCGCCGCCCATCAGTTCTCCTACTTCGTTGAAACCGAGGAGTTTAACCTGAGGAACCTTCATATCAACTTTACACTGAAGCATCTGTGCAAGCGCCGTAGTAGCATTACCTGCACCAATATTTCCCAATTCTTTAAGCACATCAAAATACTGTTCAGACATGCTGTCCAATGTGATATCGCTCATATGCTTTTTAGAACCTTTCCTGTATTTTATACCTGTTCTGTAAGAACCGCATTTAAATCAAGTAAGGAGATAAGTCCCTGGTCACATTTTCCTACGCTTACAACATAGTTTGAATGCTCAGTATTGGCATCTGCGGATACCTTTTCAATCTGACCTTCTTCAAGCGTAACTACTTCTTTCACTTCATCGACAATAATACCAATAGTTCCGTGCTGTTCAAGCTTAAGAATAATAACTCGGGTGTTCTTGGTATATTCGTCTTCATCAAGTCCCATTTTAAGTCTCAAACTCATTACAGGTACAACTTCACCTCTAAGGTTAATTACACCCTTTAAATAATTTGCAACCTTGGGAACTCTGGTAATATGAACCATGCGGGTAATATTTTCCACATAAGAAATGTTAATACCGTAGGATTCATCTCCCAATTTAATAACAATATATTGAACGCTTCCGCTGTTTGTACCGATTTTTAACTCATCCATCAATGTGTCCTCCTTTAAATCAATGCATTGGCATCAAGGATTAATGCGACTTCACCATCACCAAGAATGGTAGCACCGCTTATGAACTTGCACTTGCTGATATACTTACCCATAGACTTAATAACAATTTCCTGCTGTCCGATAAGTTCATCAACAACAATACCTGCAAGCTTATCACCCTTTTTAACGATAACAACCATAAGGTTATCTTCAGGGGACTTAACTGACTGAGTTTCAACAACATCCGACAATCTTATAATCGGAATTACGCTTCCACGAAGAGTAATAACTTCCTTGGACTGAACATACTGAATTTCATTTGCGGGAATGTTTTCAATAGTCTGAATGGATCCAAGAGAAATTGCGTATTTCTCGTTTCCGACAGTAACCATAAGTGCCTGTATAATAGCAAGGGTAAGAGGAAGTCTTACACTCCATGTACTTCCTTCGCCAAGCTTAGTCTTAACTTCTACTTCACCACTTAATGCTTCAATCTTGGATTTTACTACATCAAGGCCAACGCCTCGTCCGGATACTTCGGAAATCTTCTGTGCAGTAGAGAAGCTGGGAAGGAAAAGAAGGTCAATGATTTCTTTTGAGGACATATTTGCTGCCTGTTCAGGAGTAATAGTACCTCTTTCGATTGCCTTATTCTTAACCTTTTCTACGTCAATACCGTTACCGTCGTCTCTAACTTCGATTACAACGTTGTTACCGTCCTGATATGCATCAAGGAAAATTGAACCTACTTCAGGCTTACCTCTTTCCTTACGAACTTCAGCGGATTCAAGACCATGATCTGCTGCATTACGAAGAAGGTGCATAAGAGGATCGCCGATTTCGTCAACCACGGTACGGTCAAGTTCAGTTTCTTCACCGGACATGTACAATTCCATCTTTTTACCGAGAGACTTCTGAAGGTCTCTGATCATACGAGGGAATTTGCTTACAACACTTTCGATGGGAACCATTCGAACCTTCATTACAGATTCATGAAGAGATGTTGTAACACTTTCAAGGTATTCGATATGTTCAGCGTAGCCGTCCTTCTGCACATTTTCTGCAGAATTGGTTGCTGAAACAAGAGAGTTCTTTGCAATAATTAATTCGCTTACAAGGTTCATAAGAGAATCAAGTTTTTCGATGTCTACACGTACTGTACGGTTAACAACAGGCTTAGCAACTGCTTTCTTTTCGTTCTTGGGAGCTTCCGTCTTAGCCGGAACCGCTTTCTTCTCTTCTTTAACCTCCGCTTCCGCAGGCTTTGTTTCCTGAACTTCTTCCTTTACCTCTTCAGCGGCAGAGACCGTGAAATCTGCATCTGTCATCTCTGCGCCGTGTGCATCGGCAATTTCAGAAACATTCTTAACAGAAGCAAGAATGTCATCCAAATTGTCTTCGGAAACAACGATAACGCTGAAATCAAATTCAAATTTTTCATCTTCGATATCCTGGCTTGAAGGATTTGAAACAATAATCTCGCCGTGTTCTTCAAGTGCCTTAAATACCAGAAATGCTCTTGCAGCCTTTAATATACAGCTTTCCTGAACATTTACGGTTATTCCGTAGAATTTCTTTCCTTCAGCCTTTGCTGCTTCATAAAGACTCTTTTCTGTATCGGAGAGTTTAATACTCTTCCACTTATCATTACCGGCTTCTGCCGCTTTAGGAGCTTCTTTTGCAGCAGGCGCTTCTTCTTTAGCTTCCGGAGCAGCATCACCGGAGTTACCGTTAAGAATATCGTTTAATGCTTTTATTAATGGTTCATTATCATTGGTACCTTCATCTGCAGATTCCTGAATTGAAGTTGTATATTCTTCAAGTGCGTCGAGACACTGAAAAAGAATATCTATCATATTAGGCTGAACCTTAATATTTCCGTTTCTTACTTCAGAAAATACATTTTCCATATCATGAGTGAGATTCTGCATACGCTTATATCCCATAGTACCTGCCATACCCTTAAGGGAATGGGCTGCACGGAATATTTCGTTGATTGTATCCATATTTTCGGAATCCTGCTCAAGTTCAAGAATCTGAGTGTTCAGACTTTGTAAGTGTTCCTTTGTTTCATCAAGGAAAATCTCGAGATACTGACTAACATCCATTTTTAACTACCCCCACGTTCATAATGATCTCCTGCGCCACCTGTTTAAGGGTTACCACTTGATCTGAAAGACCTGCTTTAAAAGCACTCTTAGGCATACCGTAAACCGTGCAGGAGTCTTCGTCCTGTGTGATTACAAATGTTTTCTTATATTTCTTTAAATACTCGATTCCCTTAGTTCCATCGGCTCCCATACCGGTCAATACAACACATACAATTCTGTCTGCCGGAGATTTGGAAAGGGATTCATACATATAATTTGCGCAAGGTTTAACGCCTTCTCTTGACGGTTCATCCGAATATCGAATCACATGTTTTCCGCCGGAATAGTCAACATTCAAATGCTTGCCACCTTTTGCGATATAAACATGACCGTTTTCAAGAACATCCCCATCATTGGCTTCGGTGACCTTCACTTCACTTATAGAATCAAGTCTCTCAGCCAGAGATGCGGTAAAACCCGCAGACATGTGCTGTACAATAACAACCAGTGCCTTAAGCGATGCCGGAAGAAATGGAATAACATCCTGTAACGCCTTCGGTCCTCCCGTAGAACTTGCGAGAGCAACTATCTGGCTACCGGATGCACCTCTTGAAGATTTTGAAACCATTTCAACCAATTTATGGTTTGCTTCTCTAAGAGACGAACGATCCACTTCTCTGGTGCTGAAGTCAGATGCTTTTGTGCTGCAAACCGCATCAAGAATTTCCATCAGACGAACATCAAATGTACCATCCTTACAGTCAAATGCACTGTCGGGTTTGTGTACAAAATCGATGGCGCCAAGACTTAATGCATCAAGAGTAGTCTGCGCTCCCTCTTTTGTATCTGTGCTGGCCATTATCACTCTTGCAGGAATTTTTCTGTTTCGAAGTTCCTTTAAAAGTTGAAGACCGTTCATCTTTGGCATATTAACATCCAAGACTACAGCATCGTATGTTTTTCTCATCAGAAGCTCTAATGCTTCCTCACCGTTCGTTGCGCGATCCAACACATGGAATCTCGTATCTG
>JAKSRT010000100.1 GCA_024403485.1 Lachnospiraceae bacterium
GAGACGAGTTAATCTCCAAGTTACTTGGAAGCTTACAGTCTCCTATTACAAACTTCGCTCGTGTTATGAATCAGCTTGCTGAGAAAGGTGGCGCCGGTGCATGTGAAGCTCCCGCAGTAGAGGAAGCTCCCGCTGTTGAAGAAGCACCCGCTGCAGAAGAAGCTCCTGCTGAAGCACCTGCAGAAGAAGCATAATATTGAAGCATAGGCTTCGAAAGTAACTAATTAATTTTAAATGGAGGAAATTAAAATGGCTAAATTAACAGCTCAGGAACTCATTGATGCTATCAAAGAGTTAACAGTATTAGAATTAAATGACTTAGTAAAGGCTTGCGAAGAAGAATTCGGTGTATCCGCAGCAGCAGGCGTTGTAGTTGCAGCAGCAGCAGCTGACGCAGCTCCCGCAGAAGAAAAGACAGACTTCGATGTAGAACTTACCGAAATCGGACCTAACAAGGTTCAGATCATCAAGATCGTTCGTGAAGCTACCGGACTTGGCTTAAAGGAAGCTAAGGACGCTGTAGAAGCAGCTCCCAAGGTAATCAAGGAAGCAGCTCCTAAGGCTGAAGCAGAAGCTTTAAAGAAGCAGCTTGAAGAAGCTGGCGCAAAGGTTACTTTAAAGTAATTTAAACCTTATAGAATAGCTAACCCCGAGTCGAAAGGCTCGGGGTTTTTGTTTTACTGAAGCGAACTCGTCGTGCGGTGTCTGCAAATACTATGGATTAATTTCTGTGGAGCAGATAGTACATAAGATTTCGACGTGTGTAAACATAGGGAATTTTGTTCGGGAAATAATTAATCATATTATATATGTAAAAAACCAATGTTGTTAAACAAATAAGTATAATCAATACATTTGTTATTGCAGACACGATTTTTGTGTTCTTTCCCAGGATATATCTGACGAAAATAAAGTAAATAAAAAAAGCGACCCAGGCGAAAGAAATAGGATTAATAATAATTGCGGATTCAAAATCAAATGTAAGTATGTTAAAGACGGATCTCGTAAGTCCGCAGCCGGGACAGGGAAAACCGGTTAAAAGAATGAAAGGACAGGAGGCATGAAAAAAGTGATTGGTAATAAAATAATAGGAAACAATTATTGCGATTCCCACCCAAAAAGTCTTTATGTCTTTGATGATTCGAATAATAATTTTCTTCATAAATGGAGTATATTACAGGGTGATAAGAAGAAACAATATTTTAGTGGAAAAATACGAATATTTGTTGCGACAGATACCTATATTGTGTAAAATATAAATGGTATTAATAAAATCTTAAAAAATAATCCGGATTTTAGATAGGGGAAAAGAGAATGGATAGCAACAACATGAATAATTTTAACGGACAGAATCAGGGACAGCCTGTATATCAGCAGGTTTCGAATCCTAATCCTTATGGTCAGTCTGTTCAGCCTGAGTATGGTCAGGCACCTGTATACGGCCAGCCTCCGATGTATGGCCAGCCCGCTCCTATGGTTAACCCTCAGGATCTTGAGCCTGTATCAATCGGGACTTGGCTTGGTATAATGTTCCTTTCGTTAATTCCTTGTGTGAATATTGTTTTGCTTTTTGTTTGGGCATTCGCAGACGGCAAGGAATCAAGAAAGAACTGGGCAAAGGCACAGTTGATTTTTGTCGCGATTATGATAGTGATTGAAATTTTGGTAATACTGCTTTTTGGCACTGCCATTACAGCATTACTGTATAGTATTGCAGGTTTTTAAGGTTTGTTTACAATCAATATAAAAGGACTTCTCAATCGAGAAGTCCTTTTTTTATTTTCTAATCCATCGTCCGCTGGCTCCGCAGGGAAGGATAAGTCCGGTGTCTGAAACCGGTAAGCCGATTTCGTCGGATTTAACTGTTCCGGGGTGCTTTTTATTTATTGCAGTTTCAATCATGTAAGTAAGAACCGCGGGCTGAAGACCGGTTGTATAACTGTTAATAAGAAGAAACAGTGCATCATCGGATAATATTTCCTCACAAAGTTTAACAAAGGGGAAAATGCTTTCTTCAATTTTCCAGATTTCACCTTTTGGGCCACGACCGTAAGAAGGCGGGTCCATGATAATGGCATCGTATTTGTTGCCTCTTCGGATTTCTCTTTCGACAAATTTTTGGCAGTCATCAACCAACCATCTGATTTTAGCATCGGAGAGCCCGGATGCAACTGCGTTTTCTTTTGCCCAGGAAACCATTCCTTTTGAGGCATCAACATGTGTGACTTCCGCACCGGCTAAAGCTGCAGCGATGGTGGCACCGCCTGTATAAGCAAAAAGGTTTAATACTTTAATAGGCTTATCGGGATGTGCTTCTTTTTCCTTACTTATAATAGAAGAAAACCAATCCCAGTTAACGGCCTGCTCCGGGAAAAGACCGGTGTGCTTGAAAGCAAAGGGCTTCAAATTGAAAACGGCACCGTTCTGATACGAGATGGACCATTCTTCGGGAAGACTTCTGAATTCCCATTCGCCTCCGCCTTTGTTGCTTCTATGGTAGTGGCCGTTGAACTTGCGCCAGCCGTTGTTGATTTTATCGGTATTCCAGATTACCTGGGGGTCGGGACGAACCAAAAGATACTTGCCCCAGCGTTCCAGTTTCTCGCCTGATGATGTATCAAGGATTTCGTAATCTGTCCAATTATTTGCTATCCACATATAAAAATCTCTTTCCTTATTTGTTTCTTTTTACATTATATATAGAAGAAACAGATTATGCTTGCTTTTTTTGATATCTTGAATTAGTATAAAACTCGTGTGTAAATAAGGCAATGCTTTATTTGTGTACATAAATATTTTTTCAAAAAGTACTTGCATTCCTTGTAAAAAGGGTGTATAGTACCAATTGCTGTGGCATTAGTAGCGATGAAGCGTGAGGTTGCCGAATTCGAAAAAGCATAATCGAATCCGGGTTTTCCGTGGAGCGAATGCAGGATTCATAGAAATCCTACGAACAAGTCACTGTACCAAACAACCGTCTATTGTATATAGAAACGACGTGCTGTATGCGTACGAATGAGAAGAACTTCGGTTCTTCAAAATTTTTGAGAGAGCATGACACGCACGGGAGAGTGTACAGTCGCCACTTGTTGTACTGAAGCTACAAAGTACAAAAAGGAAGGAGACTTTTTTTATGGCAAGTCAGGTAATGAGAATTATTCTCAAGGCATATGATCACAATTTAGTTGATGCATCTGCCAAGAAAATCATCGAAACAGTTAAGAAGACAGGTTCTACCGTAAGTGGTCCTGTTCCGCTTCCTACTAAGAAGGAAGTAGTTACTATCTTAAGAGCTGTTCACAAGTACAAAGATTCCAGAGAACAGTTCGAACAGAGAACTCATAAGAGACTGATCGATATCATTGCTCCTACAGCTAAGACTGTTGAGGCACTTCAGAGATTAGAAATGCCCGCCGGTGTAAGCATTGATATTAAGATGAAGTAATTAGAAACAAGAAAGACAAACCTCTACTAGTATGAATGATGAAAATTCATTCCGCTGTAGAAAAAGGAGGAAAAATGAAGAAAGCAATTTTAGCAACAAAAGTCGGAATGACTCAAATCTTCAATGAAGACGGCAGCTTAGTTCCTGTAACCGTTCTTCAGGCAGGACCTTGTGTAGTAACACAGGTTAAGACAATCGAAAATGACGGATATGAAGCAGTTCAGGTTGGCTTCGCTGAAAAGAAAGAACGCGAAATCAAAAAGGACAAGAACGGCAACAAGGAATATGTTCATCGTCATGGCGTAAACAAGGCTATGAAGGGACACTTCGATAAGGCCGGCGTATCCTGCAAGAGATATGTAAGAGAATTCAAGTTAGAAAACGCTACCGAGTATGCACTTGGTCAGGAAATCAAAGCAGACATCTTCGCTACAGGCGAAAAGATCGATGCAACCGCTATTTCAAAGGGTAAAGGATTCCAGGGTGCTATCAAGAGACTTGGTCAGCACAGAGGACCTATGAAGCACGGTTCTAAGTTCCACCGTCATCAGGGTTCAAACGGTGCATGTTCATCACCCAGCCGTGTTTTCAAAGGAAAGGGAATGCCCGGACACATGGGACATGTAAAGGTTACAGTTCAGAACCTTGAAGTAGTAAGAGTTGATGTTGAAAACAACCTTTTACTTGTTAAGGGTGCTGTACCCGGACCCAAGAAAGCATTAGTTACCATTAAAGAAACCGTTAAGGCTAACGCTTAATTAAGATCGGAAGGAGGACCATTCAGATGGCAAAAGTATCTGTTTTTAATATGGAAGGCAAGGAAATCGAAAAGATCGACTTAAGCGATGCAGTATTCGGTGTTGAAGTAAATGAACATCTTGTACACATGGCAGTCGTACAGCAGCTTGCCAATAATCGTCAGGGAACTCAGAAGGCTAAGACACGTTCTGAAGTATCCGGTGGCGGAAGAAAGCCTTGGAGACAGAAGGGAACCGGTCATGCAAGACAGGGTTCAACAAGATCTCCTCAGTGGACAGGAGGCGGCGTTGTTTTCGCTCCCGTACCCAGAGATTATTCCTTCAAGTTAAATAAGAAGGAAAAGAGAGCAGCATTAAAGTCAGCTCTTACAAGCAGAGTAATCGAAAACAAGTTAATCGTTGTTGATGAATTAAAGCTTGATGAAATTAAGACAAAGAAGTTCGCAGAAGTTATGAACAACTTAAAGGTTGAAAAGGGCCTTGTTGTTCTTGCTGATAACGATAAGAATGTAGTTGCATCTGCAAAGAATATGGCAACCGTTAACACAACACTCGTTGAACAGATTAATGTTTACGATGTTATGAAGGGCGGCATGATTGTTCTTACAAAGGATGCAGTTAAGAAAATCGAGGAGGTATATGCATAATGGCAACTATTCAGTATTATGACGTAATCCTTAAGCCTGTTCTTACTGAAAAGAGTATGGCTGGTATGGGCGAAAAGAAGTATACATTCCTTGTACACACAGAAGCAAACAAAGCTCAGATCAAAGAAGCTGTAGAAAAGATGTTTGCAGGAACCAAGGTTAAGCGCGTTAACACCGTTAACTATGACGGAAAGAATAAGCGCCGCGGCATGGTAACAGGTAAGACCGCAAAGACAAAGAAGGCAATCGTTTGGTTAACAGATGATTCCAAGGACATTGAGATCTTCGCTGGTTTATAAGAAGATCCGACTATACGCAACATAAGCGTGATGACAAATAAGTTAAAGGAGATAAGAAAATGGGAATTAAGACATATAACCCCTATACACCCTCCCGTAGAAATATGACCGGCTTAGATTTCGCTGACATCACAAAGTCAACTCCCGAAAAGAGCCTTTGCGTAGCATTACCTAAGAACGCAGGTCGTAATAACCAGGGTAAGATCACCGTTAGACATCA
>JAKSRT010000101.1 GCA_024403485.1 Lachnospiraceae bacterium
TTTTTCGGGGTATTCGGGTGCGGTGCTCGTATATAATCATTTTCATGATGTTTGCGCATTTTTCCCGCTGTGGCTTTTGCTGTTCGATCGTTTGATGCAGGAGAAAAAACGGATTGGATTTATTTTGATGACCGGTTTTATGGCTGTCCTGAACTATTACTTCTTCGTCGGTGAGGCCGTATTTCTTACTATTTATTTCTTTTGCAGATATTTTTATGATGGTAATCCGGGCGCAATCAAAAGAGGCTTTGCAAGAATGGGAAGGGCACTGTACTGCTCGATTGCGGGCGTTCTTTGCGCTGTGTGGTATCTGATTCCGGCGATAACATATACACTGGGAAACTCAAGATTGTCCGATACACTTATGGGAAATTCGCTGGTGGCATATGATGAGCCGGTCATGCTGCTTGGGATTATAAAAAACGTAATGCTTTTACCGGACCTTTCCGGACTTAATTCAATGTTTAACGCAGGCTACAGTCGTGTGTCCGGAGTTGGGGGATACCTTCCGCTGGTATCGCTGTCCTGTGTAATTGCGTACTTTATTATATATAAGAAGAAACAGAATCAGGACGGATATGAAAAGTGGCCGGCAAGACTCACTGTCACAGTGTTGATTTTTGCGGTTATTCCCGGATTAAATGCGCTTTTTTCGGCTTTGAATTCAGAGTATTATGCAAGGTGGTATTTTATGCCGATTCTCGTCATGAGTCTTATGAGCGCTTTGGTACTTGAAGATGCTATCGGTAATCGTGATTTGACGGTTCCTTTATTAAAGGGCAATACTGTTGTTGCGGTGATGATTGCGTTCTTTTGTATTTGTGCCGTGCTTCCGGCAATAAACGATGATGGCGAACGAACAATTCTCGGAGCACTGAAGAATCCGGATCAGCTTCTTTGTCAGCTTGTATTTTCAATAATAATGACGTTTATTTTCTTTATAATAATATGGTTCGTGCTGCCAAAGAGTAAAACGGGAGTAACTATGGCATGTTCAATACTTCTTGCGGCAATGGTGACTCACGCTACCATGTTTGTTTTTGGCGAAAGTCTTGTGGATGAAGAAAGAAAACAGGGCTTTATAGTGCAGGGAATCAAAGGGGCCGAAGACATAGTGCTTCCAAACGAAGATATCTGGTGTCGAATCGAGACCGAGCAGGATGTCTACAACTATCCGATGATTTGGAACAGGCCTACAATAACCGCGTTCATAAGCACCACTTCGTCGGGAACATTGGACTTTTATCATGGAATCGGTCTAAACAGAAAAGTAACGTCGAAGCTTGGTGTAACAAGAGCCGGGGCGCGGACACTTTTTGCCGGAAGATATTTTCTTGTCGAAAACGGGAAGTTTTCCGCAATAGAACGAATCGGCAGGGTAGAGGACGAAGACGAACTGACCAATTTCACTCTGATTGGAGAGTGCAATGGTTTTGATATATACGAAAACAATTACTTTGTTCCCATGGGAATTGTTTTGGACGAGTATATAAAAGAAGAAAATTTTGTGGAAAGCAAGGCGTCAAGTGCTACTCTTGACAGGCTTCTTATGAAGGCTCTGATTCTTGATGATGAAGCTGTTGAAAAATATGGATACCTATTAAAAGAAATAAATCAGCCCGACAGCATTTCGATTCACAAATTTGCGATGATATGTGATGAGCGGTGCGAAACGGCCTGCGACAGCTTTACGGTTAACAAAAAAGGGTTCGCCGCACATATTAATATGGAAGAAGAAAAACTTGTCCTTTTTGCCGTACCAAGTGACCCCGGATTTAAAGCTTATATCGACGGAAACGAAACACCGATAATTACGGTTGATTTCGGGTTGATGGCAGTGTGCGTCCCAAAAGGCGAACATGATATATCTTTTGAGTACACATATGGTAATGTGTATCGGGATTTCGCAGACCGGTTTCTTTTGAATAAAAAATAAAAATAGTGTTGACTTAAAAGTCTTTGCCGTGTTATATTAACTAGGCAAAGAGCAAAAGGCTCTTTTTTTGTTGCGTTTTTATTACTGAAATTAATGCGCGGAGGTGAATTTTAATGCGTACAAAGATTACATTAGCATGCACAGAATGCAAGCAGAGAAATTACAATACTACTAAGGAAAAGAAGAACCATCCCGATCGTATGGAAACCAAGAAGTACTGCAGATTCTGCAAGCGTCACACAATGCACAAAGAAACCAAATAATTCTGTTTGAGATATTAAGGAGATAATCATGGCTGATTCTAAAGAGAAAAAAACCGGATTTTTCAAGACTGTTTCTGCAGAGTTTAAAAAGATTATTTGGCCTTCAAAGGAGTCTGTTTTCAGACAGTCTCTTGCCGTAACTATTATCGCAATCGTTTTGGGTGGATTAATCACTGTATTCGATTTCCTTATCCAGTACGGTATAAACTTTATTACACAGTAGAGAGGTAAAGCGGCATGGCAGAAGCAAAATGGTATGTTGCGCATACCTATTCAGGATATGAAAATAAGGTAAAGGCTAATATCGAGAAGACCGTTGCAAATCGTCATCTTGAAGAAGATATTATAGAAGTTCGTGTGCCTTTAACCGATGTGGTTGAAGTAAAGGACGGCGTTCGTAAGACTTCACAGAAGAAGCTGTTTCCCGGATATGTTCTTGTAAAGATGGTAATGAATGACGATACATGGTACGTTGTTCGTAATACCCGTGGTGTTACAGGATTTGTAGGCCCCGGAAGCAAGCCCGTTCCGCTTACGGAAGCAGAAATGAAGTCACTCGGCATTCGTATGGAGAATGTTACTGCAGACTTCAAAGAAGGCGACACAATTGCAGTTGTTGCCGGTGTTTGGAAAGATACCGTCGGCGTTGTTACACGTATGGACTACAACAAACAGACAGCTACCATCAATGTAGAACTGTTTGGACGTGAAACACCTGTAGAAATCAGTTTTGCCGAGGTTCGTGCAATGAACTAAAGCAAAAGCGTCTTGACACTTTAAAGTATTAATTTTGGTATTTGAGGCTTAGGCCTTCAGATATATGTTTCATGACGTGGGAGTGCCCCGGCATTCGCCGATAGAGGGTACGCCTTACCACATTTTTTTTAGGAGGTGCCATCATGGCAAAAAAAGTAGAAGGATATATTAAGTTACAGATTCCTGCTGGAAAAGCAACACCCGCTCCTCCCGTAGGACCTGCGCTTGGTCAGCACGGTGTTAACATCGTTGAATTTACCAAGCAGTTTAACGCAAGAACTGCTGAAATGGGCGACACAATTGTTCCCGTTATCATCACAGTTTATGCAGATAGAAGCTTTAGTTTCGTAACTAAGACTCCCCCTGCAGCAGTTTTATTAAAGAAGGCAGCAAAGATTAAGTCCGGTTCAGGCGTTCCTAACAAGACTAAGGTTGCGTCAGTAACCAAGGCTCAGATTCAGGAAATCGCTGAACTTAAGATGAAAGACTTAAATGCAGCATCTCTTGAAGCTGCAATGAGCATGATCGCCGGTACTGCTAGAAGTATGGGTATTACAGTAGCAGACTAATAACAATTGCACAAAGTGGGAGGTAGGGAGACTACCGTTGGCAGAAAGCCACGCTAAGGCGTTAACCACATTAGGAGGATTTAATAATGAAACACGGAAAGAAATATGTTGAAGCAGCGAAGTTAGTAGATCGCGCTTCATATTATGAAGCAGACGAAGCAGTAGCATTAGTTAAGAAGACTGCTACAGCAAAGTTTGATGAAACAGTTGAATTACACGTTCGTACAGGTTGTGACGGCCGTCATGCTGAACAGCAGATTCGTGGCGCAGTTGTACTTCCTAACGGAACCGGTAAGACTGTAAAAGTATTAGTATTCGCTAAAGGACCCAAGGCTGATGAAGCTCAGGCAGCAGGCGCTGATTACGTTGGAGCTGAAGATCTTATTCCCAAGATTCAGAACGACGGTTGGTTAGATTTCGACGTTGTTGTTGCTACACCTGATATGATGGGTGTTGTAGGTCGTTTAGGTAAGGTTCTCGGACCTAAGGGCTTAATGCCTAACCCTAAGGCTGGTACCGTAACAATGGACGTTACCAAAGCTATTAACGATATCAAAGCAGGTAAGATTGAATACCGTCTTGATAAGTCCAACATTATCCACGTTCCCGTAGGTAAGGCTTCTTTCACAGAAGAGCAGCTTGGTGAAAACCTTCAGGCTATTATGGACGCTATCGTAAAGGCTAAGCCTTCAGCATTAAAGGGTCAGTACATCAAGTCCCTTACACTTACTACCACAATGGGACCCGGCGTTCGTATGAACGTTGCTAAGTATTAATTAGTGGCAAAATAAAATATTGCTGTTGACACGAAGTTTTCTTTGTGTTAATTTATACAAGGCCGAAGACAGCAGGTGACGGAGAACCGTCGTAAGAAGAAGCGCCTGCCGAGGAACCAGTGAGTATTTAAGTATTTACTAATCCTCTGTCTTAGGACAGAGGATTTTTTACTATATAAAATCTCCTGATTCGGCATATTCTATAAGGAGGTAATAAAATGGCTAAGGTTGAATTAAAAGCCCCCATCGTTGCAGAAATTTCTGAACAGATTAAGGACGCTCAGTCTATCGTAGTTGTAGACTACAGAGGACTTACCGTTGAACAGGATACTGTTCTTCGTCGTTCTTTACGTGAAGCTGGTGTAGCATACAAGGTATACAAGAACACCTTCATCAATTTCGCAATTAAGGGAACCGAATTCGAAGGTTTAGCAGAGTACTTAGAAGGACCTACCGCTATTGCAATTTCCAAGGATGATGCAACAGCTCCCGCGAGAGTAATCTCCAAGTTCGCTAAGAACGCTCCTAAACTTGAAGTTAAGGGTGGCGTTGTAGAAGGAAACGTATACGACGCAAAGGGTATCGATGCAGTTGCACAGATCCCTTCAAGAGACGAGTTAATCTCCAAGTTACTTGGAAGCTTACAGTCTCCTA
>JAKSRT010000102.1 GCA_024403485.1 Lachnospiraceae bacterium
TATCATTCTTGTAAAGGTCAGCCTGCTTTTCATCGTTGATAAGAATCATGATGATGTCAGCCTTCTTAGCTGCTTCTGCTGCAGTAAATACTTCGAATCCCTGAGCTACTGCCTTATCCCATGATTTTGATCCTGCATAAAGACCAATGATAACGTGGCATCCTGAATCCTTAAGGTTTAATGCATGAGCATGACCCTGGCTGCCGTATCCGATGATTGCAATTGTTTTGCCCTGAAGTAAATCAAGGTTGCAATCCTGCTGATAGAAAATCTTTGCCATTTTTAGTTCCTCCTAAAAAATAAATAATTATTTACTTATATTAATCTTTCGTAAGACAAAAGTTACGGAAGGTAAGTAACGTTTTCAATACCTCTTCCAAGTCCGGTCATAGCGGTTCTTGCAAGTTCAAGAATCTCATAACCGTCAAGTAATGCAATAAATGCATCAATCTTGTCCTGGTCACCGATAAGTTCGATAATTAATGTCTTAGGTCCAACATCAATAATGTTTGCACGGAAAATGTCCGCAATTGCTATAACTGCCTGACGATTTGCGGCTTCTGCCTTTACTTTAATAAGTGCAAGTTCTCTGTACACCGATTTGCCGGGTTCAAGAATCTTGACATCCTTTACATCCACAAGCTTTGCAACCTGCTTTTCAATCTGTTCGAGTACATCCGCATCTCCGGATGCCACAATTGTAATACGGGAATATTTAGGATCGGCGGTCAAACCTGCCGTAATACTTTCTATGTTATATCCTCTTCTTGAGAACAGGCCTGAAATACGGCTTAAAACGCCTGAAGTGTTATCTGCAAGAAGCTGAAAAACCTTTCTCTGCATGAATAAATAAACCTCACAAATTAATAATTATGTAAATTTTAATAAACCTATATATAAAAGTCAACTAAAAAACATTAATTCTCCAAATCGCTGCATTTGGGTAATGCAAGAGTTCCTGTTCTTGCAACTTCAACAACCGAAATACCCGAAATCATAGATCTGAATACGCATATTTTTTCAGGAGTATCACATATCTGAATCATCATATGATTTTTGGAAATATCTACTATCTCAGCCTTGCAAATATCACATATTTCCATAATATCCTTACGGTTATTCTTATTGTATTTTAGCTTAATAAGCATCAGTTCTCTGGATATTGCCTGAGATTCCTTAAATGTTTTAACCTTAATGACATCAAGCTTCTTGTTTAACTGCTTTTCTATCTGCTCCAGGGTTCTTTCATCGCCGGAACTTACTATTGTCATATTTGACACTTCGGGATCAAAGGTTTCTCCCACAACAAGTGAATCAATATTAAAACATCTTCTTGCAAAGAGGCCTGAAACCTTACTTAATACACCGGATCTGTTTTCTACTAAAACGGAGTAAATTTTTTTCATGTGTTCCTCACTTAAAATATCAGTCATAAATATACTTGCTATGAAATATTTTTCACTCTGCAAAATCACTTAACTAAGTCAAGCGGATTTACAAGAACTTCGCAAATGCAGGGACCATCTGTCTTAAGAAGCTTATCTATTCCTGACAGTACATCATCATTGTTTGCAATCTTAACATATTCCATATCATAGGCCTTTGCGATTGCACAGAGGTTTGGATAATCATTTAAATTAACGACCGAATAATTATCTTTATAGGTATAATGCTGGTATTCTCTAACCATACCTAAAAAATTATTCTTTAAAACAACTATCTTAACAGGTACATTTTCCTGCTTGATTGTAGCAAGTTCACACATTGACATCTGGAATGAACCGTCACCGCATACAGCAATTACCTGTCTTTTTGAATCGGCAAGATTTGCACCCATTGCAGCGGGAATGGAATAACCCATTGTGCCCATACCGCCGCTGGTTAAAAACTTACCTTTTTTTACTTCGTGGAATGAACAGCTCCAAATCTGGTTCTGTCCCACGTCTGCCACATAAATGGCATTTTCATCCATTTTATCCGAAATAGTTTTAATGAAATATTCAGGATCTGTAAAATTCTTATCGGGATTTCTCTTAATCTCCAATTCTGTCTTATACTGATTGAGTTCTTTAATCCAGCCTTCAGTATCGGTTTTGAATTCTTCTTTATTTAGATCTTCAAATATCGCTTTCGCATCACCTACAATCGGGATGGTGGGTCCGCAGTTCTTTCCGATTTCGGCAGGGTCCACATCTATATGAATAAGCACTTTGTTGCTCATAACAATGTCCGGAGAATTAATTGCTCTGTCTGCCACTCTTGCGCCAACCATTACAAGTGTATCTGATTCGTTCATTGCTTTATTGGCATAAGGCTTACCATTATTTCCGACCATTCCGAAATACAGAGGATGTTTGGTTGCAACCGCACCGATACCCATCATGGTTGAAACGACCGGAATATTATTCTTTTCGATAAATTTTAAAAGCTCATCATTGGCACCGGATAAAGAAATTCCCCCGCCCACACAAATAATTGGTTTTTTGGCCTTTTCAAGGGCATTAACAAGTTTCTTTAACTGGCCGTAATTACCTTTTACGGTGGGCTTATATGTTCTCATGGATAAAGAATCGGGATATTTATAATTCTTTATTGTTGCATTTTGAACATCAATGGGAATATCAATCAGTACGGGACCTTTACGTCCTGTTGAAGCAATATGAAATGCTTCCTTCATAATTCTTGGAATGTCATTTACGTTTCTTACAAGATAACTGTACTTAACAAAAGATTCCACAGCACCGGTAATATCGGCTTCCTGGAAAACATCGGAACCAAGAAGTGACGAATTAACCTGTCCGGTAATGCATACAAGCGGAATTGAATCGGCAAAGGCCGTAGCAATACCGGTAATAAGATTAGTAGCACCGGGGCCTGATGTAACAGCACAGACGCCAACCTCACCCGTTGTTCTGGCCAAACCCGAAGCAGCATGTGCCGCACTTTGCTCGGTACGCACCAAAACAGTTTTTATATCCGACGAAAGAATAGAATTATAAAAAGGACAGATAGCCACTCCGGGGTATCCGAAAACATATTTTACATTTTCTTCTTCAAGACATTTTATTATTGCGTCTGCACCGTTCATATATATCCTCACATAAGTAAAATAATTGTTTATCCATTTCCACAAATTTTATCACAATAAACTTTTTGTATGCAACAAAATATAGTGCATTTATTGAATTTTAACCATATTTGTGGTAAATTGTTTTTGTTTATCGGGGAGGTATTCCATGAAAAAGAAATTATCGATATTGTCTATATTACTGATTTTAATCTTATCCTTAACCGGCTGTCAGGCTGCACCTGCCGAAGATAATTCTGAATACAAAAACTCAATGGAAAATTTCTTTCAAGGAGTTTCAACCCTTAATGATCAAATGAATGCATTGAATCCCGATGATCCGGATTCTGTTTCAGATTTGTTCATGTATCTTAGTGAACTTGAGGAACAATTCAAATATTTCTCCGAAATTGAAGTTCCGGCAGAATATCAGGTAACAGAATCCCTTGCCGATGAAGCATATGATTATATGAAAGAAGCAAACAACTACTTCTCCCAGTCTTTTTCGGACAATTCATTTAACGAATACACGCTGGAAGCCGCTATGGAATGTTACAGCCGTGCAAATAAGCGTATGCAGTATGTAATTGATATAATTCATGGAGAAATGCCCGAAGACGAAAATGTTACATTTGAATAAATAACAGTTTAAAATGCTCTATAGTATACATTAGCCCCGGCCTAAACCGGGGCTTTGTTATTTGATTTAATGCCGGTTTATAGAAGATATAAACCGCTAACTATGCTTCAATTCTGGATTTAATAGCCTTAAAGAAGTCCATTGTATTTACTGTTGTTACATTTTCAAGAGTACACATTCTTGACAAATCAGCAGTCATTATTCCTGATTCGATTGTATCGATAACAGCCTTTTCAAGTTTATCGCCAAATGCAGTCAGTTCGGGAATGTTATCAAGTTCGCCTCTCTTCTTTAATGCACCGCTCCATGCAAAAATAGTGGCAACGGGATTTGACTTCGGTTCTTCACCTTCAAGGTATCTGTAATAGTGTCTCTGAATAGTTCCGTGGGCAGCTTCATATTCATAAACACCCTTTGGAGAAACAAGTACACTTGTCATCATTGAAAGAGAACCGAATGCGGAAGAAACCATGTCAGACATTACATCACCATCATAGTTCTTACATGCCCAGATAAATCCGCCTTCTTCTTTTACTACTCTTGCTACTGCATCATCAATCAGTGTGTAGAAGTAAGAAATTCCGGCTTCCTCAAACTTTACCTTGTATTCATTATCATAAATATCCTGGAATATATCCTTAAATGTATGATCATATTTCTTGGATATTGTATCCTTTGTTGCAAACCATAAATCCTGTTTTGTTGTAAGTGCATACTCAAAACATGCATAAGCAAAACTTGTGATTGAAGCAATTGTATTATGGATACCCTGTAAAATACCTGGACCTTTAAACTCATGAATAAGTTCTCTGATTTCGGTACCGTCTTCTGCAGTAAAGACAAGTTCTGCCTTACCTGCTCCGGGAACCTTAATTTCAGTGTTCTTATAGACGTCACCATAAGCATGTCTTGCTAAAGTAATAGGCTTTTTCCAATTAGAAACACAGGGGTTAATTCCCTTTACAATAATCGGAGTTCTGAATACGGTACCGTCAAGTTTCGCTCTTATTGTACCGTTAGGGCTCTTCCACATTTCCTTTAAGTCGTATTCCTTTACTCGGGCCGCATTAGGTGTAATGGTTGCACACTTAACTGCTACACCATACTTCAGAGTTGCCTCTGCACTGTCAATTGTTACCTGATCATTGGTTTCATTTCTGTACTGAAGACCAAGATCGTAATACTCTGTTTTTAAGTCAACATAGGGAATAATGAGTTCATCTTCAAT
>JAKSRT010000103.1 GCA_024403485.1 Lachnospiraceae bacterium
GACTGATAGAACTCCGGTACTGGGCAGAGGTGTATTTGACGGATGCACGAGAATCGAGACAATAGATCTGCTTGGAAATCCGGAAGGAAATGCAGCGAGGCTGCTTGGGGCACTGGCTACAAAACTTCCCGCACCATATCTTTTAAGAGATGAAGAAATCGGTTCAAAGAACTGGTTTAATAAATGGGATATGGCTCTTATAAACTTTCTTAACACTGACGATTATGAAGGTTATTCGGACAGAGCCTTATGCGGAGAAGAAGATATATCCTATGATGGGATAGGTTCGGTGGACGGTGAATTTCTCGGTGAATCCTACCAGTATATTAAGGAAGTCGGAAAGAACAAAGCAGGTCTTGCACTGCTTAGGCTGTTACACTCAGAGCATATGGAATTATTTGTAAAGGAAAAACTGGAAGAATATATTAAATCCCATTCAAAGGGCTGCGCCCTGGAGAGCGCCTGGCTGTACGTAACGGAAGATATGAAGGACGATCTTACGGAATTTGAGCAATATATCGAAATTGTTAAGCCGGGTGAAGAACTTATAGATATGATGATCAGCGATTTAAAAGCGGACAAAGCTCATATGAGAGCGTATTTAATTAATCACAAAAGTGCAAATTTTGTGAAAAAAGATGTTTTTGATGATTTTTTTGTTTGATTTGTGTGAAATTAACCAATAATTAAGCCGTTTTGATTGACTTTTTGCGAAAAATATACAATATTAATATATATATACTTTTAATGAGTATATAAAAAAATATATGGAGTAAATTTTTATGGCAAAAACTAGTGAAAAAGCTGAAAAATCCGGAAGTATCGGATTTTTGCAGAAACTCAGTACCAAGATTACATTGCTTGTTTCGGCAATTGTGCTTGTTACGGTTGCTGTTCAGGTAGTAAGCGGTGTTGTAAAAGCATCCAATACCATAAGTGCAACATATTTAAATTATGCAAAGAATCTGGCAGAAGCTTCAGCCAGTGGCGTAGACTTTGCAACTTCTTTCGGTGAGGAGGCTTATGGCGGATATGCTCAGAACCTTGCGGAAGAAGCCGCTGTTGCGATTAATTTCTCAAAGCAGACCGGTGAAGAGTCTTATATGAATTTCGCTCAGAACCTTGCAGAAGAAGCTGCTATTGGGGTAAACCTTGTATCGGATTTAGGCCTTGAGCTTACAAAGGACCGTATGGATCGTGTTCTTGGCAGCATCACAATTAAGGGTGTTGAAGGTTCATATGCATACATGGTTGCACCAAACGGAATAATGCTTTGGCATCCGAAGGCTGATAAAATCGGTTCTCAGGTAGAAAATGCAGCAGTTAAGGGAATTGTTGCAGATCTTCAGGCCGGTAAAACCGTTGAAGACGGTGCTGTATTGTATGAATATAACGGAGCTTTAAAGCTTGCCGGATATTCCTTTACTTCACAGGGCTATATAATGCTGGTAACTGCAGACTATGATGCATTTATGAAGATTGACTATGATCAGCTTCTTGGAAATATTACTATCCACGGTGTTGAAGGTTCATATGCATACATGGTAAGCCCCGACGGAACAATGCTTTGGCATCCCGATTCATCAAAGATTGGCAACCCTGTAGAAAATGCAGCAGTTAAGGGAATTGTTGCAGATCTTCAGGCCGGTAAAACCGTTGAAAACAACTACTGTGTATATGATTATAAGGGTGCTAAGAAATTAGCCGGATATGCATTTAACGAACAGGGTAATATTGTTATTGTTACAGCTGATTATGACAAGCTTGTTGACATCGACTACGACTTGCTTGTAGGCGAAATCGAAATTGACGGTGTTGCAGGTTCATATGCATATATGGTAAGCCCTGACGGAACAATGCTTTATCATAAGGATCCCGAAAAGATCGGTAATCCTGTAGAAAACGCAGCAGTTAAGGGAATTGTTGCAGATCTTCAGGCAGGCAAAACTGTTGAAAACGGTGCCTGCACATATGAATATAAGGGTGCGGATAAGGTTGCAGGTTATGCATTCACAAGCGCCGGAAATATTGTAATCGTTACTGCTGACAAAAATGTAATGATGGCTGATGTAACCGCCATGAGAACAAACATGATTATTTACGGTATTGTTTGTCTCATCGTTGCAATTGCGATTGTAGCTCTTGCTTCATCAATGTTACTTAAGGGTCTTTCACAGCTTGTGCCTGTTATCAATAAAACAGCAGCTCTTGATTTCTCTGCTGACGAAACAGCTGATATGCTTTCAAAGAAGAGTGATGAAGTTGGTGCTATTGCAAAATCTGTAGGAACTATGCGAGAAAGCCTCAGCGCAATTGTAGGTTCTATCGACGAAGCAAGCGTAAGCATTGATTACAACGTCGATGAGTTACAGACAACAATTGAAAATGTCGGTAACCTTTGCCAGGATAACTCAGCTACCACTCAGGAACTCGCAGCCGGTATGGAAGAAACATCCGCTACAACAACAAGCATTAATGAAAGTGTTATTAATGTTAAGGAGAATGCTCTTGGTATCGGTGAACTTGCCGATGAAGGTGCGGAAGCATCCGAAGAAGTTCTTAGCAGAGCTAACAACCTTGCAGAAACAACAAGAGTTGCAAGTGAAAAGACAATTAATATTTACGAATCCGTAAAAGTTAAAGCAGCTAAGGCTATTGAAGCTTCTAAGGCTGTAGAAAAGATTGAAGAATTAACCGGAACTATTATGGCTATCTCTTCCCAGACAAGTCTTCTTTCTCTTAATGCTTCAATCGAAGCTGCAAGAGCAGGTGAAGCAGGTCGTGGATTTGCGGTAGTAGCATCCGAAATCAGTAACCTTGCTACTCAGACATCCGCAGCTGTTAAGGACATCAGTGACATCGTTGTTGAAGTTACCGCAGCAGTAGATCAGATGGCTGACTGTCTCGGTGAAACAACAGGATTCCTTGAGACTAACGTTCTTACAGACTACGAAGAATTCGGTAAGGTTAGTGAACAGTATAAGAGCGATGCTGATACATTTGGAACCAGCATGGGTAACATTAAGGCCAGCGTTTCCGAACTTAACGAAGCTCTTGTTACAATCGTTGAAGCTATCAACGGTATTGATACAACCGTTAATGAAGCTGCAACAGGTGTTACTGATATCGCTGAAAAGACCACCAATATGGTTAATGAAACAGCAGGCAGCGTAGATAAGGTAGACGAATGTAAGAATGCGGTTGAAGAGCTTAAGGCTATCATTGCTAAATTTACATTATAAAAAACTTATTTATAACCGATAAATATTAAAAGCCCCCTTGGACCGGGAAGAGATGAAAATCAATGGTTTTCATTCATTAGGTTCATGGGGGCTTTGTTTATAAGTAAGAATTATGAAACAGGTCGAAACGTACCGGGTGCCGCATTATGCAAACAGGTTATACTCTTAGGGAGTTACCTGTCTCATGTGCCATACGCCAACTGATGCAACGGTTCAGATAGTGCTCATAATCAGGATTTTTACACATTCCTTTTCCGGGAACATCGGATATCTTTGCCACATCCATTCCGTTGCAGGCAGTGGTTTTCATTACTATATTAAGCGGTGGAACTTTTGTATCATTGGCCAAATAGGTTCCGATTCCGAAGGCAACTTTAGCTCTGCCGCTAAAATGCCTGTATATAGCAGTTGCCTTTTCAAAATTAAGGCTGTCACTGAAGAGAAGAGTTTTTGAGGTGGGATCTATGTCCAGGGACTTGTAATGATCGATCATCTTTTCACCCCATTCAACAGGATCTCCGCTATCGTGGCGAACACCGCTGAAAAGTGTAGCATAAGTCAACTGAAAGTCTTTGAGGAAACAGTCTGTTGTAATTGCATCGGTCAGGGCGGTTCCGTTTAAGACGCCGTATTCCTTTACCCAGGCATCAAGTGCATACCAGTTTGAATAGGCAGGATTATGCTTGTGATTTCCCTGACCTACGCACATAAGCCACTCGTGGGCCATGGTTCCGACGGGGGTGATGTTGTATTTTTTTGCCAGATACACATTTGAAGTACCTACAAAGGTTGAACCGGGATACTTTTTAGAAGATAGGGCTTTTACGGCCAGTTCCTGAGCTTCGCCGGAAAGTCGGCGTCTGAGGCCGAACTCTGAAAACGCGCCTATAGTGAATTCTCCGCTTTCCAGTTTTTGTATTTTCTCATTAAGTTTTTCTTTGAAACTTTCAATCAGTTCCCCGTAATTATATGCCATTCTGAAATATACTTCATTGACTATTGCCAAAGTGGGTATTTCATATAGTGAGGTATTAAGCCAGGTACCCTTTGTTTCAATGGTCAGCCCACAGGGAGCATCGGTACCGAAAATAAAATCCTCGTATCTTGGTTTCCAAAGTCTTAGAAAATCTAAATACGATCCTTTAATCCACTTAATTTTGTTAAGATATTCAAGTTCTTCTTCGGTAAAACGTAAATCACAGTACAGTTTTATCTGTCTTTTGATTTCGTCGATCATCTCCGCGGTAAAAACAGTATCTGTATTTCGACATTTGAAACTCCAGGTTGTTTTGTAGTCGCTAAACTGATGATATATGGCTTGACCCATAGAGAACTTGTAAGCATCTGTTTCTAAAAGGCTTGTAATAATTCGTTCCATAGCAAATCCTTAATAACCAATGATGGTTTACATAAAAGCGTTATAGTATGTTAATCGCCGGTGCACGACTATTTTGAAAAATGGAATACATTCCAGGAAAGAGGTTTTACTCTTGCCTTTAATTCGCCGTTTTCAAAGGAGTCACCCTCCGCATTCTTCGGAAGAATGTAATCGGGATTTTCGTAGGTGTTTTTTCCGTCGGGATCGTCGCAGTGAAGATATGTATGGCCGACAAAATGGTATCCTTCGAAGCCCTTTAAATCAACGGTAAGAGGGTAATCCGCATCCTCGTTTCGGATGATTA
>JAKSRT010000104.1 GCA_024403485.1 Lachnospiraceae bacterium
AACCATCCGGTTTTCTATTCCGATAAATCCGAAGAAATTTATTCTATCGTAAAAGATATGATGGAGCATAATACCCATAGTTTTGCGGATATATTGCGCAGAAACGGAGACTTGTCCTTGTTTCTTTCCGTAATAGCGGATAAGGCTGAAGCCAGTGTGGACAGTGAAGAGGACAAAGCCAATATTCATGTTCAAAAAGCGGTGGACTTTGTTCGCATGAACTACTGTAACCCCATTAAAGTTACGGATATTGCCGATTATATTTGTATAAATCGTTCATATCTATATACCCTGTTTGAGCAGTACTTGCATTTATCTCCACAGCAGTTTCTTTCGCTTTATAGAATTACCAAGTCGTTAGAACTTTTGCATGCGACAGACTATCCGATTGAAAGTATTGCTTTCTCATGCGGATATACGGATGTGCTTGTTTATACAAAAGCTTTTAAGCGCTTAAAGGGAATGTCTCCATCCACATATCGTAAGGAAATGAAACTGGGCGGAGCGGAGAGCTCAAAGAAGCAGCTTAAGGAACTGGACGAACTGTTAAATAAGCTGACAATAAAGGGTTAATTGAAGAAATATATCATATCGATATAACATTTTGACAGGTATGTGTAACAATAAAAACTACATAATTACTTGAATATAAATAAAATATGAATTAGTAAGATGTTGCTTATATAACATTTATGTACTTGGAGGAAAACAATGAAAGCAAAGATTTTAGAAGGATTTTCTAAGGTATTTGGAGACAGAGACGATATAAAATGCTATTTTGCACCCGGTCGAGTTAATCTTATCGGCGAACATACCGACTACAACGGCGGACATGTTTTTCCCTGTGCATTAACTATCGGTACCTATGCTGCAGTGGCTCCCAGAACCGACATGAAGGTTCGTTTATATTCATTAAACTTTGAAGGAACAGGTATCAAAGAAGCAGATTTATCAAAGCCTCTTAATCCCTGTGCGGATTATGACTGGGCAAATTATCCTCTTGGCGTAATGTGGGCCTTTGACGGACGCGGAATGAAAATGTCTCATGGTCTTGATATTGTGATTGCCGGAGATATTCCTGCAGGCTCAGGCCTTTCTTCTTCAGCTTCTTTTGAAGTATTAACAGGTTATATTTTAAGAGACCGGTTCGGCTTTGAAGTAACAAATCAGGATTTGGCACTTATAGGTCAGTATTCCGAAAACAACTTTAATGGAATGAACTGCGGTATTATGGATCAGTTCGCTTCTGCGATGGGTAAGGCAGACAATGCCATTTTCCTTGATACGGCAACTCTCAATTTTGAATATGCACCCATTAAGTTAAACGGTGCAAAAATCGTGGTAACAAATTCACTTGTAAAGCACAGTCTCGTTACCAGTGCATATAATGATCGACGCAATGAAAGCAATGCGGCCCTCAAGGCTCTTCAGGCCGTTATTAAATGCGAAACTTTAGGCGATCTTAGTGAAGAACAGTTTGAAGCTAACAAGGATGCCATTACCGATGAAGTGGCAAAGAAGCGCGGTAAACATGCAGTATATGAAAACCAGCGTACCATTAAAGCAGTTGAGGCGCTTAAGAATAATGACCTTGAAACATTCGGAAAGCTTATGAATGCCTCACATATTTCTTTACGAGATGATTATGAAACAAGCTGCCCGGAGTGTGATGTTTTGGCAGAAACCGCCTGGTCAATTCCCGGTGTTATCGGTTCCCGTATTACAGGCGGCGGATTCGGTGGATGTACTGTTTCCATTGTAAAAGACGAGGCAGTTGAAAACTTTAAAGAAGTGATTACAAAGACTTACGAGGAGAAGGTTGGAAAAACACCCGAAATCTATGTGGTAGAAATCGGTGACGGACCAAGAACAATATAAAAAGAGGTTTTTATCAGAAATGAGCATAGAACTACTTATTAAAAAACTTGTTAATTATGGTATTTTATCAGGTCTTGTAGCTGTTGAAGATGTTATATACACAGAAAACCGTCTTTTAGAACTTTTTGATCTCGATGAAGTTTATGATGGAGAGGAATCGGCAGAAACAACAATAGAGGAGCTTCCCGACATTCTTTCTGCTATGTGTGATTATGCCTTTGAAAAGGGACTTATTTCAGACAACGGAGTAGTATCAAGAGATTTATTTGATACTAAAATTATGGGACTTCTTGTGCCTGCGCCCAGTGTAGTAATCGCTAAGTTCAAGGAGCTTTATAAAGAAAGTCCCAAAGAGGCTACAGACTACTATTACAAACTTTCAAGAGCATCCGATTATATCAGAACTTATCGCGTAATAAAGGATCAGAAATGGGTTACAAAGACGGCTTACGGTGATATTGATATTACCATTAATCTTTCAAAACCCGAAAAGGATCCAAAGGCTATAGCCGCAGCAAAGACCATGAAGCAGGCCGGATATCCAAAGTGCCTTCTTTGCAAACAAAATGAAGGCTACAGGGGTCGCATTAATCATCCTGCCAGACAGAATCACCGTATCATTCCGGTTACCATTCAAAATTCTCAGTGGGGATTTCAGTATTCTCCCTATGTCTATTACAACGAGCATTGCATCGTATTTAACGGCGAGCATGTTCCCATGAAGATTGACAAGGGAACTTTCTGTAAGCTTTTTGACTTTGTTAAACTTTTTCCTCATTATTTTGTAGGCTCCAATGCAGATCTTCCTATAGTTGGCGGATCAATTCTCACTCACGATCACTTCCAGGGCGGAAATTATGAATTTGCCATGGCAAGAGCAGAGGTGGAAAAAGAATACATTATTAAAGGTTTTGAAGATATTAAAGCAGGCAGAGTTAAATGGCCTATGTCGGTAATCAGACTAAGTGGAAAAGATACCGACAGAATCATTGACTGTGCAGAGGTTATTTTAAATAAATGGCGCGGACACACCGACAAGGAATGCTTTATCTTTGCCGAAACCGACGGTGAGCCTCATAATACCATCACACCGATTGCAAGAAAGCGCGGTGAAAACTACGAACTTGATTTGGTGCTTAGAAACAACATAACTACCGATGAACATCCCCTCGGAGTGTTCCATCCTCACGCAGAGCTTCATCACATTAAAAAAGAAAATATCGGACTTATTGAAGTTATGGGACTTGCTGTTTTACCTGCCCGCCTTAAGGATGAAATGGCTCATCTCGAGGCAGCAGTTTTGGCAGGCGAAGATTTAAGAAGCAGCGAAGAACTTGAAAAACATGCAGACTGGGCTGACGGTTTTATTGAAGAAATGAAAGGGAACCCCGATAAGGCTTATGAAATAGTTCAAAGAGAAATCGGCAAGGTTTTCGCAAGAGTTCTTGAAGATGCCGGAGTATATAAGCGCGATGAAAAGGGTATGGCCGGCTTTGACAGATTTGTAGACAGTTTATAAAAGAATATAAAAATGAAGGGACACTTCTTTCAAGAAATGTCCCTTCTTATTTTCCGTATTTGGCCAGAATTTTGTCGATTGTTCTGCTGGCCTCATTGCAGCTCATTTTATCTATATCAATATTAAAATCTATTTTGTGAAGTTCAATTAAAAACTGTAGTTTTTCTTTTTGGTGCTTTCTTATGGGTGTTTCCTTTTTTACATGATAGATAAGAGGCTGCGGTTCAAAAAGGCTGGCAATTTTTGAAAGGGAAGCATTTTTCGAAACCTCCAAAGAAGCCTGTTGCCCTTCGATTTTTGATCTGTTTTCTTCATAAAACAAAACCAGTCTATCATATAACTCTTTAGTGGCTAAGGCATCGTTTAACGCTCTGTGGGCTTCTAAACTTATATCAAGATGACCGCACATATCCTTAAGTCTTTTGGATTCAAGTTCGGGAAAAAGAACGCGGGATATTTTAAGAGTGTCTACTCCTGATTTATCAAAAGTCAATTTATTATTAATGGCAGCCTGTTTAATAATGGCATAGTCTGAAATAATATGATGACCAAGCAGCGGGAGCTCACCGCAAAAAGAGATAAAATTTCCAATCACTTCATTTATTTCAGGAGCTTCAATCAAATCTTCATCGTGAATCCCCGTCAGCTCAACAATTCGTTCATCCAGTTTTCTTCCGGGATTGATAAAAGTGGAAAAGGTGTCTGAAACTTTACCGTCTATAACCTTAACCGCACCGATTTCTATTATTTTGTCATGCTTTGGGCTAAGCCCGGTGGCCTCTGTGTCAAGGCATATATATGAATTCATTACTATTTTGTTACTTTCTTTTTGCTGTTTTTGCCTGTTGGACAAAGATCCTTTAGGTAACATTCGCTGCATTTTGGAGTAGGGGCTTTGCAGATGGTACGTCCTAAAGCAATAAACCAGTGATTGATATAGAGCCAATAATCCTTGTCTACTGCTTTCATAAGATCAAATTCTGCCTTTACCGGATCTTTTGTATCCACAAGACCTAATTTATTGGATATTCTGAGAACATGGGTATCCACCACTACACTTGGGTCTTTAAAGATATTTCCGCGAATTACGTTTGCGGTTTTTCTTCCTACGCCGGGCAGCTTTGTAAGATTGTTAATATCTCGTGGGACTTCTCCGCCAAACTCATTGCATATCATTTGGCAGCATCCGATAATATTTTTTGCTTTGTTATGGAAAAAACCAACGGAATGAATATCATTCTCAAGTTCTTTTAAATCAGCAGCCGCAAAAGAATAAACGGTGGGATATTTAACAAAAAGGTCTTTTGTTACTTCGTTGACACGCTTATCGGTGCACTGAGCAGACATAATGGTTGCTATAAGCAGCTGCCAGGCATCGTCGTGGTTTAAGTAACAGGTAAGATCGCGGCCGTATTCGTTTTCCATGCGGGCTAAAATCTCACGAACTCTTGCTTTCATT
>JAKSRT010000105.1 GCA_024403485.1 Lachnospiraceae bacterium
CTGTTTGTGATGTTATGGAGCTGACCGATGAAAACAGATGCCTTGTAAGGCAGGGCCTTAAATTAATGCATCACAGCAAAAATTTGGGATTAAAGGCATTGATAGAAGCAAATAATATACAGGATAAGCTGTTAACGCCCTATCATGCGGGCTTTATTATCGGTCCATGTCTTAATGCAACAGGTCGACTTGACAGTTCTCTTCGTGCCATGGAATTGTTTTGCGCCGATTCCGTGGAGCGGGCACAGGCCTTGGCCGGTGAACTGAAAGTATTAAATGATACAAGAAAACAAATGACAATAGATGAGACTGAAAAGGCTGTAAATATGATTCTTGAACAGGGGACTCCGGATAAGGTTATCTGTCTTGTTCTTGATGACTGTCACGAAAGTTTGGCGGGAATTATCGCGGGACGTGTCAGAGAACGTTTTTCGCATCCTGCATTTATTTTTACCAGGACGGAAAACGGACTAAAAGGAAGCGGAAGAAGCATTGATGCCTATAACATGTTCGAGGGTCTTCTTGACGTGTCAGATGAACTGACAAAATTTGGCGGACATAAGCTGGCAGCCGGTTTGTCTTTGCAAGAAAGTAATTTTGAATCGTTTAAGCGTAAGATAAATGAAAACTGTCAATTAACAGAGGATGATTTCAAAGAGACTGTAAGAATAGATATGCAGCTGCCGTTAGGCTATGCAAATCTTGAACTGGCTCATGATCTTGAAAGACTTGAACCATTTGGAACCGGAAACGAAGCACCGGTATTTGCTGCACTTGGAGTAACATTTCTTTCGGGAAGAATATTGGGAGCCAATAAAAATGTGGCCAAGTACAAAATTTCCGATGGAGACGGAAGAGTATATGATCTTATCTATTTCGGTGACTTTGAGGAACTGGAAAACTTTGTGGGTGAAATATACGGTGATGAAAAGAAACAGTTGCTTCATTCGGGAATGTCCGTAAATGTAAAACTGGATATTTGTTATAAACTGTCGGTGAATACGTTTATGGGGCAGGAGACCGCGCAACTTCAACTTAAATGTTACAGATAAAAAACAAAGCCTCCGTGTGCGCGGAGGCTTTGTCTCTATGAGGGGGAGATAGTGAGTGTTACTAACTATCTATGTTAGGCATTATATTAACTAAATGTGTTCATTTTGTGAATTGTGAATAAAAATATCATTTTTTTATCACATTCATTTAATGATAGAAGTGGGCATTTATAGTATAATATTCTTCGATATATTTTGTTTCAGGAGATATATTTTTTCGGAGGAATGGTTTGAGTAAGGGTAAGTATGCAAATATTATAATAGATATTTCACATGAAAATGTAGACCGGCCTTACACCTACAGGATTCCGGATGAACTTAGGGACAGTATAGATTTAGGTACAAGTGTTACTGTTCCTTTTGGCATGGGAAATACCATACGTAAAGGGTTTGTGGTAGGATTCAGCGATTATTCGGAACTATCCGAAGACAAACTTAAATTTATCGATTCAGTTCCCGAAAAAAATATTTCGCTTACCGATTCAAGAATTGAACTTGCCGCCTGGATAAAAAGAAATTACGGAGGAACCTTTTCGGCAGCACTAAAAACTGTTCTTCCGGTTAAACAGAAAATAAAAGCGGTAGTACCAAAAATCATTGTAAGACAGGTTGAAACTTCTGAGGTTGAAAAACTTATTGAGCTATGCCCGGCAAGGTCTTCTGCAAGACTTCGACTGTTAAATGCATTGCTTTATGAGGCAATTATTCCAAAGCGCCTTGCTAACGATAAACTGCATATTTCAGACGCTACGATTGTTAAGCTTAACGAAGAGGGTGTTGTGGATATACAGGACATGCCCAAAAATTCCGGTATGGGACAAACCGTTTCCTGCAATTCTTTAAATCTTAGTGAAAGCCAAAAAAATATAGTAAACAGTGTTACGGCAGACTACGATAACGGTATTTATAACACCTATCTGATTTATGGAATTACAGGCTCCGGAAAAACGGAGGTGTATATAAATATTATCAATAATATGCTTGAGCGCGGAAAACAGGCAATTGTTCTTATTCCGGAGATTGCCCTTACATATCAGACGCTAATGCGTTTTTATAATCGCTTTGGAGAAAGAGTTATGGTTATGAATTCGACTCTTTCACAGGGTGAAAAATACGAATGCTATAAAAAGGCATTAAACGGAGAGGCTGATATAGTTATCGGACCAAGGTCCGCGTTGTTTGTTCCCTTTAAAAATCTTGGCGCAATAATTATTGACGAGGAACACGAAGGAACATATAAATCAGAAACGGCTCCTAAATATCATGCTAGGGAGACGGCTGTGGAGATTGCTCGCATGAATAAGGCTGTGGTGGTGCTTGGATCGGCAACGCCTTCGATTGACGCGTACTATAAGGCACAAACCGGCGAATACAAGTTGTTTGAACTTAATGAAAGACTTACCGGGAATCAGCTTCCAAAGGTGGAAATAGTTGATTTAAGAAACGAACTCAGAAGAGGGAATCGGTCTATTATTTCCGAGAGACTCGGTGCGTTGCTGGAAGATCGCCTGAGCAAGGGCCAGCAGTCGATGCTGTTTATTAACCGACGCGGTATCTCAGGCTTCATTTCTTGCAGGGCCTGTGGTTTTGTTGTAAAATGTCCACATTGTGATGTGTCTTTGTCACTTCATAAGAACGGGAAACTGATGTGCCATTACTGCGGGTATGAAACCGAGAACATAAAGACTTGCCCCGAATGCGGTTCCAAGTATATCTCAGGTTTTAAAGCAGGAACGGAACAGGTTGAGGATATGGTGAACAAGATGTTTCCTACGGCGAGAACGCTTAGGATGGATGCTGACACAACCAAAGAAAAAGACAGTTATGAAAAGATAATATCAAGATTTCTGGATAAAGAAGCGGACATACTTATCGGAACCCAAATGATAGTTAAGGGACATGATTTTAAGAATGTTACCCTTGTTGGCGTACTTGCGGCGGATATGTCACTTTTTGAGGCAGATTTTAAAGCTCCCGAGAGAACTTTTCAGCTGCTGACTCAGGCTGCCGGACGTGCCGGACGTGGTGATGTGGCGGGAAACGTTGTGATACAGACCTATCAGCCGGAGCATTATGCGATAACATATGCTTCAAAGCATGATTACAACGGTTTTTATGACGAGGAATCCGGTTATAGGGACTTAATGGATTATCCTCCGGCAGGCCATATGCTTAATGTAATGGTGTCAGGAAAAAAGGAAGAAGAGGTTAATCTTCTGGCGACTCAGATGTGTACGGCGATACGTAAGTATTTTAAATCATTGGTTATCGGACCTGCACCGGCAGCTCTTTCCAGGATAAATGATATATACCGCTTTGTATTTTACATTAAAGATAAAAATTACAACGAACTGGTAGATATAAAGGACTATCTTGAAGACAGTCTGACAAAAATAAAGAAAAGGACCTGCACGGTTTCTTTTGACTTTGATCCGCAGAATATGCAGTAAAGAAAGGGATAAAATATGGCAATCAGAAATATTCGCGTAATGGGTGATGATGTTCTTACAAAGGTATGTAAAGAGGTTACAATGATGACCCCTCGTACAAAACTTTTAATTGACGATATGATTGATACAATGTATGAAGCCAACGGAGTAGGTCTTGCGGCCTGCCAGGTAGGCGTTCTTAAAAGAATTGTGGTTATTGATACAACCGGTGAAGATTTATACGTTCTAATTAATCCCGAAATCATTAAAACCGACGGGGAGCAGGAGGGATATGAAGGATGTCTTTCCGTTCCCAATATGTCAGGCGTGGTAAAGCGCCCTAACTATGTTAAGGTCAGAGCCCTTAACGAAGAATTGCGCCCCTTTGAACTTGAGGGAGAAGGTCTTTTGGCAAGAGCCATTCTACACGAATGTGAGCATCTTGACGGTCACCTATATGTTGAGCATGTGGCAGGCGGTGTGAACGGACTTATAAATAATGAAGCATTAATGGACAATTCTGACGAGGAATAGAATTTGAAAATAGTTTTTATGGGAACGCCGGATTTTGCGGCTACAATATTAAAAGATATTCATGATGCAGGTCACGAAATTGCAGCTGTTTATACACAGCCTGACAGACCAAAGGGCAGATCGGGAAAGCCTGTGGCTTCACCCGTGAAAGAGTACGCGCTCGCACACAATATGCCCGTTTATCAGCCTGAAAGAATAAAAAGACCTGAAGAGGTTTCTCTTCTTAAAACCTTTGATGCCGATGTCTTTGTGGTAGCGGCGTACGGCCAGATTATTTCTCAGGAGATACTTGATATTCCAAAATACTGCTGTGTTAACACCCATGGTTCGCTTCTTCCCAAACTTCGCGGCGCATCGCCTATTCAAAGAGCAATTGCATCGGGGGAAAAAGAAACCGGAGTAACCTGTATGAGAATGGATGCGGGAGTCGATACCGGAGATATTATTTCTGTTGTTACTGTTCCGATTGAAGACGATGACGATGAGAGCAGTATGTACGAAAAACTGGCTATAGCAGGGGGAAAACTGCTGGTCGAAACTC
>JAKSRT010000106.1 GCA_024403485.1 Lachnospiraceae bacterium
CGACACCGCGGGTATGAACCGCGTGCTCTAGCCAACTGAGCTATCTCGCCATAATGATTTTATGGGGCCTACAGGGCTCGAACCTGTGACCCTCTGCTTGTAAGGCAGATGCTCTCCCAGCTGAGCTAAGACCCCCTGCCGTTTGCCGACTAAGTTAGTATATAAGACACTAAAATAAATGTCAAGCAATTATTTAAAAATATTTGTATGAATATTTGTTAGTCCTTTTCTGTCTATCTTTTTGCACAGTAATATGCGTTTTCTATTCGCAGCAATAGCTATTTATTAGGCTATTTCTTTACACACCATCCGTTTACAGTTAAAATATATGTAATTATGGAAAAAAGTGCAAAGAAGAAAAAAGTAAAGAAAGAGCACTGGATTAAATTTAGGCATAAGGTTGTGTGGACATTGCTTAAACCGGTGTTTGATACATATTGCCGGGTTAAGTACGGAACTCACGTAAAAACCTTTAAAGATTACGATCGGGAATGTGGCAATTCCGGTGAGCACTGCGTAAATAAAAAGCCCTGTATTATTTTATATAATCATGTGACGGCTTTTGATCAGTTTTTTGTTGCCTTGTCATGCAGAACTCCGGTTTACTATGTCGCAACGGAAGATATTTTTTCCATGGGATTTGCGTCAAAACTTATTAAGTATCTGGTTAATCCAATTCCGATTAAGAAGTATTCAACGGACATAAAAGCGTTAAAAACGGTTCTTAATGTTGCCAAAGAAGGTGGTATTATCTCCATTGCTCCCGAGGGAAACAGAACCTACAGCGGAAGAACCTGCAACATGAAGGATTCGATTTCGCCCCTTTGCAGTAAATTAAAACTTCCTATTGTTTTACTCAAAATCGACGGTGGTTACGGTGTTCAGCCCCGATGGACAGATAAACTGAGAAAAGGCCGAATTGATGTAAGCGTATCTGAGGTTATTTATCCTGATGAATTCAAGAATTTAAGCGATTCGGAGCTTTTTGAAAGGATAAAAACAGGACTTTATCTTGATGAGGCAAGGGATACTGCCGTATTTAAGAGCAAAAGAAAAGCAGAATATTTGGAGCGTGCCATCTATACATGTCCAAAGTGCGGCTTTTCGAAGTTTGAAAGTCTTGGTGATATAACAACATGTACCGGATGCGGACTTAAAGTTAAATATAACGCCGATACTACTATTGAAGGTGTTGATAATGCTTTTGAATTTAAATATGTTGCCGATTGGTACGAGTATCAGGAAAAGAATCTGAATTCCACAGATACCCGTAAGTTGACTGAGCAACCGATCTATGAAGATACGGCAGATATATACAAAGTTATTCCTTATAAGAAGAAAGAGAACTTTGCCACCGGTGCATCAATCAAACTTTTCGGTGACAGGATTGAATTGGAGACAGAAGCCGCCGAAGGTACAGGAAAAGGCTCAAGAACAATAAGCTTCGCGGAGGTCTCCGGCATAGCCTGCATGGGCAAAAACAAGTTAAATATTGATGTTGGCGGGGAGATTTACCAGTTTAAAGGTGACTGCCATTTCAATTCGTTAAAATATGTGAATTTCTGTTACAGATTTAAAAATTTGTACAAAGGAGAAGAAAATGAACAATTTTTGGGACTTTAGTTGTTGGGGATTTTTAGTATTGCTGGGAGCGCTTCTTGGCAGCATGCTTCTTGGCAACGCAATAAAAAAGGCGGTTCCGGGACTTAGAGATTCTTTGATTCCCACCTCGGTTATCGGTGGAACAATTTTGCTTATTATTTCCACCATTTACCTTCCTTTGGCAGGAAAGCCTTTATATGATACCGAACTTTTCGGAGGAAACGGTCAGGCTGTGCTTGAAATAATAACATATCATTGCCTTGCGCTTGGATTTATCGCATCGACGCTTAAATCCAGCAATGCAAAGAACTCCAAGAAGCGAACCGCCGAAATTTTTAATACCGGAGTAACAACCGTTTCGACTTACCTTCTTCAGGGTATTGTGGGTATGGCAATTACAATGATTGCGGCGCTTATTATTAAGGATTTCTTTGGCGCGGCAGGTGTTCTTTTGCCCTTTGGCTACGGACAGGGAACAGGTCAGGCCATGAACTACGGATCAATATATGAAGCTGATTACGGATTTGTTGGAGGTAAGAGTTTTGGTCTTACGATTGCAGCCCTTGGTTTTTTAAGTGCAAGCTTTGGCGGTGTAATTTATCTTAATGTAAAAAGAAAAAGAGGCACCTTAAAAATTTCGAGTGAAAAGCGCGAAAACTATTGTGTAGAAGATATTCAGGCAGAGAATGAAATTCCTATGCAGGAGAGTATCGACAAGATGACCATTCAGGTTGGTCTTGTTATCCTTGCATATCTTATTGCTTATGCAATTATCTATGTTTTGGGAAATCTTGTTCCGGGCCTTAAATCTGTTCTTTACGGATTTAACTTCTTATTTGGTGTTCTTGCGGCAGTACTTGTAAAGTTTGCGTTTAAGAATTTCAAGAAAGCAAAAACAATGAAAAAGGAATATATCAATAACTTCCTTATGACTCGTGTAAGCAACTTCTTCTTTGACCTGATGGTTGTTTCGGGTATTGCGGCTATTCGCCTTGATTATATTCAAAAATACTGGGGAATTATTCTGATTTTGGGCATTGCCGGCATGGTAGTTACTTTTGTTTACGACAGATTTGTGGCTAAGAAATTGTTTAAAGACTACTATGAAGAACAGTTTCTTATGATGTACGGTATGCTTACCGGAACTGCAAGTACAGGTACTATTTTGCTTAGGGAAATTGACGGCGAGTTTTCTACTCCCGCAGCGGATAACATGGTTTATCAGAACTTCCCTGCTATAGTATTTGGTTTCCCCATGATGATTCTTGCTACCCTGGCGCCTAAGCAGCCGGTGCTTTGCCTTGGAATATTTGTGGCATTCTTTGCAGTTATGAATGTTATTCTTTTCAGAAGTTATATCTTCAAAAAAAGAAAGTAATGTATAAAATTCATATCGAGGATATGCTGTGAGTTTTGTGCATTAAGAGATATATCGTGAGGTGATATTATGGCCGGATACGGTGATTGTGATACATGTTCAAATTTTGTATATGACGATGAATCGGAATGCTATGAGTGCATGGTAAGTATGGATGAAGACGACTACGGTCGATTAATGGTGGATTCCAGATTTCAGTGTCCGTATTATTCTGAAGACAACGAATATGCAATAGTAAGGAAGCAAAATTAGTATTATATGGATAAAAGTAGAAAGAACGTTTCAGGTAAAGAAAATACAAAAAAGAATTTTTCAGAGGAAAAATGCATAGAGAAAAAAGATTCTAATAATAAAAAACCTGTGAAAAATACCGCAGGAAACAATGGGGTGTGCCAAGTTTCCAATAAATGCGGCGCCTGTATCTATTCAGGTGTAGATTATTCAGAACAGTTAAGAACCAAGCAGCGGGAAATGGAGAAGCTGCTTGGTTCTTTTGCCAAGGTTGAATCCATAGTGGGTATGGAAAATCCTGCAAACTACAGAAATAAAGTTCACCATGTATTCTCGAGAAATAAGGCCGGCGATGCAATTACCGGTTCTTATGAAGAAAAGTCCCATAGATTTGTAGAAATCCCATATTGTCAAATAGAGGACACCAAGAGCCAGGCCATTATAAAGTCGGTGGCCAAGCTATGTAAGTCATTTAAAATAACTATTTACAACGAAAAATCGGGGTATGGTCTTCTAAGACATGTTCTTGTCAGAAGAGGATTCTCAACCGGTGAAATTATGGTGGTTTTAGTGCTGACAAATTCGATACTTCCCGGGAAGAATAATTTTGTTAAGGCTCTTAGAAAAGAACATCCGGAAATAACCACCATTGTTATAAATGTAAATGATAAAGATACAAGTATGGTGCTTGGACAGTTTTCGAAGCCTATCTACGGTCCGGGCTTTATCAAGGATAAGCTGATGGGATGCACCTTCAGAATATCACCTTCTTCTTTTTACCAGATCAATCCTGTACAAACCGAGAAGCTGTATTCCATTGCTATTGATTATGCAGGACTTACAGGAAACGAGACTGTAATAGATGCCTACTGCGGAATAGGCACAATTGGAATATGTGCTGCATCCCGGGCAAAAGAAGTTATAGGTGTTGAATTAAACGGTGATGCGGTTAAAGATGCGATAATAAATGCAAAAGAAAATAACATTTCAAATATTCGCTTTTATAAGGGAGATGCCGGAGACTTTATGGATGGCTTCTCTCAGGACAATAAGCATATCGATGTAGTATTTATGGATCCGCCAAGATCCGGAAGTACGGAAAAATTCATGGATAGTGTACTAAGACTTAATCCCGACAGAGTAGTTTATGTTTCCTGCGGCCCGGATACATTAAAACGAGACCTTGATTATTTCAAAAAGAAGGGTATGTTCATAGAAAAGATACAGCCGGTAGATTTATTTCCGGCAACGGTACATGTTGAGACTGTTGTTCTTTTGAGCAAGAAACATGTCAACCCAAAAGCTTATGTAGAGA
>JAKSRT010000107.1 GCA_024403485.1 Lachnospiraceae bacterium
GGGATATTACATATTGGGAAAAAGATTTAAACCAGTGGCTGCACATGTGTGGCTACTGGCTTTTTCGCTTGTATTTTGTTTCTCCCATGGGTTTATGCAGGGCCTGGTTATAGTTTTAGATGTAAGTCTGAACTTCTATATTTCCAAAGCAATTTCAAAGTTTCAAAAGAAAAAAGCATTTTTGATTTTGGGAATATCGGTTAATGTAATTGCTTTGTTAGTTCTTAAGTATATGGGACTGTTTTCTGAAATTGCCGGTCTTTTTTTATCAAAAGAGATACGAATCGAAAACCTGATAATGCCTGTCGGAATAAGTTACCTGACCTTCAGACAGATTGGATACCTTGTAGATGTATATAGAAACGAGCTGAGTATTCCGGGGGCTGTCGACTATTTTCTTTATGCTTTCTATTTTCCGATGCTTGTTCAGGGTCCCATTACTCCTGCAAGTGATTTTTTTTCAAAACTTGGCGAAGACGGGCATACAAAATATAACCCGGAGAGATTTTCCAAAGGATTATACTGGGCGGTTATCGGTCTTACAAAGAACATCTTACTGGCCGATAAAAAAGCAAAAACCGTAAGCTGGTGTTTTGATAACACAGAGAATTTGACATCTGCGGAAATAATAATTCTGATGTTTGTATTCACTACTCAGTTGTATTTTGATTTTTCGGGATACTGTGATATAGCGGCAGGTGTTTCTGAAATGTTTGGTATTACTTTACCGAAAAACTTTGATTCTCCTTATAAATCCAAGTCGGTAACTGAAATATGGAGAAGATGGCATATTACTCTTTCTGATTTTTTAAAGAAGTATATTTACTTTCCTCTTGGCGGAAGTAAAAAGGGAAGCATAAGAACGTATATAAATATTATTATAGTATATGTAATAAGCGGATTGTGGCACGGAACCGGTTTTACTTACCTGGTATGGGGCATAATAAACGGTATACTGCAGATTTTTGAGAGACTGTTTAAAAAATCAATATCGAAGGTAAATAAGTTTGTCCGCTGGTTTTTTACATATTTAACATGGAATGTAGTTTTTCTGCTGTTTAGAAGTGCAAGCTTTATGCAGTTTTGGACGCTGCTTACCGGAGTATTTACAAGGAAAAGCTTTTATGTGTCCGGCGAATTTCTCGCATCGGCAACAATATTTGAACTTGAATATTTAGAGAAACATATGGGAAATTTGGGACAACTTCTTCCTAAGCTTCATCTTCCTGCCTTCATGATTGTTTCTTTTGTTATTATTTTTGGATTTAAAAATCTATATGAAAAAGAATTTAAGCCTTCTGTATTAAAGGCAATAACAGCAGGCGGACTTTTGTTTTGGTGTATTTTGTCTCTTGGCGGAATAACCAGTTTTTTATACGCGATTTATTAATGAGGGTAACAGTATGAACGCAAAAAGATTTAATTTGATTACATTATTGATACCCGGAATTCTGCTTGTAATAACTGCTGCATTTATGATAATAATCGACCCGTATTTTCATTATCATAAACCGCTTTTGAAATTAGAGTACCCAATGAACAACGAGTATTACATGAATGCGGGAATTGCTAAAAATTTTGACTATGAAATTATGATAGCCGGAGATTCGGAAACCCAGAATATTAAAGCAAGCCTGGTTGAGAACCTTTGGGGTATGAAAACGGTAAAACTTCCAAACCCCGGAGCACCGTTTCTGGAAACAGACGGTGTCGTAAGATTTGGAATAAGAAACAACAAAAAACTTAAAATAGTCATTCGTCCGCTGGATGACTATCTTTTTACCGCAGATCCTCATATGTCAAGATATGCTAAAGAAGATATGTATCTTTACGACGCAAATCCCTTTAATGATGTCAGATATGTATTTAATAAAGAAACCGTAATTGATGCGGTAACGGTGCTGACTTATACGAGGGCAGGCAAAAAAACCATAAACTTCGATGAATACTCAAGAACGGAAGATGTGGAAGAGTATGGAGATTTTGATACTCTGGCTCATGATCTTATAAGCCAAAGGAGTTTCAGACTGGCCGGAGATACCGAAACGATATATGCCAATACACTTGAGAACATAAAGCGTAACATTGTTAGAACCGCAGAAGAAAATCCAGACATTATGTTCTACTACTTTATTCTCCCATACAGTGCATGTTTTTGGAAAGAAATAGGAGACAACGGACTGATTCCGGTGGCGGTAAACTGTGAAAGAATAGCGCTTAATGAAATGCTTAAATATGACAATATTAAAGTATTTTCTTTTATGGATGACTATGATATCACAACAGACTGGAGATTCTACTGTGATGAAATCCATTTTTCCGGAGCAGTGGACGATTATATGATGGAGGCCATGTATAAAGGCGAACATCTTATAACCAAAGAAAATGTGGATGAATACCTGGAGGGACTTGAATCTTTCTATATGACATACGATTATAATCAGATGTTTACAGTGTTTGAATAATTCGCAAGGCTTATATATTAAACGCTGATAATAATGAAAGAACAGTTTTTGTGGCAGAAATTTTATTTTATCTTGACATTGCTTTTATATTGGCAATATAATACCAACAATAACGTTGACGAAGACAGTATCCTTTGGAAGAAAGCTTCAGCGAATCGGGGATGGTGAAAGCCCGATGCCGGTAAACCAATGGAGAAAATCACTTCTGAGTTTCAACCCGAAAGGTCACAATATAATGACTGAGTAGATGTTGACGGAGTCCCACCGTTACGAGGGAGGCGTATGAACCGAAAGGGAGTACTCTTAAAAAGGTGGTTAAGCGAACATTTTATGGTCGTCCTTTTTAAGGACGACCTTTTTTATTCCTAATTTTGAAAGGAGAAACAGTATGTACAAACAGGTACCTACAAACATGAACTTTGTGGAACGAGAAAAAGAAACATTGGCGTTCTGGAAAGAAAATCAGATTTTTGAAAAAAGTATGGAAAATCGTAAGGATGGTCCTACCTACACATTTTATGACGGACCTCCTACCGCTAACGGAAAGCCTCATATCGGACATGTACTTACACGTGTAATCAAGGATATGGTACCCAGATACCGCACCATGAAAGGCTATATGGTACCCAGAAAGGCCGGATGGGATACCCACGGACTTCCCGTAGAACTTGAAGTTGAAAAGCTTCTCGGTATTGACGGAAAAGATCAGATTGAAGCTTACGGTCTCGATCCGTTTATCACTAAGTGTAAAGAATCCGTATGGAAATATAAGGGCATGTGGGAAGATTTCTCAGGAACAGTAGGTTTCTGGGCAGATATGGACGACCCTTACGTAACATATCACGATAACTATATTGAGTCCGAATGGTGGGCATTAAAAGAAATCTGGGACAAGGGCCTTTTATATAAAGGATTTAAGATTGTTCCTTACTGCCCTCGTTGCGGTACCCCTCTTTCTTCTCATGAAGTTGCACAGGGTTATAAGACATTAAAGGAACGTACAGCGGTTGTAAGATTTAAGATTGTAGGCGAAGATGCTTATTTCCTTGCATGGACCACTACACCCTGGACTCTTGCTTCAAATATCGCTCTCTGCGTTAACCCTGATGAAAGCTATGTAAAAGTTAAGGCTGCGGACGGATATACCTATATCATGGCTGAGGCATTACTTGACAGCGTTCTTGGTTCAATTGAACGTGAAGAAGGTACTCCCGCGTACGAAGTACTTGAAAAGTATGTAGGTAAGGATCTTGAATACAAAGAATATGAACCTCTTTACCAGTGTGCAAAAGATGCTGCAGACAAACAGAACAAGAAGGCATTCTTTGTATACTGCGATGATTATGTAACAATGTCAGACGGTACCGGTATCGTTCATATTGCTCCCGCATTCGGTGACGACGATGCCCGTGTAGGTCGTAAATATGATGCACCCTTTGTTCAGATGGTTGATGAACATGGTGTAATGAAACCGGAAACTCCTTTTGCGGGAATGCGTGCTAAGCCTACCCAGAAGGAAATCGAAGCAGGTGCAATCAACTGTGACCCTGAAGTATTAAAAGAACTTGACGGACGCGGAATCTTATTCAGTGCTCCTAAGGTTGAACATGAATATCCTCATTGCTGGAGATGTTCTACTCCCCTTATTTACTATGCGCGTGAATCCTGGTTTATCAAGATGACCGCCGTAAGAGACGATCTTGTAAGAAACAATAAGACAGTAAACTGGATTCCCGCCACAATCGGTGAGGGACGTTTCGGTAACTGGCTTGAAAATATTCAGGACTGGGGTATTTCCCGTA
>JAKSRT010000108.1 GCA_024403485.1 Lachnospiraceae bacterium
TACTACTTCCGTACAGTCTATCGCTCCTGCTCTTCTTCTAACCGGAGCGCACCATTCAACCGCATTTGTGATAACCTTCTGTATGTTGGAATCGTAATAAATCGGATATTGTTCGTGCCCGGGTTGAAAATAAAAAATTTTGCCCAGACCGCGTGTAAAGGTGCAGCCGCTTCTGAATACTTCGCCACCTGCAAACCATCCAGTAAATACTACATCATCAGGCTTTGGTATGTCAAAAAATTCACCGTACATCTCTTCTATCGGAAGTTCAAAATAATCCGGCAGCCCCTTTGAAATAGGGTGGGACGGCGTTGTAACAAAAAGTCTTTCCCTATCCCCGTGACGCCATCTTAATGTCATCGATGTTCCCATCAGCATCTTCATAACCTTTGAGAAGTGGGCCGAATGCAACGCTATTAATCCCATCCCGTTTAAAACAGCCTCTTTTACTCTCTTCGCAACCTCATCGGAAAATTCTTCCTGCATCCAGTGGCTCCAGTAAATAAGAACATCCGTATCATCCAGCACCTCTTGCGTAAGTCCGTGTTCCGGCTCTTCGAGCGTAGCCGTCCTTATCATAACTGCATCACCAAGATTCTTTTCAAGAAATTCCTTTATGCAGCCATGCATTCCCTTTGGATATATTGCCCGAATTTCTTCCTGTCTTGTTTCATGTATATTTTCATTAAAAATAGTAACTTTAATCATACTCACCCTAAATGCAATTATTTTTCTGACCTATTTGCTTTATTTTCTTCCAAGTTATTTTCATTTTCTTCGTCTTTATCGCTATCTTCATTTTTCTTTTCGTCGTTTTTTCCATGATTTCCATACACGCTTAAGCATAGAAATGCCGATCCAAGACAAAGATAGAACAATGCAATTGATTTATCAGTACTTCCAAGAAACATTGCAATTGCTGCAATATACCAACAGATTGAACATACCAGCCACCACTTGTTGGGACTCCATCCTTTTTTCATCCGGTTCTCCTATCCTATTATCTTTCTTATGTTTAGACTCTCATCAAGCAAAAGAAGCTTTGCCTCTCGTCCAATCCCGATAACGCCTATTTTACTATCCAGACCTATACTTTTTGCAGGATTGATGGTAGCCATCTTCACGGCAGCTTCAAGCGGAATTCCAAAAGAAACCGCATTTTTAAAACACTGAAACAGATTTGTTACACTTCCTGCCAACACTGTATTGCTATCGCCTTTCACCGCAGTTTCAGTTTCATTTTCGTTTCTTTTCAAAACTGCCAAATTAGAGGTTTTGATAACAATTTGCCCGCCCAATTCATATTCGCCGTCAGGCATTCCGGTTCCTTCCATTGAGTCGCTGATCAAAATAAGTCTGTCAGCACCAAATATGTCATAAATTCTCCTTATCACGGAAGGATGAATATGGACTCCGTCACATATAAATTCGGCAAATGCATTTTCTTTGTCTGCCGCTGCGCCTATTAGTCCCGGTTTTCTGTGATTAAGAGGCGGCATTGCATTAAACAAATGTGTTACATGATTCGCCCCTCTTTTAAATGCTTCGGTACAGGTTTCATAATCTGCGTCGGTATGGCCTAACGATACAACCACATTCGCATATTTTTCCAAAATATTTTCAATCAGTTCCATTGCTCCGTTTTCTTCAGGTGCAATGGTTATAAGTCTGATATTATTCCCGCTTATCTTTTGAAGGCTCTCAAATACTGAAAAATCCGGTTTTGTTACATATTCATGTCTCTGAGCGCCAAGCCTATTGGCAGAAACAAACGGTCCTTCCATATTAATACCAAGAATGGTTGCCTCATTTTCTTCATGAGATTCCATGGCTTTCTTAACCGTATCAAATGCAATTTCCAACTTTTGTCGGCTGAGTGTCATCGAAGTAGGACAAAAATAAAGAACTCCCGATGACCTTTGATACACCGCCATAGCTTTCAGCCCACAGGTGTCAGCAGTAGAAGTGTCATATCCGACACAACCGTGAGTATGAATGTCTATAAATCCGGGTACAACATATTTACCTGAAGCATCTATGTCCTGTGTACTTAATCTGTCGCTATAAACAGTGTCTGAATCGGATTCGCTGCGACTCTCCAAATCGACAATAATGCCGTTTTCAATCTCTATATCAAGTTTTTCAAAATCACCTTTTTCGGTAAAAACCAAGCCATTTCTTATGTGCATACTTGTTCCTCTGTCAGCAGATACCGTCATATATGCATAATAAATTTTTTCCTTTGATAGATTATAACATATAAAGGCACAATAAAACGAAGAAAACTCTGCATTGCTGCAGAGTTTTGATTAACATGCACATATTAATTGTTTATATATAAACTATCTATCCCTCATATTTTTAACTGTAATCTTTTCGTATGCATAGAAGGCTCCTGCTATCACACATACCGCGCTTGCCTCTATTACCAATACCAAAGCGGCAACACCTATATAAAACATATTACTCTTCACCCTCTTTCTTTTTGTTTCCTTTGTAATTTAAATAATACATCGGTAATCCGATACAAAAAGACCCACCGATTATATTTCCTATAGTCACAGGAATCAGGTTATTTACCAAAAATCCGAAAAGATTCAATGCAGAAAGATCAGCCAGACCATATATTTCTTTTGCCGCCTCTGCATATGCCGGATTGCATTTCGCAATTAATCCCGCAGGAATATAGTACATATTCGCCACACAGTGTTCAAAACCGCCTGTAACAAAAGGAAGAATAACAAAAAAAGAAGCAAGAAGCTTTCCTGTTACGTCCTTTGAACTCATAGCCATCATAACTGCAGCGCAAACCAGAATGTTGCACAGAATACCTGACGAAATCCCCTGGGCAAACGATACCGAAGTTTTTCCCATTGCAACTTTTATCGTATAAGCTCCAAGTCGGCCTGCGGAATAATTAAACTGTCCGCTTAACTGCATAAGTACCGCAGTTAAAAGTCCACCGACGAAATTGCCAAGGTATACGATAACCAGTACTTTTACAAGCTGTAAAAAGGAAATTTTTTTATCAGCCACTGCAACTGCCATAAGACAGTTTCCGGTAAACAGTTCCGCGCCCATAAGGATAACCATCATAAGGCCCACCGGGAAAACGCATCCGGCAATCAGTCTGGCCACACCCACATTATCAATTGCATGAACGGCAACATTACTGCAGGCCGCTCCCATAGCAATCATCATGCCGGCAAACACGCTTTTCCCCGCCGTTTTTCCGATTGACTGTCCGCTTTTGGATATGCTTGCATTTATATACTGTTCAACTGTTTCTTTCGGTGTCAAAAACATAATCTTCTCCATCAGTTTTCTTTTATCCGAAAGTTATCATATGAATATATGTGAAACAAATATAAAAAAGAAGCTGTTATATACCGTATGATATATAACAGCTTCTGACGAATTTCATTTTTACCATTTTGCAGAAGCAACATCTACTTTTGACTCATAGAGTTTCTTTTGAAAAAGTCTGTCGTACTCGTTTATGTGATAATCCTCTCTGAATATCAAAACGTCTTTGTAAAGATTATCCTCGGCCTTACAAACTCTTTGAATAAGCCGGTTTTTCTTTAGCACCTTTTCAGGTATGGGAGATACCCACATATATGTATTTGGAACATTTGAAAGTAAGTCAAACTGACTGCCTCTTTCATATACATATATCACGTTTCTGTTCTGATTTTTCTTCGTTTTTCCGGAATACTTATCATGAGGAAGTTCTATATCTCCATGAGTGATCTTTGTATATCCTTTAAGATCTTCTATGGTAATATCTTCTTTTTTAGCCAAGGGATGCTTTTCCGACATTACGAGTACATATTCAAATTCCCATATTGTTTCATTGGTTAGGTGGTTACTCTTAAGGCAGTTTAAATAGTAGTCCTCATCCTTGGCCTGGTATCTTATTACTCCGATGTTATAGCCTTTATCAGCAACATTTACTATGGTTCCCATAGCATTTGTCTCATTTATGGTAATTTCCATTCCTTTTTCAAGCTGTAATTCCGAAACAAAAGAAGTAAAACCATCGACAATATAGCTGCCTCTCGCAATTGAAAGCTTGTACTGAAGTTTATCCGATCCCGTCTTATCGCATATTCTTCCAACAGCTTCGAACTGTTCCATTATTCTTTTTGCGTGATATAAAAACTGAGCGCCCTCTTCCTTAACCCTTACGCCTACCGATGTTCTTTTAAATACC
>JAKSRT010000109.1 GCA_024403485.1 Lachnospiraceae bacterium
AATATATCAGCAAGACTCACCTTCAGCAACTCGCTAATAAAAGAAGAGCATCTTGGTGACAGGAAATGTAATGCGCTTTGTGATATGTTTAATGTATATGATAATTGTAAAACATCACAAAACGGTGTAATAATATATTCTGATTTGCTGCTTGAATACATAAAAGAGAGATATCCAAAGCTCTATTTTGTATCATCGACAACAAAGGTCATAACGGATTTTCATAAGTTTACCGGCGAACTTAATCGGGAAGATTTCAGATATGCGGTTTTGGATTTTCGATTAAACAAACAGTTTGAAAAGCTTGGAAACATTCAGGAAGAGTTAAAAGACAAAGTTGAGTTTTTATGCAACGAATGCTGTTCTTTTTACTGTACAGACAGAAAAAACTGCTACGAAAATGTAAGCCGCAAAGCACTTGGTGAAGATGTTGAAGACCACATATGTAAATCGCCCGACGCGGGATGCGGGTATATGTTTTCAAAAGCAATGGAGAATCCGGGATTTATCGGTACGGAAGATATAAAAAATATTTACCTTCCCATGGGTTTTGAAAATTTTAAAATTGAGGGAAGAAGCCTTGGAAGTGCAATGATTTTGGAATTTTTGCTTTATTATATGACAAAACCGGAGTGCAGACTTAGGGTTCGGGAAATGATATATCTTGATAGTTCTCTTGATTTATTCTAGGAACATTTCACTTTTTGGACATAAAATATACAAATTGTTGTCACAGTCCGGTACTATATATTACTTAAGGTTACTCGGGAAAGGGAGATATGGCGCAGAACACATTTAAAAGAATAGAAATTAAATATCTTCTTTCGGAAGAACAGTACAATAGTTTAATGAAAATTCTTGAAGAGTACATGGAAGTGGACAAATACGGTTTGTCTAAAATAACCAGTCTGTATTTTGACACGGAAGGCTATGATATCATCAGAGAATCCCTGGAAAAGCCTCAGTATAAAGAAAAACTGAGAATCAGAGGCTACGGTGAAATGAATGAAAAATCCAAGGTTTTTCTTGAACTCAAAAAGAAATATAAGGGAACGGTTTATAAGCGCAGAATAGAACTGACATACAAAGAGGCTATGGACTATTTAAATGATGGTGTAAAGCCTCAGACGGAATCACAGATTCTTAATGAAATAGATTATTTTATTAATTACTATAAGCCAAACAAAAGGACTTATATAGAATATATGAGGATTGCTCTTTACGGAAAAGAAGACAGGCAGTTTCGCATAACCTTTGACAAGGATATTAAGGCAAAATTTGACGAACAATCCTTGCTTGGCGTGACACCGGACAAAGTACTGCTTGGCGAAAAAGAGTATCTTATGGAAATTAAAGGAGCTCTTTCCATGCCCGGTTGGCTTAGTTCGGCACTGAGCGAACTCAAAATATATCCGGGAAGTTTTTCAAAATACGGAACCGCATGCCTTAATGAATGCGCCGAATAAGGCAAAACGTCAACAATCACTGGTTGACGAATTAGAGAGATAAAAGTTATATTTTATAAATAAAAAATTTTTTGAATCAGACGGAGAGATAATATGTTAGAAAGTATATTAATGGAGGCGGGCTCATCCAGCCTTAATTTGACGATGAAGGGAATGCTCATCTGCATGGCCTGCTCGCTGATACTTGGACTGATTATTTCCTGCGCATATATGATTTGCAGTGAAAAATATACAAAGAACTTTGCAATAACCATAGTTATACTGCCGATTCTTGTTCAGGCAGTTATTGCGATGGTGAACGGTAACCTTGGTATTGGAGTAGCTATTGTAGGAGCCTTCAGTCTTGTTCGTTTTCGTTCGATTCCGGGTACAAGTAAAGATATTGCCACAATTTTCTTTACAATGGCTGTAGGTATTGCCACAGGAATGGGATTTGTGGGATTTGCTGCTTTGTTCACGGTAATAGTGGTAGCAGTATTCATTGTTCTTTCGAAGACCGGATTTGGTGAAATTAAGTCTTTAGAAAAGCATCTTAAAGTAGTTATCCCCGAAAATTTGAATTACAAAGGTCTTTTTGACGATATATTTGAAAAATATGCAGATGAAGTAAAGCTTGATCGTGTAAAAACAACAAATTTAGGAAGCTTGTTTGAAGTTAACTATCTTATAAAGCTCAAAGACGATGCAGATGAGAAGTCAATGATCGATGAGATTCGCACACGAAACGGAAATCTTACCGTGGCCTGCGGATCGGTTTCCAACTCAGCAGAAGAACTCTAAGGAAGAATGTAGCATGAAAACTGTTAAAAAGATGCTTGCGGCAGCAGTATTTGTCGCAGGCCTGGTTCTTTGCGCCTGTAAAAGCGATGAAGAACAGACACTGCCTGAAAACACAAATATAGTAACAGGGGAATTTGATACCGGTATCACATCCCGGGATATTGAAAATGCAATTCCCATAAGGTTAGATGGGGAAAATGCTTATTGCGATGAAAGCAGTGTAAAAATCGAAGCAGGAGAAGTAAAAATAAAATCCGGTGGTACATATATTCTTTCCGGAACATATATCGGTTCGATCAAAATAAATGCAGCTGAGACGGAAAAGGTTAATCTGGTTTTTGATAATGTGTCCATAGTTTCTAAAGGCGGAAAGTGTATTTTTGCGAAACAGACTGACAACGTGGTCATTTATCTGAGGGAGGGCTCGAATAACAGGCTGGTTGCCGACGTTGAAAATGTTAGTGAAGAGGACCTCGAAAAGGCTGCAATTCAAAGCAAAGTTTCACTGGCCATTGACGGAAACGGCTCTTTGGATATAGCAGCTCCCTCCATTGATGCAATAAACAGCGACGAAAATATTCTTATAAACGGCGGCAATATTGTCATTACTGCAGGGGATGACGGAATACATTCGGATAAAAGTGTAGTTATTAACAGCGGCTCTGTTGATATAAAAGAATGCTGCGAGGGCATAGAGGGTGCCGGTATTTATATTAACGGCGGATGCATCAATATAGTTGCGTCTGATGACGGAATTAATGCGACCGACGGAAACAGTACGAACGCCCGTAAAGGTGACTCCGGAAAGAATAAAAATGCGGATTCGGGGAATGATGATATTTTAGTATGCATAAATGGGGGAACCGTAAATATTGACGCAGCCGGGGACGGACTTGACTCAAACGGCAGAATCGAAATGAATGGCGGGTATATTTATGTTTCGGGCTCTGTCAACGACAATAATAACGCCACGGACTATGACACTGAGTTTGTTATGAACGGCGGTACAATAATTGCTACGGGCATGTCCGGCATGTATCAGTCCATAGCAGAGAATTCAAAAAATATGGTAATCGATTATAAATCGGGAAAACTGATAGAAGAAGGCTCTTTGATAAAACTCATGGATGAAAATTTGGTACTTTTGGAGTGTACCATGGTAAAGAGCGGCAACGCCGTGATGATTTCCATGAATGAACTTGAAGAAGGCAAGGAATACACACTGGTTGTGGAAAATGAAACGGTAACGGTTACGGCAACCAAGGGAACAGGCTCAGAAATGAATTTCGGAGGACCGGGCGGCGGACCCGGCGGTCCGAGAGGTAACTTCGACGGACAGGATGGCGGCTTTGATGGTCCGAGAGGTAACTTCGACGGACAAGATGGCGGCTTTGATGGTCCGAGAGGTGACTTTGATGGGAAAGAAAGCGGCTTTGGCGGTCCGAGAGGTGACTTCGATGGAAAAGATGGCGGACCCGGCGGTCCAATGGCTCCCCCGGATGGGCAAGAGGATGGCTTTGGGGATCCCGAAGGTAATTAAATTGAAAGAAAACACTTGATTTTGGTAAATTCCGGTGGTATTATGATTAAAGTTAAATAGTATTTATGTTATAAGAGTGGCTTGGAAACGAGCCACTCTTAGTTATTGTTAATGACAAAAGGAGATTTAATGAGCAAACGCG
>JAKSRT010000011.1 GCA_024403485.1 Lachnospiraceae bacterium
CCATTTCACCGAAACGCTGTCCACCAAACTGTGCTTTACCACCGAGAGGCTGCTGAGTAACTAAGGAGTAAGGACCGGTTGAACGAGCATGAATCTTATCATCTACCAGATGGTGAAGTTTAAGATAATGCATGTGACCGATTGTTACAGGGCCGTCAAAATATTCACCGGTTCTACCGTCACGAAGACGAACCTTACCGTCTCTTGAAATCGGAACACCCTTCCATAATTCTCTATGTTCTCTGTTCTCTGATAAGTATTCATATACTTCAGGCAACAGTTCTTCTTTGTGCTTTGACGAGAAGGTAGGAGCCTTCTTGTCATATTCTTCACCCTGCTTTGCTGCTGCTTCCTTGGCTTCCGCATCATCGAAAGGAAGGTTTACATAGTCGTTGGCAAGATCAAGCGTATCCATAATATCTGTTTCGTTGGCACCGTCAAATACAGGTGTTGCAACATTGAAGCCAAGAGCTTTTGCTGCAAGAGATAAGTGAATTTCAAGGACCTGTCCGATGTTCATACGTGAAGGTACGCCCAATGGGTTAAGCACGATATCCAAGGGACGTCCGTTAGGAAGATACGGCATATCTTCTACAGGAAGTACACGTGAAACTACACCCTTGTTACCGTGACGACCGGCCATCTTATCACCAACACTGATCTTACGCTTCTGAGCGATATATACACGAACAGCCTGATTTACACCGGGTGAAAGCTCATCGCCGTTTTCTCTTGTAAATACCTTAGCATCTACTACGATACCGTATTCACCGTGAGGTACCTTAAGCGATGTATCACGAACTTCTCTTGCCTTTTCACCAAAGATAGCTCTAAGGAGTCTTTCCTCGGCAGTAAGTTCTGTTTCTCCCTTAGGAGTAACCTTACCTACAAGAATATCACCGGCACGAACTTCAGCACCGATACGGATAATACCGCGATCATCAAGATCCTTAAGTGCATCGTCGCCTACGCCGGGAACATCACGAGTGATTTCTTCGGGTCCAAGCTTGGTATCACGAGCTTCTGCTTCGTATTCTTCAATGTGGATAGATGTATATACATCATCCTGAACGAGACGTTCACTTAATAAAACAGCATCTTCGTAGTTATAACCTTCCCATGTCATAAATCCGATAAGAGGGTTCTTACCAAGAGCAAGTTCGCCCTGAGATGTGGAAGGACCGTCGGCAATTACTTCACCTGCGGCAACACGGTTGCCCTTGAATACGATAGGCTTCTGGTTATAACAGTTAGACTGGTTACTGCGAGAGAACTTGGAAAGCTTATATTCTTTTTCTGTTCCGTCATCGTAAGCAATCTTAATTAACTTTGATGATACATATGTAACGGTTACGCTGCCTTCAGCCACTACGCAGACACCCGAGTCTACAGCTGCCTTAGGTTCCATACCTGTACCTACTGCAGGAGCTTCAGTCATCATAAGCGGAACGGCCTGACGCTGCATGTTTGAACCCATAAGAGCACGGTTAGCGTCGTCGTTGGCAAGGAAAGGAATAAGTGCTGTTGCAACTGAGAATACCATCTTAGGAGACACATCCATGAAATCGAACATTGTCTTGGGATATTCCTGAGTTTCAGCACGGAAACGACCTGATACGGAGTTCTTAACGAATGTTCCGTCAGGATTTAATGCAACGTTAGCCTGAGCAACATGATAGTTATCTTCTTCATCGGCTGTCATGTATACCCAGTCTTCGGTAACACGAGGTTCGTCAGGGTTTGATTTGTCAATCTTACGATAAGGAGCCTCGATAAATCCGTATTCATTAATTCTTGCAAAAGATGCAAGTGAGTTAATAAGGCCGATGTTAGGACCTTCGGGAGTTTCGATAGGACACATACGACCGTAGTGTGAGTAGTGGACATCTCGAACTTCGAAGGAAGCACGTTCTCTTGAAAGACCGCCGGGACCCAATGCAGAAAGACGTCTCTTATGAGTTAATTCACCAAGAGGGTTATTCTGGTCCATAAACTGTGAAAGCTGTGATGAACCGAAGAATTCCTTAACTGCTGCCTGAACGGGCTTAATATTAATAAGAGCCTGAGGGGTAACCTCATCGGAATCATGAGTGGTCATACGCTCACGAACTACTCTTTCAAGTCTTGATAAACCGATACGATACTGGTTCTGTAAGAGTTCACCTACAGCACGGATACGACGGTTGCCAAGGTGGTCGATATCATCGTCATTACCGATACCATATTCAAGATGCATATTGTAGTTGATTGAAGCGAAAATATCTTCCTTTGTGATATGCTTGGGAATAAGTTCATGAACGTTCTTTCTGATAGCTTCGATACGTGAAGCTTCATCATCAAACTCTTCCATAATGGTCACAAGAGCAGGATAATAAACTCTTTCATTAATTCCTAAAACATCATAAATGTCATAGTCATTATCATCATCAATATCAAGAGCCTGCTTAACTGCATCTGATGAAGGATTAAAGTAAGCCTTAATATCCACCATAAGGTTAGAAAGAATCTTTTCGTTCTTTTCTTCTGTTGTTACATATACAAAAGGAACTGCTGCATCCTGAATTTCGTCAGCAATAGCTCTGTCAACCTTCTGTCCTGCTTCAATAATGATTTCACCGGTCTGAGGATTAATAACATCTTCAGCGATAATCTGACCGGTAATACGATTTCTCATAGAAAGCTTCTTATTAAATTTGTAACGTCCTACCTTTGCAAGATCATATCTTCTTGCATCAAAGAACATACCTTTAATAAGTGACTCAGCGTTTTCTACGCTCAAAGGTTCACCGGGACGAATCTTCTTATATAATTCAATTAAACCTGCTTCAGCACTACCTTCGGGATTCTTCTCGGAAATAGAAGGATCCTTGGCAATACTTGCTTCAATCTTAGCTTCATCACCGAAAAGTTCTCTGATTTCAGCGTTGGTTCCAAGACCGAGAGCTCGAATAAGAACAGTAATCGGAACTTTACGGGTTCTGTCTACGCGTACTGAAAATACATCGTTTGAGTCTGTTTCATACTCAAGCCATGCACCACGGTTAGGAATGACAGTTGAGAAGTAAAGCTTCTTACCAATCTTGTCATGTTCAATATTATAATAAATGCCGGGAGAACGAACCATCTGGCTAACGATAACTCGTTCTGCACCATTGATGACAAAGGTACCGGTAGCGGTCATTAAGGGAAGGTCACCCATGAAAATTTCATGTTCAAACACATCTCCTGTCTCCTGATTATGAAGACGAACCTTTACCTTTAAAGGAGCTGCATATGTAGCATCTCTTTCTTTACACTTCTCAATCGAATATTTAACCTCATCCTCGCAAAGTTCATAATCTACGAACTCAAGGCTAAGATGTCCGCTGTAATCTTCGATAGGAGAAATGTCATCAAAGGCCTCACGAAGTCCTTCCTCAAGGAACCATTTATAGGAATCCTTCTGAACTTCAATAAGGTTGGGCATTTCTAAAACTTCTTTTTGTCTTGAATAACTCATACGTGAATTTTTGCCTGCGGCAATAGGACGTATTCTGTTCTTTTCCATTGACATTCACCCCGTTCTTATTATTTAGCATTGGTTTTTATATGTAAAAAAAGCCACAAAAAAACAAGGCACTCCACAATAGTGCACCCTACATTCTACAACAAAGGATTTTTCAAGTCAACAATAATTTCTGTGATTTTTTATTTTTATTTTTTAGACATCATATAGTGATTCAGACAGGATTAATACCTATATATAGAGGTGCTTCGGGCAAAGGTAACTTCTCCCTTTTACCCGAAGCCGTTATTTTTTATTTTTCATGATTATTTGCCGCAATACACTTTAACAATGTATCATAAAGAATTTGCGGATTGATTGGTTTTGAAAGATGCTCATTCATTCCGGAATGATTTGAAAGTGCCACATCATCGGAAAGTGCGTTAGCAGTCATGGCTATAATCGGAATTGAACGTGCATCTCTTCTTAACATGCTTCTTATTTGTTTGGTTGTTTCAATTCCACTCATAACCGGCATTCTTATATCCATAAGAATTGCATCATAGAAGTAATCCTCGGATGCCTCATATTTATCCAAAGCTTCCTGTCCGTTTGTTGCGTTTTCTACCATCATTCCCTTTTTTGTAAGCAACGCATCGACAATCTCTCTGTTTACTTCATTGTCTTCTACAACCAATACTCGCTTTTCGTCAAGGGAACCCAGGTCAGCCTCGGCCGGTTGGGGACTGCCGGTCTTCTCTTTAACCAATTCAAAATCAAGATCGACAACAAAGGTACTTCCCATATCCTTTTTGCTTGTAACGCTGAGAGACCCGCCATATTTTTCCACCAAGCCTTTGGTTATCGGGAGCCCAAGACCGGTTCCGTTCAAGCTCTGCTGGTTTGACGAGCTTTCTTGAGTGAAGGGTTCAAACAAATGCTTCATAAACTCTTCGCTCATACCTACTCCGTTATCTTTTACTATAAAACGGAAAAAACCGCGGTCGTTTCTTTCGCCTAAATCATAGCAATTAAATTCGACTCTGCCCCCCTTTGGTGTATACTTAACAGCATTGTCCAAAAGATTTATAAATATCTGCATCAGCCGCAGTTTATCGGCCTTTATCACCGTACCTGCCGCCACATCGGTTCGATTAATATATTCAATGTTCTTTTCGCGGCACATAGGTGCAATAAGATTCTCAACCGCTTTGAACATTTCTGCATGACTTATTTCTTCAAAGCTAAAATTCATTTTACCATCTTCAAGATAAGCCATATCCAGTACATCATTGATGAGTTGAAGCAGGAAGTCACTGGAACTTTTTATTTTTGATACATACTCCTTTAAGGTTTCCGGATTATCGGCCTCATCCTCCAAAAGATTCGACAGGCCCATAATGGCATTCATCGGAGTTCTCATCTCATGACTCATGCGAGAAAGAAAATCCACCTTTACATTGTTTGCATTCCTTGCCTGCTCAAGTGCTTTTTCCAAAGTTTCCTTTGTTTCGTTGTTCTTTTTCACACTGTCTGTGATATCCTGAAGCTGCAAAATGATAGTACGTTTATTTTCAGTCAGATATGAATATGCAACACGTTTTGTATATATCTCTCCGTCATGGCATTCATCCATAACAAACTCGTAGACATCCTGCTCTCTGAGTTTTTCTGTTATTGTTCGTAAATGCGAATTTTTGATTGCTCTTTCCCGATCGTATTCCGCTACATTACCGGTAATATATCTTACCATCTCTGTCTCATAGTCGCCTGCAGCATAACATTTTACCTCACTGTCCGATGCAACATATGCAACAGTATTACGCTTGGTTCTGTTAATGCACATAAGCAGTTCGTAATCATTAATGACCAGCTTCTTAAATATTTCGATAAGTATTCTGTCGTTTGTTATATCCTCTACTATGAGCGTGCACATTACTTCACCGGTTACCGGATGCGGTCTTAGTGACATTTCAAAATTGAGCCACATTCTGTCTCCGCTATAGGTGTTGAATATTCCGGATGCGGTACGCTTATAACTCCCCTCCTTAAATTCGGTTGAAAACCTTTCACCATTTAAGAAAGCTTCCATACTTTTATATGTTTCAGCATTTGCAGCACATCTTAATATTCTGGTAGTCAGATCTTCCCAATCCATCATAGGTTTAAGATTAAATACATTTTTATCCTTAACCGTTTCAAGATGTTCCTTGGTTAAATTAAAAATGACTGTAAACTTTCTTCTTTTTGAAATCGTCTTCTCAAGACCGACACCGTCATTATCCGATACATTGTCATAATAATCATTCCTGTCTCCGACAAATCTTTCATCAGCGGCATTGGCTATATAATTAAGTTCATTGGAAAAAGCCATGCTCTGAACTCTGACAAACCAGCACAAAAATCCCAAAAGAATTCCTATTATCCCCGTTCCGACAATGGAAATAATGCCTGCGACGCTTACCTCACCAAGAGCAATGCGAGTACATATATAAAACATAACGGAACCAACCGCCTGAGCAAGCACAACAAGCAACGGTTGAATAAGAAGCGTAGACGCGCAACAGACCATTACCAAAAAAAATACAAAAAAGGCCCCATAGTCTTCTCTTACCAATTCCAAATGGCAAGCAAAAGAAACGCCAAGAATGTATTCCAATGCAACATACAAGTCCTGAACTTTAGGAGTCTTTATAATTATCGTTTTCCATATTAACCAAAGGATTAAGCCCACCAGCGGGTATGCAAGAAACGGATAATGCGCACTTTCCGGATCGGTAAAAAGACGCATAAGAAAATCCATCCCAAATAATCCGACAAACATTATCGCATTGAAGAGCAAGCCGAAAGAATTCTTTCGGCTTCTCTCCTGTGCGTATTTTTTAAATGCTCTTAAATCAACCACTTTCCCCTTCATACCTTAATATGTCCTTATCTGTCGTTGATATCGCTGTCCTCTTTTCTTTTTACAAAGCGAATATTTCTCATTTTAAGGCCTGCCTGGCTGAATGTTATCTTCAAAAATCTTTCGGCAGAATTTCCCATTCCCATCAATACCGATTCCTTGGTAAATTCTTTTTCGGAACCGTTCTTTGAAATAACCTTCATTACGGTATTGTTTACAGAGAATGCTAGAGAAATTTGAGAAAGACTGCTGCCATCGGCTGCCAACTCAAATTCCATATCATAATCACCCTTTTCAGGGAACTCCATCACAATCATATTAACCGAGCCCTTACCCATTTTAAGAAGAGCGGCATCAAAGCTGCTGCCGTCTGTTACTTCATGGGTAAATTTCACATCGGCCATAACTTCGCTTACAGAAGGTCGATTAATCTCTTCAACCGTGATCTCATTTCCCATCATTCTGTCATAAGTGGGAGTATTCATCACAAGTTCAAGTATATTGGCACTGTTTCTTTGGAGTTCTGATCTTGTAAATACGCCGTTTTTATATCCGTCATATGAATCGTCGTTGTTATCATTATTTTCAGAACTGTTCGTTACCATATATAGATCATTCTGGCTTCTGATCATAAGACTGGTTTTCTGAACCTTCGGGTCTGCATCTTCCTCAGTACCGACTACAGCCCACCAGTCTGTCATGGCAACTCCTTTAAATCCCCAGTCTTTTCTGAGAACAAGAGTGTTAAGTTCAAAATTACCTGCAGTATGATATCCGTTGAGGCTTCCGTAGGTTGTCATTATATGAGTTGCGCCGCCTTCTCTGACCGCAATCTCGTAGCCCCTTAAATAGATTTCACGCATAGCTCTTGCAGATACTACGGAATCGGACCTGTATCTGGCGGTTTCCTGGTTATTACAAGCATAGTGTTTAATACAGCCTGTAGTATTGGTTTTTGCCATACCTAAGAGCTGTGCTTTTGCCATCATACCTGTAACAAGCGGATCCTCACTGAAATATTCAAAGTTACGTCCGTTTAAAGGATGTCTCTTAATATTCATGCCGGGACCGAGAAGACATTCAATTTTTACTTTTAAAAGCTCAACACCCATCCAGGCGTACAACTCTTCCACAAGCTTTGTATCAAAGGTTGAAGCCAGGCAAGAACCGTTGGGCCCCTGCATAGCCATCATTCCGCTGTCAATTCTGAGCCCGCTGGGACCATCGGTACATGCAGCTGCCGGCACGCCCATTTCCTGAAGTTTATCGGTAACTCCGCCATAGGCAGCACACGTACCCGGAATTACACGTCTGGAGCTCATGCCTTCGCCTCTGGACATAATAATCATGTCTTCATCAGTAAGCTGAGCAATAAAATTATCCATGGAAGCCTTGCCTTCTTTAACATCAGAAAGCTTAATTCCCGTGTCACCCGTATAGGCAATTTCCTTTAAGCCTTTACGTTCTTCCTCAATCAGTTCTTCAATGCTGTAGTCTCTTACAGGCACTTTGCCAAAGGAAAGCTTTTCTCCATCGGGAATCATTCTTTCAAATTCACGTTTAGGATAAAGAGCCTTTGTTGTTTCCTCAATCAATACAGTTTCGGCTAACATGAATGAACCAATCAATTCGGCATCTCTTGCATTATTTCCGGCGTAAAATTTATATTCTCCGGCCTCGCATACAAAGGCATCTTTATAGCCGGTCATGCCGGTATCATCAAATGAAGCAATCTCTTTAAGCCCAAAATCAAGAGTAACAAGTTCATTTTCACCCGCATCGATATCGTTGGTTTTAGTAAAGGCCGCAAGCGCTCTTGCCGGTTTGCCCAAGAATCCCTGTGGAGCTTCAACATAGACTTGAACAACTTCCTTGCCGGTTCTTTTTCCTGTATTGGTTACAAATGCTCCGACAGAGAACTTGTCATCACAGGAGAAAGAATATGTTGTTTCAAATGTTGTATATGTAAGGCCGAAACCAAACGGATAAAGAACCTTTTCTTTTGCGAAAGTTTCAAAGAAGCGATATCCCACATAAATATCTTCTTTATAGTAGTTTCTTACGGGATCTCCAAAATTTTCATGTGAAGGATAATCTTCAATGCTTAATGCGGCGGTTTCGGTTAGATGACCGCTTGGCGCAGCCTTTCCGGAAAGAATGTCAGCTACGGCATTTCCGCCCTCGCAGCCTCCCTGCCATACATATAAAACAGCAGAAGGATTAAGCTCATTAACCCAGTTCATATCAATAATATCTCCGCTGTTAATGAGAACGATTGTCTTATCGAATGTTTTGCTTACCTTCTCGATAAGTACGTATTCACTGTCCTGAAGCAGATAATCTCCTTTGCCGGCACTTCTGTCTTTATCTTCACCTGAGAGGCGGCTTATAAATATAACCGCTGCGTCCGCATTATCATGGGCTTTTCTTACAAGTTCGTCGGACACTTCCATTTCAACCTGGCAAGAGGGTTCCTGTGCCCATCCGCCTCCAAGATCAAAGGGATTTTCTTTAATCCATTCTCTGTATACTTCGCTTAATTCCTCATAAATACTAAGATTCTCACAGGCCTTGATACCGTCATAATAATTAACAACATAGGGAACATTTACCAATCCGCCCGAGCCCGTACCGCTTTTTATATAGTCAAATTGAGTTCTTCCAAATAAAGCCACGCGACTTCCTTTTGCAAGCGGCAAAGTTTCATTGTCATTTTTCAGAAGGACAGCACCTTCAGCAGCAGCTTTTCTTGCCGTTTCAATGTATTTATCCCAGTCAAGGATTATTTTCTTAGAAGTATTATCCACTGCAGAGTCCCTCTCTTTTAAAAGAATATCTAACAAACTCATTTTATTATAATTCCTCATTTTTGTCCTTTTTAAATATCAGAAGTTTACTGAATATGTAATTGGCTATGGTTACCAGCACTGCCGAAATGCAAACCTTTGCAAACCAATATATATAATTGCTCATTGCCTCCGGAGTGGCTTCTTTTCCGATTAAGCCCAAAAACCATCTAATCAATCCTGTTGGGGGACACACATTTACAAACAGCCACATAATCAAAATATCAAGAAACCAGGTTGATACTCTGGATCCCGTAAAGCCCGCAAATTCTTTAAACACATGGGGATTGGTGCTTTTAAACACCCACTTTCGGTTAAGAGGGAATGCAAAAAGAACACCTGCAGCCCAGCTGAGTGAATTAATAACCAGATTCTGAAATGCATCGTCCGAATCAAGCCAGAATTTGAAAATCCAGGCAGCTACCCAACAAAAAATTGTAGTCAAGACGCCTACAATAAGATAAACAATTATTTCTCTGTATTTATTAATTAATGCTTTCATATATATCCTCGCTTATATTTATTGACTGTTTTTCCGCATTTCCAGTAGAAAAAAAGCATTTAATTCTGCCAAAAAATGTGCCGTTTGTAAGTCTCTCTCGAAAGTCAGGCGGCATTCCGATTAATACTGCGGTTTTAATCTCTGCCTTTATTTTTTCTTATATACTACAAATGACTTACCTGAACTTATTGTGAATCTGTCCGCTTCATCCACCTCGCCGAAAAAGTCTGACAGCCATTCCGGCCCTTTGTTTTCATCAAGAACATAATAAACATTCTCCGATGTCAAAAACGCTTCGTATGCCGTTCCCTCTATAATTCTGGCCTCATGCATAGACTCCAGAGGACTTGATAATGTCCAGTTGCCGGGTTTAATTGCATTAAACGCTTCTGTTGAATGCTTAGAAAACATCTTCGCAGGGCTGGCCGCACCAATAGCGGTATTTATTATATAAACATTGTCCGGGGCAGATTTAAAATAAGCATTTATTTCATCCCAGGCAATTGCGGCTTCTGTTTTTATTGAAGATTCATCCATCAAGGTTCTGAAGGAATACAGCCCTTGAGTCAGTAACAGCCCCAACATCAAAGCCGCAGCTATTATTTGCCATGCTAAAGAAAAGGATTTTTTTGCTCCTTCAAAATCAAGCATCGATATAAGCATTGAAATCAGAAAGCAAAGCTCCATAAACAGAAAACCATGCACTATTCTTTCAGGCATACGGCTCACATATGTAAAATATCCTATAAACAGCCATTTGTATAAATAGCAGCAAACAACCAGTATCCCCCCAAACAGTTCGTCCTTAATTGCAAAAACCAACATAATGGCAAAAGAAAGTAACGTAACCAAAAGGCCAAGCACCGTCGCATTAATTCCGTTCACCGCCGCAACGGTTTCATTTATTACTTTTCTTGGAACACTGTAATATGAAGCCCATTGTTTTTTCAATCCTTTAGCTTTTTCCGCCATTGAATTGAATTCTTTTGTTCCAACGTTGTCCACAAGGGCAATATCATATTCACGCAAAACCGTATATTCCTTTTCACCTAAGCCTATAACCGAATAAAAATCGGTATTTTCATAAAAGTCCGGAAGATTGTCATAGTCATATACATCTGTTCTCGCCTTATTATATGCCTTAAAGCTCCTCCATTCGGGTGAAGAATAAGCAATTGCCTCCGAAATAAACGAAGCAGCAATAAGTCCGACCAGCACCGCAGCAAACGGAAGAGTCCGATGCAACCTGTCGTGTCGTTCGCTCAATGTATCATTTTTAAGAAGAGTTACCTTCAAAGTCGAAAGAACAAGCAACGGAAGAGATGCAAAAAACATTTGTTTGCGAATCCACAGCGCAAAAATCAGCATGGCAATAATTACTATTTTTGCCATAACTTCTTTTTTCCTATAATCATACGAAGCACACCAGATAATTGCCGTAGCAGCACACACGCCCGCCAAAGCCGTATATTGATGGTGCACTATATATCGCATATCCACTATCATGAGGACCGCAAATGTTATTGTTGCGGCAGTTATTCTGTTCGATAACCGTTTAAAATGCGCTGAAATCCTGTATGTAATGAGAAAAACACACAAAAAATGAATCCCGGTCATAAAAAAATCATACCAAGCGACAGAAGGAAACGCCGAATAAAACATTTTCAGAATCAATCCCAAAGGATACATTATGTATATAAGATGTGCGTCCGGATTCCCGGTATAATTCCCGCTTGCAATGCTTCTAAGCATCACATCATCATTTGATATCAATAAAAAGGCAAATCTATGTAGCAAAACAGCACCTGATGCTGCAACCATCATCAGGCATAAAAGCAATACAATTATGTTGTCTCGTTTTTTGTTTTCACTGTACATTAAAGGTTTCCCTCATGTTCTTTTATGGGTATATTAAACTGACTTGCAAGGTATTCACATAATACCTTGCCTGCTCTTTCATGAGACGCATAGCCCGGATGACCATGGGAGCCCACCGTCTCCTGTGTTGTGTTTGGCAAAGTAATATACTTGCAGTTAATGTCACCGGTTTCCTTCATATAACGATTCATAGCATCGCTGATGAGCATTGTTATATTGTATCCAAGCATGCCATATACCCATACAATATGTGAAGTCGGATTATTTTTCCTTAACATTTTAAGAAAATCAATGATTGCTTTTTCAATCTTTTCCGCATCCTCGGCATTATATGAACCATCAGCATTTTTCCGCTGTTTGCAAAGACCAACACCGGGAACATCGAAAGGAGGCTGTTCAAAACTCGTAGCATCGTTTGTACCAAGGTTGACAATAATGGCATCAGGAACCCAGGATTTAAAATCATAGGGTTTTAGCGAACCCAGAGCTTCATTAAACGGACCGGTGGCAAGACCGCAAACCGCCTCGTAGACAGACGGAATATTATGGCGTATATCATTATCCCAGCCAACATATACTCCCCAGCCGCCTTGTGAAATAATACGGGCGTCGGCGTCCAAAGCCTTTTCTATTATAGACGCATAATGGCGGCTTGAGCTCATATACATTGCAAGCCATTCCGTATCCTGATTGGCACCGTAGGTTCCTTCTCCCGAAGTAATGGAGTCTCCAATAAATTCGAGCTTAAGTTTTTTATCTTCCACCGGAAGAAAATCTCCGTCGGTTGTAAAACCTTTAACGAGAATATGTGTCTTTTCATCTTCTCCCATAGCTTGAAGTTCCCTATAGAATTTAAAATTTTTAACAACTCCGGGGACCATGCTCCTATAAAGACAAATTGAATATTCTCCGGGAAGAAGCATCTGTCTGCTCATAAATGCTCCGTTAAGCTCGGTTGCTATCCAAGGTTCATGAAAATCACAGTCTACTTCCAAATCAATCCAAAGTTCCGAACCTGTACAATTAACTTCGACCCCCGCATGGTTCCAAAATAAAGGAAGCGGGCAAGCTCCTTGTATTGTTCTTCCGTGAACTTTTACCGGTATCTCGTTTATTTTATATGTTTTCACTGCAAAAACCTCTCTGAATTATGTATATGACTTATCAATCTATTATATAAAAAATGGGACGTTTATTTCAATACGCAAATCGAGCAGGCTTGCTCCCACTCGATCGATTAACATTCACCGAATTCGCGTGAGTGCGCAGCCCTGCGGAACATTTTTCTCTATAGGAAAAACTTTCCTATAAAACAAAAAAGAGGGTGCATAACTGCACCCTCAATTATTAATCTTACTTATAAACCACTTCATCCCAAACATCATCGGGAACCATTGTAATATAGGTCTTACCTACATTAAGCATAATTTCTCCGCCGAAGTCAAGATCATAGAATTTGGTCTGTTCTGTAAATCCGGGCTTTGACCAGTGGATGCTCATTGCACGTCCGTTGGAAATGAAATAACCCTTATCTCCTGCTCCGATACAGTTATACATCATATATCCGTGTTCATCGTACTGGAAGAAGCTTACAGGATAAATGATAAGGTTCTTAAAGCTCATAACCTTATTATTTGCAAGAGGATCCACATGTGCTTCGCCGTAGCAGTAGTAGTCGTATGTCTGAGTTTCTTCATTGTAAATAAGCTTTGATGAGTTGTGAGGATAAGGAAGATCGATTTCCTTTACTTCAAAGCTTGAAGTGTGATCTGAATACTCACCGTCATAATCTTTAAATCTAAAGTGAGGACCTTCGTAATCGTCGGTATATGTTTCAGAGAAGCCTGCGCTCTGAACTCTTGAAACAAGACCGGGATATGTCTTGCCCTGATCGTCATTTGTGTAAGCTTCACTTGTTACATATTCGGTATATTCCCAATTCTTGCCGTTTGAGAAACGTGCAAAACCACCACTTAAGTGATTGCTCATCTTGGGCTGTGAAAGGTACTCATCAATATAGAAAGGACCACCATCGTGAATAAGAATTGCATTCCATTCAACAGCGGTTACAACGTTAGTGGGACGTGTACTTCTTACGGAACCGAACTGCTCAATGTTCTTCCAGCCCTTTACAAGGCACATAAGTCTTGTAATACGACCATTTGCGGTTGAGTTCATCAATTCATAAACAACATCAGCCTGTTCAAGACCGATATGGGGATAAGCCTTTGATTCATTATCGACCATAATAGCTACAGGACGCTGATCCTGTAAGTCAAGAGAAATAAATTCACCTGTAAGTTCGCTTCTGTACATACCTTCAGGAATTTCAATTTCAGGTTCTTCAACAACCTCTACTGAAGCTTCTGTTTCTTCAGATGTTTCCGATATTTCGGGAATAAGGTCGTCAATAGGGGTTTCAACAATTGAAACGCTTGCGCTTGTTGTATCTTCCACTTCTTTACCGCATGCGGTAAAAGCAAGTGCTGCAGCAAGCATAATTGCGATTACACTAATACGCTTTTTCATTTTTATACTCCTTAAACAATTTCATTTATAAATACAGCAAACTGTATTTTACCACAAATATTTTTTTTTGCCACCCTTAATTTCTATTCTTAATAAATAACATCATTTGCTTATATATTATTCATTGGGAGAGTAACAGCAACTAATAAATCCCTTTGGGCGCTATCTGAAAAGATATGCTTTTTGACCCACAGTAGTTTGGATTATCCTCAATCGCATAAACGGTAACTGACGCCTTGCCCTTATTTGTATTATTTTTATATGAAGAAGCGTCAATGTAGTAATCTACTCCTTCGACAAGTTCTACACCATCGCAAGTAATCAGAATGTCGTTTCCGGCAAGCATAACCTGCTTCCCGTATGTATACTGTTTTGTGTTCAGTACCTTTACAATAGTTTTCGAAATATTATACGCGCACACTCTATATGTGATACTTCTTATTGTCTCAGTTGCACCTGCGTAATTCTTCATTCCCACAACAGAAACATTAAGCAAAGTACCGACAGGAACAACGTCAACCCGCTTGTCTACTTCGTCTCCGGCATTTCTCTGTATTTCATTGCCCTTCACATCTGTTACAATTGTATCATTCTTATATGTATATGACAGAATCTTGTAATCTTTGTTCACCGTAAGAGTTTTTCCGTCCAAGTCCTTTATTGCGGGACTTGATGCAAATACTCCGGCTTTCTTTTGATAAACTACATCTTTTATCGTCATACTCACTTTCGATTCGTCGCCAAAATCACCGTCAGTAATAGAATAATATCCTTTTACCGATCCTTTATAATTTCCGCGACCCGTAATCGTATAAGACGGAATGTATTTGGTGTTTTCTGTAGTGACCGCATTAAAATCCCTGTATGATATCGTATAATCTTTATTCAGCGTCAGAAGCTTCGTTCCATCATACACATCTATAACGGGCTTAGAGCCCCCCTTCAAATACTTAACACTTATATTCTCTTCAGGCGCAAATACATCACTTATCAAGCGCTGGTCAATTCGATAGTTTCTTTTTATCACACCGCTATATGCATTTATCCCCGTAAATACAATCTGCGCAGTACCTGCTTTGTTAATATTCACATAGGAAACAGTATAATCCACTCCCTCAACAAGGGTGCGTTCAAAATTAACCCACTTGTTATTTTCATCCAGTTCTTTGTACGGATATTTGACTATATAACCGGATTGCTTAACATCATTCTCATCACCGGTATAATCTTTGTTCAAAATAGGATCCAATCCATCAACACCAACAATCTTGGCCTTACTTAAATTTTCACCAACTATCTTAAAGGAAAAACTTTTTGTTCCATAAAAACCGCTGCCTTCTATTGCTGTCAATACTATCTTCGCAGTTCCGATTTTGTCATTATTCACATATTCAACCGAATAATTTATATCTTTATACAAAACTGTTTTTCCGTTGTATACGGTAAACTCAGGTGTACAACCTTCGATGTCAAACGGTTGATTTGCAATTTTCGATATAGTAACTTTAGACATATTAATGTCTTTTGTTATAGTTTCTGTCACTGTAATCGAACCGCTGTAAGCACCTTTTCCCGAGATAACAATCGGCCAGTCACCAGGCTGCACATAGGCTCCCTCTTGTGTAGAAGGGTAAGAAAGCACATAATCGGTACCACTCCTAAGTTTTTTACCGTTTCTCGTTACTGATATCGAAGATTTAATCTGCTTCCCGTTATAATTAACTTTGACGTCCTGTGCCTCCACGCTTCCACTGTTTATTGAAATAGGCAAAATATTAAAAAATATTTTTTTCGTACCTGAAAAATTACCTTTTCCGGTAATAACTACGGTTGGAACTTTTTTAGAATCCGTATTAACCTTTACATTATTGGAATATGTTACTGTATACTCTTTATTAAATGTAAGTTTAACTTTTTCCTTTACTAAAGTATCATCTTCGTTAACATATTCAGATATACCATAAACCTCCATTACAGGCTTTATCTGCGATCCAGTATATTCAAAATCCCCTACCGGTATTATATAAAAATCACATTCTGTGCTGATATAATATGGATACAAATCGACATTAAATGCATCAATCACCCTATCAGACGAAAACAACACGCCTCTTCCGTCCGGCTGTGTGAAAAAGCCTGCAAAGTAACGCCCTTCGCCGGCCAATCCTTCATATTTATTATAAACAGTTTCGTATTCCGCGTTGCTTATCTTGGTACCAAAATCCACATTTAATGTTTTGTCAATTGCATCGCCGGCTTCATTCCAAATAATAATCCTCGAATTTTTAACTTCAAACGTTTCACTCTGAGAATATCTATATACAGAACAAGTAATTGTAGCTGTACCGACTCCCACCGCTTTTACATTTCCGCTTGAATCAACCGCCAAAACAGTCTCATCTGACGAAACCCACGAAGCAGACTTATCTCCGGTCGCATCAGAAGGGAGAATCTTCGGCACAAGAACAAATGACTCATTAGGAGATAATTCCTTCCTGTTAATCGTATTTTTAAGTGTTAAAGAGTATACTGGCGCTGTAACGGTTACCTTACAACTTACCGAAAAGCTTTTCCCTGAAATCGAACCTTTCGTCGAAGCTGTAATTGTTGCAGATCCGACTTTTACTGCAGTTACCACTCCATTTTGATTTACTGTAGCCACACCGGTATTGGACGATTTCCAGGTAAGGGTTCCCGCATCCGTAGTATTCTCAGGCACTTTAGAAACAGACAACTTAATAGTATTTCTGTTTGCTTCTGCTTCCTCGTCGCTTAAACCGGATAAATCATCAACTATGGTATCTTTTCTTCGTAGCGTAGCTTGAGTATCCGATATTACAATATCTTCAATCGGTATGAACACCGTAATCGAATAGCTTGCGGTAGGTTTTGGATATGCGCTCGATTCAACAGCCACCGCTCTGATTGTGGTTTTGCCAACTCCAACGGCACGGACCGTACCATCCGAATCAACAGTAGCAACAGTTTCATCATCTGAAGTCCATGCAATCGTATCATCATCTGAATATCCGGCAGGAGTAAACGCTACACTCAAACGCACAGAACATGTATTGGCATTAATATCTGACTGAGTGAATCCCGTCGTATCTTCCGAAATATATCCCGGTGCTCTTAACTTATTCGTTGAAGCGATTACTTTTATACCGGTAATCGAAATTTCTTCTTCCGGCATATTTTCATATACAGGTATAGTAAAAAGAAAAGGAGCATTCAAACTACCTGCATTTTTATATGATTGCCATGTTTTGTATCCCTCCGTAGACGGTGCCTGAATATTTTGCATATACTGGTGAGTGTATTTAGCATATGCACTGGAAGGACCCACATTATATTTTTGGTAATAAATCGTGTCCTGACCCTTGAGAATATAACCATTTCCAATTGTCTGCGCGCCACCCTGAAGGGATTTATATCTTGTGTTCCAACCTGCATTCTTTGCATATGTCAGTCCGGCAACTATGGGATTAGAACCACTTGCTCCCACATTAAAATAGTTGTAATAGCCCACATATCCCGGATAAGTGCCCGAAATAAGTCCCGAAGTTCCTGACCCTTGTTCCTGATATACTCGTGAGGCCAAATGTACAGGACTGAGTTTTCTGCTCACACCTATTTCATAAAAGGCTTTCGCATAAGTCTTCCCCTCACCGGGAATTTCGCCTCTCATAAATGTATTTCCCAAAACTGCCTGAACTGCGCTTTCCGTATGGTAAGAGCTGTTATAGGTAAGCTGCTCAAACATAAATATCCTATCTTCGGTAAGGAAGTTACGAGGATCCATATAGTACGCAACACCCGCAGTAGTCGCATAATACCATCCGCTTTGTGCAGCCGGACTTCCGATAAATCCATGTTCAACATTAAAAGTAGTTTTCTGAATCCAGCTTCGATTAGATTTGACATCAGCTTCATTTTCAACTGCCGTGTTAAAGTCCAGCCCCGTTCTGGCAGGTACAAAAATCCAATTCGGATGATTTTTCTTGATATTGGTCAAAGCTTCTCTGTAGCTTATCGGAAACTGGTTTATATCCGAATATGCAGTCTCTCCTTGAACGCTGTATCCTGCTCCTGACGACACACGACTGTTTACAGCGCTTATATGCGAGTTATTCTCGATGAAGCTGTAACCTGATATTTTCCCAACTGCATTTACATATTCCGAATAATCGGAATCATACCAATTCAGCCAATCCTCATCGGTATATATAATCGCAGCATTTGAAATGAAGCCCTCATATTCCAAGCCATCGACAAAGAAATACACGAGGTACCAAATATTGTTGTCTTCAAGAATTTCTATATCTTTGATGTAAACCGTAGTTCCAATGATTGCTGTTGTTATCTGTGAGCTTCCCACATAAGTATTCGCATAAACAGGTGCATCCGCCGGATAAACCACTGCCATCAGTGTTTCTTCAGCCAAAATTTCCCTAAATGAAGCTATTGAATTCTCCCTATAATTTTCTGCCGATTCAGCATTATCATCCAAACTGCTTTCAAGCTGTTCTTCGTTATTCTCATCTTCGAGTTCGGTGTCTGACTCTTCCTCAGCATTCTCGTCAACATTATCGCCGTCGTCTTCGCCGGCATTCTCTTCAGCATTTTCACCGTCGTCTTCGCCGACACTAACTTCTTCTGCTTCGTTTTGATCTCCACGAGCTTCAGCATCATTTTCCCCATCACTGTCTTCAGCCTTTTCGTCAAGAATGCCACCGATAGTCTCTTCATCGTCGACAGGTTCTTCTGTAATTTCTTCGCCCAACGAAGCCCCATCACCGAAGTTTTCAGTCACCTTAGCATCTTCTGCTGCCAAAACCTCGCCAAACGGTTCATTCCCAAATAAAGTATTGTCCGATGTCGAAACCGGTTCATAAGCATACAAAGAATCACCAACAGGGTTCAGCACCATGCCTGCAATCAGTAAAAAAGTGATTATAGTTTTATGAAAGCGTTTTTTTATTCTCATCAATTCTACAACATTGCAGATGCAAAATCGCATCTGCCTTAGTCAACATAAAGTTGCATTATCACTTTTATGTTAACATCTTTTCTTGTGCTTCGCAAGTTGCAGGAGGCTATTATTTGGTTAATTATTCAGCAAAACCAAGTATTTGCAGACAGCATTATTGAGAAATGGGTATAAAAGTGATAGTATCAAATAAAAATCGTTAGTGAGGGAAGATAATGGTTAAAAATACCACCGATAAAAATTTGATGAAAGAAAACAATCCTCAGGAACAGGGGCCTAAATATTCCAGGGTTCAAAGAATTTCCGCATTAGTATGTGTAGCACTTATTTTGGGCGTATATTTAACCGCTCTTATAGCATCTTTCTTCTCTACTGAGCTGGGAAAAACTATTGCAAAAATAGCCATTGGTTTCACCCTGGTTCTACCGCCTCTTACCTGGGCTTATATATGGATGATAGGCAAAATAACCCACAAACATACCATCGCAGACTTCGACATTCTGGGCATTCCTACAAATCATGATGGAGAGATCATTAATATTTCCGAAGAAAAAAAATCACAATAGAATCTATTGTGATTTTTTGTTGGAATTTTATGATGTTTTTTCTGCTTTATTTTTTTCTATCCGACTTATTTCCTGTTGAAAAATAATATCAAGATAAATCTTATGAGACGCCGTTATTATAGTATTTCTGAGCAAATATCTATATTGTCCCGGAGACAGTTCTGTTTCTTCATATTCTTCATTTATGCCAAAAGCATAAAAAAGAATATTTTGAAATTCCTTAGTAAAATATTCATACAAAAAACGATGATCATATTTCCGGCCATTGTTGTATATTAATGCTTCAAGCTCTTCAAGCGATAATACCGACTTTGCTATAGCGATAAAAAAAACATATATAATATGATCTCTGTAATAAAGTTTTTTAATCGGATTGGCAATAAGATCTTTTTTTACATAATTGCTTATCATCGATCCCGTTAACGATACGTTGCCAAGAGGTTCGAGAAATTCATTTACATATTTCACTACCTGTTCAAGAAAAAGCCCCACATTGGGAATTTCTTCATATTTAGGAAGTCTGAAATTTTTAATTTGTTCAACCGCAGTCGCATCTATAAATGGTTTCATTTTTTATCCTTTAGTCCCTCTCAATATATACAAAAGCCATGCAAAGGCGCTTATTCCGAGCGCAACATATCTCGCTATTAATTATACCTCATTCATTCCATACAGACAACGAATATCTTGCAATCGGTTTTTAAATAACTCTTGACGAATAACGCCGTCCTTGATATAAATATCTTGTAATAAGTTATTGAATAACCGATGTGCGTTTTTTTAATATTTGATAAGCCTCATATCGGTAATAATATTTTGCATCAAAAAGGAATATAATATGAAGATATCAATTGACTCCGCTTCAAACTACCGAAAAATCGAAGGCATTGACTATTCAATTGCTCCACTTTCCATTAACACCAATGAGAGAGAGTTCATAGATGATGAATCTTTCAACGTTAACGAAATGCTTGATTATCTGGAACATACAAAATTAAGTTCAAGATCGGCTTGCCCCGGAATCAATGACTGGTACAAAACATACGGCGATGAAAAAGAAGTAATCGTTATCGCGCTTGCATCTGCTCTTTCAGGAAGTTACAACTCAGCAAAAACAGCTGCTGATGAATGGTTGGAAAACCACCCCGATTCAAAAATATTTCTGCTTGATACAACCGCTATCGGACCGGTTGAAAAGCTTTGTGTTGAGTACATAATAGAAAACAAGGATAAAATGTCATTTGAAGAACTTACAAAGTCCTTAGACGAATATTGTCACAAAAATACAAAAATCGGATTCTGCTTAAAGTCTTTAAAAAATCTCGCAAACAACGGCCGAATTAATCCGGCTGTAGCTAAAATTGCAGAAACTTTAAAGATTCACATTGTTGGCGACTTTACCGTTGAAGGCATTCTTGATCCCAAAGACAAGGTTCGTGGTGGCAAGAAAGCAATGGAAACTCTTTACAAGAACATGCTTGATGCAGGCTATAAAGGCGGTAAATTAAGAATCGATCATGTACTCGCCCCTGAATCTGCCAATGAGTTAGCCAATATTGTAAGAGCCGATTTTCCCCAAGCAGATATCATTATCGATGATACTACAGCATTATGTTCTTTCTACGCACAGCGCGGGGGCTTAGTAATAGGTTACGAAAGGTAACATCCTAATAATAAAAACATACATACAAAGGAAAAGAACTCAGAGAATCACTCGAGTTCTTTTTCTTTTGCCTATTAAATAGACGTGTAGCAAACATAAAATCAATCCTTCCCAAAATATTACTTGCTCTTCTTTATGATATGGACTTCAAAAGGCGCCAGTTTACCAAGTCTTTCGCCATACAGCAATTCTTCCGCTGAACCAAAGCCCATCTCAGTGTACGAAACCTCCTTGTCGGAATGATTTATTAAAAACAAATAGCTTACGCCGGATTTTTCTCTCGAAACGATTTCAATATCAGCCTGCTTATTAAATCCTGAATTAATTTTTGTGTTGCTTTTTATGTCCATAAGCAGCAATTCGTACAGCTCTTCATCGCCTTCTGTTCCTACATACCAGCAGCTTCCACGACCAAATTTATGTCTGGTAATTGCAGCCTCTCCTTTATAAAATTCAGAAGCATACCTTGCAACCACTTCGGTATCACCATCAGGCAAAACAATATCGGCCCAACGAGTTCCTATACACCTTTTTTCACCGACCTCAATCTCCACCTTTTGACTGCCCAAAGGATCGTATTCCAAAATTTTGCATCCGCTGACCTTAGATAAGAGGCCGGGAAGGGCCGCATCCGACATGCATATATTATTATCGTCTTTAACGCCGGATCTTAATGTTAAAACAAGATTTCCACCGTTTTCAACATAATCCGAAAGTTTAGACGCCATATTTTCATTCATAAGATAAAGCAATGGTGCCACCACAAGCTCATACCCGCAAAGTCGCTCATTTTCAGCAATAAAGTCCACCGGAATGTTTTTATCATAGAACATTTTGTAATATTTAAGCAGTTGAGAAATGTATGAGAAGCCCACGGATTGCGTCTGAATTTGAAATGCAAAATTCTGCTTAAATGAATAAATAATTCCAACTTTATTATTTGGCATAGCACCCTTGATTTCTTTCATAACAGGTGTTACCTTTGATATCATGGTTTTTATCTCATCATATGATCTTCCCGGGATTCCACTGTGAGGCAAAATGCCGTGCCAATATTGCTCAGTTCCCTGAGTGCAGGTTCTCCATCTAAAAAATACTATTGCATCAGCGCCATGTGCAACAGACTGAAGAGCCCACATAGGAATCTGTCCGGGTTTGGGCAAACGACCCATACTACCCGATCCTGCAATTCCGGATTCCTGTTCCATAATCCAAAAAGGCTTCTTTTTAAAACTCCTTATTACATCAAGTTGAGCAGCCAAATCATAATTTTCACATTTTCCGCCCGGATACCAATAGCCCAACGGATACTGATCATGACACACAAAATCCAGCTGCTTTCCCAGCTCATAATAATCAACCAAATCCGAAAACCCCATATAGTTGTGGGTAATAAACTGATTTGGAGCAAGCTTTCTGATAATATCCACCTGATTTTTGGCAAAATCATTTATCAAGTCCGAATGAAAGCATTTCCAGTCAAGCATCTGACTCGGATTCTCACCCACTGCAGTTACCTTCGTTGTGTATACTTCAGAAAAATCGTTATATTCCTGACTCCAGAAAGCTGTTCCCCAGGCCTTATTTAGCGAATCGATATTTCCATATTTTTTTCTCAGCCAATCCTGGAAAGCTTTTCTGCAGCTGCTGCAATGACAAAAATCAGAATGAGAATTACCAAGTTCATTATCAATTTGCCATCCTATTACATTCTCGTTGTCAGCATATCTCTCGGCCATTTTACCGGCTATAATCCTGCACCTTTCCCTGTACAATGCATTGGACTGACAGTCATGATGTCTCCCGCCAAATCCGTGAGTAATGCCCTTGCTGTCTACAGGCAATATTTCAGGATATTTGTTAACCATCCAAGCCGGCGGTGCCGCAGTCGGAGTGCCCAGCACTGTCTTAATTCCGTAAGAGCCCAAAAGACTTATTGCCCTATCAAGCCAGGAAAAGTCGAACACTCCCTCCCTTGGTTCCATTTTATGCCAGGAAAACTCGGCCATTCTTACTACACCAAGTCCCATCTCGGCCATAAGCCTCGCGTCCTCTTTCCATCTTTCTTCCGGCCAGTGCTCCGGATAATAATCCACTCCAAAGTGAATATTATCGTAATCTTTCATTTTCCCTCCAATATGGTTATTCAAGTTTCCCTTACAGTTGTTTTTTCTTTTTGCTTCAGTATTCGGAAAAGTTATATTCTATATTTTTTTGGACCACTTGCTGCAGTCCCATACTTCGGTTGCAAAGTCAGCGTAAAAATCAGGCTCATGGCATACCATCAATATGCTTCCTTTATATGCTGTCAGCGCCCTCTTCAGTTCATCCTTAGCATCAACATCAAGGTGATTTGTAGGTTCGTCCAAAACAAGAATATTTGAAGGGCGGTTTATCAATTTGCAGAGCCTTACCTTAGCCTGTTCGCCTCCCGAAAGAACCTTAACCATACTTTCTATATGTTTTGTGGTAAGCCCGCATTTAGCCAGTGCACTTCTGACCTCATATTGAGTATAGCCGGGAAATTCCTGCCATATTTCTTCTATGCACGTAGTAGAAATATCCGGTGACATTTCCTGTTCAAAATAACCTATTTCAAGATAGTCACCAAGTTCCACTTTTCCGCTTACGGAAGGGATAAGTCCCAGTATGCTCTTAAGAAGTGTTGTTTTTCCGATACCGTTTGCTCCCGTCAGCACAATCTTACTTCCTCTCTCCATTTTAAGATTCAGTTCAGAAGATAGCGGTTCATCATAACCAATTACCAGTTTGTCGGTTTCAAATATATACTTACCTGATGTTCTGGCTTCCTTAAAATTAAATTCCGGCTTAGGCTTTTCATATGCCTTCTCTATTATGTCCATATTATCAAGTTTCTTTTGTCTGGACATTGCCATGTTTCTTGTGGCTACTCTCGCTTTGTTTCTTGCCACAAAATCCTTTAATTCGCGAATTTCCTGCTGCTGCTTATTATATGCCGCTTCCTGCTGCGCCATTCTCATTTCATGAACCTTCATAAAATCATCATAGGTTCCCACATAGCGATTGAGTTTAAGATCTTCCATGTGATAAATAAGATTTACTACGCTATTTATAAATGGTATATCGTGAGATATTAAAATGAATGCATTTTCATAGTCATTCAAATAACGCTTAAGCCATTCGATATGCTCCACATCCAGATAGTTTGTAGGCTCGTCCAAAAGAAGAATATCAGGCTTTTCAAGAAGAAGCTTTGCCAGAAGAATTTTGGTTCGCTGTCCTCCGGACAGTTCTGTTACATCCCGTTCAAGTCCAAGATCAAAGATTCCCAAAGCTCTTGATACTTCTTCAACTTTAGCGTCAATCATATAAAAATCATGTGAAGAAAGTAGGTCTGATATGGTTCCGGCTTCTTCCATAAGTTCGTTCATTTTATCTTCGTCCACATCGCCAAGTGAGGCATATATATTATTCATTTCTGCCTCAAGATCAAATAGATATGAAAAGGCGCCTTCCAAGACCGATCGGATTGTCATCCCTTTTTGAAGAACAGCATGCTGGTCGAGGTAACCTACATGCACATTCTTCGCCCATTCTATCTTTCCCTCATCAGGCATAAGTTTTCCGGTTATTATATTCATAAAAGTGGATTTACCTTCTCCGTTAGCTCCGACCAAGCCGATATGTTCGCCCTTCAAGAGTCTGAAGGATACATCTTCAAAGATGGCTCTGTCACCAAATCCGTGTGTTAAATTTTCAACATTTAAAATGCTCATTTCTACCTCAATCACTTTGTTTTTAAATAAATATAATAATAAAATATAATATCCACGGGGCAAATATCAATCATTATTTGTAACGAAATCCTTGATCTGTGCCTATTAGATACAAAATCCCGATATCAAAAAAATTGATATCGGGACATATGTTTGTATATGTAAATTAATATAATTTAGATTTAATTTATTTTTGGACTATTTCTGTAAAAGATGTACCGCAAATCCGCTAAATTCATTCTCCAGGTACACTGCTTTGATTTCTCCCTTATCGTTTCTTGTAACGGAATCCATGTTAAACTTGGCTCCCATTCTTTCAAGATGATACATTGCACGTTTCATATAATTTGTTCCGATAGCAATATGCCCGTTTTTGCCATAGTAAGGGATTTTCATTACTTCTATTTCGGTTCCGGCAAATACAGAGCCCTCACCGACTTTCTTGGGCATTCCAAACAAAGAAGCAAAAGCGCTTGCTGTCTTATCGGCTTCATCCTCACTGTCTGTGTTAATACCGATATGCATAAGTTCAAAACCAAGCATTTTTACAACTGCTTCTCTTGTAAGCGCTTCGATTTCATCGAATTTACCTGCAGCAATAAGATCCTTCTTTACCATCCAAGTTCCGCCGCAGGCAATAATCTTAGGAAAATCAAGATAGGATTTTAAATTTGAAGCGTTAACACCGCCGGTAGGCATAAATCTCACTTTTCCATAGGGTGCACTCATGGCCTTAATCATTTCTATTCCGCCGCAGGCTTCTGCAGGGAAAAATTTCACAACTTCAAGCCCAAGTTCAAGGGCTGCTTCGACATCCGAAGGATTGGATGTACCCGGCATAATCGGAATATTTTTGTCAACACAGTATTTCACAACTTTAGGATTAAGTCCGGGACTTACAATAAATTTTGCTCCGGCAGCCACCGCTCTGTCAACCTGTTCCGTAGTGAGAACCGTTCCCGCGCCTACTAACATATCGGGAAACTTCTCGGTCATTATTCGAATTGATTCTTCGGCTGCATCAGTTCTGAATGTAACCTCTGCGCAGGGAAGCCCTCCATTATATAATGCTTTTGCCAGAGGTTCTGCATCCTTGGCGTTATCCAATGCGATTACCGGAACAATACCGATATTATAAATTTCATCAATTACGTTCATCTTAACCTCTATATTTTGCCGATTGTTTGGATTTAAGCATTCGCTTACAAACGGCGTTTTTGTGTAAGTGCTTACATTCAATTTTACAATTCATATCTTTACAAGTCAACTGCTTGTTTTTGCCGTTTTACTACTATTTTTCCCAAAGTATCATGCAGGGCTGTGTTTTTTTATTGTCAAGAAACTTATCATAATATATAATAGAAAAAGATTTTTTATGTAAGCGTTTTCATAGTCGGTAGCACCGCTATATTGTAACAGTAGGAGTAACAGTGCGTGAATATCTATGATATTTCAAAAGAAGCAGGAGTTTCAATCGCTACAGTATCCCGTGTACTAAACGGAAGCTCCAGCGTTAAACCCGTGACCAAGAAAAAAGTCATGGATATAATCGAAAAATACGGATATACGCCCAATGCTTTCGCCAGAGGATTAGGACTTAATTCCATGAATGCAATTGGCATTATATGTGCAGACTGCTCAGATATATATCTGGCAAAGGCAGTATACTATATCGAAGGTAATCTAAGAGCCGGTGGTTATAATACCATTCTCGCCTGTTCAGGATATGAGCTGGAAGGCAAAAAATCCGCTCTTAATCTTCTTTTAAACCAGCGTGTTGATGCGGTTATCATGGTTGGTTCCAACTTTGTTGAGTCAGAGGACGGCAAAAACGAGTATATCAGAGAAGCTGCCAAGCAGGTTCCGGTCCTTTTGTTAAACGCAGATTTAGACTGCCCAAATGTTTACTGCACAATGTGCGACGACTCAAAAGCTACCCAAGAGGCCGCAACTTATTTAATTAATTCAGGAAAACGGGAGATTTTATATTTATATAATTCAAAGTCTTACAGTGCCATAAAAAAGCTTACCGGATTTCAAACCGCACTCCTGGTTAGTGGGATGGATATCGACAAAAATCGCGTTCTTTATTACGATGGCTCCCACGAAGATATCGAAGGTGTCTGCGATTTTCTTTGCAAGACCTGCAGCGAAAACAAGCTGTCTTTTGATTCAGTATTGGCGGCCGACGACGTTCTTGCGATAGGTGCGACAAAATATGCTAAGAAAATGGGATTAAAAGTGCCAGAAGACATTTATATTATCGGATACAACAATTCTTTACTTACCGCCTGCAACGAGCCGGAGCTTTCTTCTGTGGACAATCATTTGGAAACCCTATGCAGCCAGTTGGTAAAAACCTGTATAGGTACCCTTAATCACGAGGATATTCCTCAAAAAATTATCTTTTCCGGTGAGCTGATTCACCGTGGAACAACCAAGCATATTTGATAATATATATTCTTTTTTCAGGAGGACTGTTTCTATGAAGAAATTTATGGATGAAAATTTTCTTTTATCCACAAATACCGCTCAGCACCTGTTCCATACATATGCTGAAAAAACACCGATTTTAGACTATCACTGCCATATAAACCCGCGTGAAATAGCCGAAGACAGAAGATTTGACAATATTACGCAGGTTTGGCTGGGAGCCGACCATTATAAATGGCGTTTTATGCGCTCCTGCGGTGTTGAAGAATATTACATCACAGGTAATGCATCCGATAAAGAAAAATTCATGAAATGGGCAGAAGTTCTTGGAAAGGCCATCGGTAATCCGCTCTTCCACTGGAGTCACCTCGAGCTCCAAAGGTATTTCGATTATCACGGATATCTTAATAAGAACACCGCCGAAGAAGTATGGGAAATATGCAATAATAAACTTGCAAGTTCCGATATGAGCGCCAGAAGCCTCATTAAAAAATCCGGAGTAACACTTATTTGCACTACAGACGATCCCATTGATACTCTTGAATGGCATGATAAAATCGCCGCAGACAAAAGCTTTGATGTTCAGGTTCTTCCTGCGTGGAGACCAGATAAAGCAGTATACATCGAAAAAGCCGATTATACAGATTATATTTCAAAACTTTCCTCTGTTTCCGGAGTGAAAATCGATTCTTTTGCAGCCCTCAAAGAAGCTCTCAAAGTAAGAATGGCATATTTTGCCTCAAAGAATTGTTCCGTTTCAGATCACGGGCTTGAATATGTAATGTATGCGCCGGCTTCCGATGCTGAACTTGAAGCAATTTTTGCAAAAAAACTGTCCGGAGAGACGGTTAACAGAGAGGAAGAGTTGAAATTCAAAACCGGCTGTCTTCTTTTCCTTGGCAGAGAATATTGCAAATTAAATTGGGTAATGCAGCTTCATTACGGAGTAAAACGCGATAACAATAAATATATGTTTGATAAAATCGGCCCCGACACCGGCTATGACTGCATAAGCAATTATACTCCTTCCGCTCAGATGGCAGACTTTTTGAATGCACTCGCCGAAACGAACGAGCTTCCGAAGACAATTCTATATAGCCTGACCCCCGTCGACAACGAAGCCATCGGAACAATCTTAGGATGCTTCCAGGATTCATCGGCCGTTGCAAAAATTCAGCAGGGTAGCGCATGGTGGTTCAACGATAACAAAACCGGCATGGAAAATCAGATGATTTCCCTCGCAAATCTTGGTAACCTTTCAGGTTTTGTGGGTATGCTTACGGATTCAAGAAGTTTTCTTTCTTATACAAGGCATGAATATTTCAGAAGAATCATGTGTAATCTTATCGGCAATCTGGTAGAAAACGGAGAATTTCCCTATGATGAAGCGATTCTTGGTGAAATAGTTAAAGGTATTTCTTATTACAATGCAGTCAGATATTTCGGATTCGATTTATAATATCAGATATTTTATTTGCAAATTGTATTATTAGTATAAATTAAAGAATAGAGAGGATTTCAATTATGGAACTCAATTTAAAACCCCGCAGCGAATGTAAATATGATGCAGTATCTCTTGGAGAAGTAATGCTTCGATTAGACCCAGGTGAAGGACGTATTCGTACAGCCAGAAGCTTCAGAGCCTGGGAAGGCGGCGGAGAATATAATGTTATCAGAGGCCTTCACAAATGCTTTGGTATGAAAACCGCAGTTATCACCGCATTTGCCGACAACGAAGTAGGCCTTCTCATGAAAGACTTCATAGAACAGGGCGGTGTTGATACCGATTTGATTTATATGAAAAAAACAGACGGTATCGGAAGAATCTGTAGAAACGGTATCAATTTTACCGAAAGAGGGTTTGGCATTCGTGGTGCTGTAGGTTGTTCAGACCGAGCTAATACGGCTATTTCACAAGCTACACCCGAAGATTTCGATTTCGAATATATCTTTGGCACTCTTGGTGTAAGATGGCTTCATACCGGCGGTATCTATGCAGCACTTTCAGAGCAGTCTTGCAAGACAGTTATCGAAGCAATAAAGACCGCAAAGAAATACGGCACAATCGTTTCATACGATCTCAACTACCGCCCTTCAATGTGGTCAGCAATCGGCGGCATCGAAAAAGCTCAGGAAGTAAATAAAGAAATTGCTAAATATGTTGATGTAATGATCGGTAACGAAGAAGACTTTACCGCCTGCCTCGGTTTCCAAATTGAGGGCAATGATGCCAACTTAAAAACTCTTAACCTCGATGGTTACAAGAAAATGATTAACGAGGCCGCTGCTGCATATCCAAACTTCAAAGCTGTAGCTACAACTCTTCGTCAGGTTAAAACCGCTACTATTAATGATTGGTCCGCGATTTGCTGGGCCGATGGCGAAATATATAAGGCAAAGCAATATGACAGTCTCGAAATCATGGATCGCGTAGGTGGCGGTGACTCATTTGCCTCCGGCCTTGTTTACGGACTTATGTCGGGAGCCGGTGCCGAAGCCGCAGTTAATTACGGTGCAGCACACGGCGCACTTGCCATGACTACTCCCGGAGATACTACCATGGCAAGCCTTAAGGAAGTGGAAGCACTTATGGGCGGTGCCGGAGCACGAGTTCAAAGATAATATCTTATATAGCAAAAAGAACGCTGACTTTTCTCAGCGTTCTTTTTATATGCTTTAAAACTATAATCTTCTTCGAGCCAAAGGAACCATGACCGTGTAATTAGGACCGTCCCCACTATATACGTACCAGCTCGTATTCTCTTGTGCCGATACCAATCTTTTCAGCATGTTCAATAGTTTCTTTATAACGAACGTTAGGATTGGAATCCAGGAAGTGATCGTTATTCTTTTTCCAGCTGATTTTGTTAAGGTTATCGGAAAGCTGTGAGTTGGGCATAGGATCGGCCTTAAGACATGCATCAACACAGGCCTGATCAAGTGCTACAGGGTCGAAGCTTGCGAACATACCGATGTTAGGTAAAATAGGTGCATCATTTTCACTGTGGCAGTCGCAGTTAGGTGAAACGTCTACGATAAGGCTGATGTGGAAATTCGGTCTTCCGTCAATAACTGCTTTTGAATATTCAGCTATCTTGCAGCCAAGTATTTCATTGGCATTACTGTTGGGATTTGAGATGGCATCAAACGCACATGAGCCGATACAACGTCCGCAGCCTTTGCACTTGTCTGTGTCAATTACAGCCTTGCCAGATTCGTAGCTGATTGCATCTGAACCGCATTCCTTAGCGCAACGCTTGCAGTTCTTACAAGCTTCTGCATTAACAACAGGTTTACCCTGGTTGTGCTGCTGCATCTTGCCTGCACGACTTCCGCAACCCATGCCGATATTCTTTAATGCTCCGCCAAAGCCTGTGCATTCATGTCCTTTAAAGTGGTTAAGTGAAATAAATACGTCAGCATCCATAACCGCACGTCCGATATAAGCTTCTTTACAGTATTCAGCCCCCTCAACAGGAACAATAACATCATCGGTACCGCGAAGACCGTCTGCAATAATAATATGGCAACCGGTTGTGGTTTCATTGAAGCCGTTTTCTTGTGCACAGCTAAGGTGCTCCAGCGCATTCTTTCGCGAGCCGGGATAAAGAGTATTACAGTCTGTTAAAAATGGCATTCCGCCTGCTTCTTTAACAAGGTCTGCAACAGCCTTGGCATAGTTTGGTCTTAAGTAAGCAATGTTTCCAAGTTCACCGAAATGAATCTTTATGGCAACAAACTTATTTTCCATATCCATATCCATAATGCCCGCTTTTCTGCAGAGTCTTTTAAGTTTTTCGGGAAGTCCGATTCCGATGTTTGTTCTGAAGTCAGTATAGTATACCTTTGATTTTTCCATTTTTATCCTTTCTTAGTCTGCCGACTTATTTATTGTTTGTTGCCGGAAGCTATTACAAACCCGTTTCTTCGGGTTTTATTTTTAATATATATACTTGTTCTCCGTGGCAGTAAAATTTCTCCTGTGGCAAAGAACCATCCCCATGGCAATAGGACCGTCCCCACTACACTATTTCCACTGCACTGTGACACTGTACGTAAGGGATGGCAAAAGAAAGTTCTCCGTTTTTGTTCTCAAACGCTATTTCTTCAAGAGAAGGAATACTTCTTACCGCCTTAACAGCTTTATCTGTCTTTATGGTGACCGAAACATCCTTAAACTCGGGCATATCTTCAAGAACGGTTATACAGCCTCTCTGCATTGGCGTCGCATAGGCTGCGTGGAAAACATATCTGTCTTCTTTTGCCTGATAGGTAAGCCTTGTGCGTCCATTGCTCGGAAGATTTATCGAGTACAAAGGGGTATATATAAGTCTCAAGGCCTTAAGAGCAACCTCCCTGAAAAGCTGTGCACCATATTCTTTATACAGTTCAAATACAGGATGAGCAAGCCAGATAACCTTTCCCTTCTTAACCGCTCCGGGATATCCGGACGCTTCGCTCTTATATGGTGTATTTCTATGTGAACAGTATGTTCCATAATTTCTGTCAAACCAGGGTTCAAATACCGAAGCCAGCACTTCTCCGTCCGTTACTTCAGCCCTCTTTGCCGATGAATAGCAGAAGAACGGCGCATTACCGAAGGGAAGCTTTAATTTATCGCCGACACAGAGATAGTCCTGTCTAAATTCACTGTTCCCCGCATATTCAGCCCCGGGATCAAGCTGAAACTTTCCATCCTTAACAAGACTGGTTCCGCTAAACAAAACGGCACCTCCTGCGTTTACGAATGCATTAATTTTGATTGCTTCTTCATCAGATACCTTAACTCCGTCCGGTAAAATCAGCGCTTTAAAAGGTTTTAGATCATCTCCGGGCAGTACCACCTCAAAATCGATATGTCCCTCAAGAAGCATTTTATGCAGACCTTCATCACTGCTCTCATTTCCGCTTAAATATACTCCAAGCTTTGCGGTTGAGACAGCAGGCCAGCACCAGGGCTCGATGGCTTCCAGTGCTTTGTAAGCCGTACCTATGCATTTATAGGTCTCTATATCAAGATGGCCATCGGGAATCATCTGATCTCCGATGCTGCACTTGGAACCGTACATTGCCATCAGCAGTGCTTCGTATTTGAGAGCTTCCGGATTTTTATATTCACCGAAGCCGCCCCATTCCGTATGAAATTTACCCGTCATACCAAGATATTCTTTGCCGTAGCGGCTCATTACGCTGGCTCTTGGTGGCATTTTGTCATATCCGCCCCATGCGGTGGGAAGGTCTTCCATTTCGAAGTGAGTCTGCCCGTCGTGATATTCCGGTCTGTATATGTCAGCGCCGCCGCTGTTAAAGAATACCGTAGCCTCCGGATGCTTTTTATGAAGACGTTTACTGCAATTATCCATAAATCTTAAATGACTTATTTTATAATATTTCCTTGCATCTTCAATATTTGCAGGATCCAGTCCTTCTTCCTTCATGCCTTTTAAGCAGTTGGGGCAATAGCAAACATCATTCAGATATATTATATCGTAAAAAAGGCCGTCCACCTTTTCATATCGATCACAAATCTCCTCGGTCAGAGCATAAATATGTTCCGCATACTCTCCGCTTAAGCAAAGATTTTTCCAGGAACAATTAGGCTTTGGCGTATCGGGTGCAGCCTCAAGATCATAATTCATGGTCTGCATACTGCCGTCTTTATATCTCATACACCATTCAGGGTGCGTTTCCGAGTCAAGAACCGACCATCCGGCAGTAATATAAATCGGCGCATCTACACCTATCTCATGAGCAGCATTGACCATGGCACCCGTTAAATCGAAGCCCTGCTCCATTGTAGGATGCTGTGTGCCTACTGTTGAGGGATAATAGCAATATCCATGATGGCATTTAGCAAAAACAGTCACAGAATTTACATTACCTTCTTTTAGCGCCGCCTGAAACTTTTCTTTATCAAAAGCCTTTCCCACATCGGGAATTAATGGCGAGGTATGAAAATCAAGATGCACCTGTCTTGTAGGTAGTTTTCTCATATATTTCCCCTTATTCTTTGGTAAAATACCATTTTGTCACTGCTGTACCTATTATTATCACATATCCGATTACACTAAGCCAGTCCGGAATCTGATTAAGAAAGATAAATCCAAGAATCGCAGCAAATATTACAATCGAAAAATCATACACCGAAATCTCCTTTGCCGGTGCCTTCTGATAGGCATTTGTAATGCCAATCTGCCCTCCGGCGGCAGCAATTCCCGTAAGGCAAAGGAAACCCCACTGCTTTGCTGTCATCGGCGTGTAGCCCGCTATAAATGCCGGAAGCAGCATCAGTGTGGTAAATCCCGAAAAGAAAGCAACAACAATCATGCTGTTTTCTTTTCGCATACCAAGCATTCTTACAAAGGAATAAGCAAGTCCTGCGCCAAGACCGCCAAGTACTCCCATAAAAGCAGGAAAACTCTGAAAATTAAAGGACGGCTTCACAACAAACAGGGCACCGATAAACGCACATATAACAGCCAGCCATTCGTATCTGTTGGCAACCTCTTTAACAACTATAATTGAGAATATAATGGCAAAAAAGGGCGACAGCTTATTGAGCATAGATGCATCGGAAATGTTCATGTGGTCTACGGCATAGAAATTGCATACCATACCCAGTCCCCCGGCCAGGGAACGTCCCACCAGATATTTAGTGTTGCCTCTTCCGATTTTAAAAGGTATTTTTGCTCTCCATAGTGTAACCACAGAAATAATCAGTGCAAAAAAGTTTCTGAAAAAGCATTTCTGCATCGTGGGTACATCCCCCGAAAGTCTTATGAATAAATTCATAAGCGCAAAGCAGAATGCCGAAAGAATAATATATAAAATTCCCAACTGTTTATCGGAAAATATGTTCTTCTTATCCGACATATAATCTCCTGCGACTTTTTATAAAAAGTATTTTTTCCAAATATAATTACTTATCATTTTATCATATTAAAAACGCAGCGGACATATAATCCGCTGCGTTTATTATTCATATCATTATTGTAATAAAGAAAGCACTTCCTGATTTATCTGATTAGCCTGAGCCATCATTGAAACCCCTGCCTGTTCCAAAATGTTATGGAGAGAATAATTCATCATTTCCTTAGCCATATCCGTATCTCTTATAGCAGATTCAGCTGCCGAAGTATTTTCAGAAACATTTTGGTTTATACGAAGAGCATGCTCAAGTCTGTTTTGGAATGCACCAAGTTCACTTCTTTGGGAAGATATTTTTTTGTTGGCAGCTTCAATAACACTCAGCGACTTACCCGCTCCCACCGCAGATGTAACATTAACCCGCCTTACACCTAAGATATTGGCGTTCATGCGATGTGTATGTATAATTTCAGTATCATGATTGCTGCTGCACTGTATTTTTATTTCATTTATCTTCTCATCCTCAACCAAGGAGGCAAGTTCAGAGCAGTCTATTTTACCGGAATTAGGATACCCTGCTATTGGATATTTAGTTTCGGCAGCATTTTTATTAGAAAAGCTCGCCACATTTGATGCAATAACCAATTTATTACCATCATCAGACTTAATCAACTCATTTGAATGGCTTACATAAAGGGCATCCGGCTTAATGGTTCCGGTACTGCTATATCCATTAGGGATATTTGCCTTAATATAAGAATATATCTTATCCACAACACCTGTACCGTTATTACAATCACTTATGTCTATAACGTAATAGTGCCTTACTTGCCCACTTAAATTGGACGAACTGCTTGGCGTTCCGTCTGTAGCAAATTTAATATCAAACACTTCATTGCAGTTATCGCTACATGTAAAGCTAAAACCCTGGCCATTTAATTTATTGATATTCGTATCATTTATTCCACTAAAATCAATACTGGCACATGGATAGAACTTACTTCCAACCTGATATGATTCGGTTAAGTACCCCTTTTCCGCCGCAGGAGAAGAAACCAGATTGGTAACACTTCCTTCGGCATCCATCCCAAACATATCGTCAAAAAGGGGCATTTCATTATATGTGGTATTTTTACCGATTCTGTCAATTTCATTGGCCAGCTGATTTATTTCCTGCTGTATATATAAACGATCTTCCGGAGAATTTGTGTCATTTGCTGATTTGACAGACAGTTCAGTCATTCTGTGAAGCATATCCTGAACTTCTGCAAGGGCTCCGTCTGCAACCTGAACAAGACTTATCCCGTCTTTAATATTATCTGCACCCTGATCAAGGCCTCGAATCTGACGACGCATCTTTTCGGATATAGCCAATCCCGATGCATCATCGGCGGCCCGATTTATGCGATACCCCGAAGATAACTTTTCTGCAGATTTCTTTTTACTGCTGTTACCTAATTTGAATTGTCGCTGGGCATTCATAGCCATCAAATTGTGAGCAACAACCATACAAAATTCCCCATTTGCATTCTTTTGCTATATCTCATAGCATATATCGGTCATTGTATACAATTTCTTTATAGACTTTACATAAGATAGTAAATTTATCGTTAAATAACTGCCTTCCTATTCCCCGTCCCTGCTTTTCAGGAAGTACTTTCATTACTCTAATCATTTCTTTACGTTTATTCTTTCAAACTGTCGCTAAGTTCGTTATGAAGCATAGAGAAAAAATCCGAATATCTGAGTGTGCCCTCAGAGTCAAACTTGACTGCTTTTACAAACATTGAAAGCGGGATTTTTTTACCGTCCCATTCAATACATTCTTCATTATGGCTTAATATATTTCTGCACACTTCACGAGCATATAACTCATCGCATGAATTGGTTAGGACAACAAACTCATCACCACCTATTCTGAATACAACATCGTCAACACCGGCAGCGGCTTCCATACGATTCATGGCTGATATAATGGCTAAATCTCCAGCTTTATCCGAAATCTCATTAATGGGAACCAGGTGTTTAATATCTCCCAATATCAGGTAACAGCCTCTTCTTTCTTTAATACAGTCGTATAACTCGCTGATATCAATCTTCTTTCTGTCTTTCATAAGTTCTTCCTCCATCAGTTCCCGGTCAAGTCTGTATCCCGGAAACAGCTCATAGTTTGAGGGATTTTTCCTGAACTCCGAAGGTGACACCTGCCATACGCTGAAAAAAGCTCTTGTAAAAGCTTCATTGCTCCCGTATCCGTAGCGAATTCCTATATCAAGCACAGTTCTTTCCGGATAGGAACTCAGTTCCATTGCAGCTTTACTCATTCTTCTTCGGATAATATAATCCCTGATAGTCATGTTATTAATGTACTTGAAAAGCTTTTCAATAGTGGATTTGGAACAATACAAATGATTAGCTATGTCTTCTGTATTTATGGATTCTGTCAGATTGTTATCTATATATTCAAGTGCCTCAATAAGAAGCTTTAAATTCTCCACGTTCCTTGTCCTTTCTATTTTGATATCATAATTGAATTATACAGTCTGTTTTATATTATTACTTGATAAAATGAGTAAATATATCCTGATTCCACGTGCCCCAGTGCTTTTTTATCACTAATACATCTCTCCCAAATATAATCCCACTCTGTTATCAAGGTGACTGATTAATTCTTTTTTATCCAAAGTTCCGTTAAAATATGCATCAAACTCCTCGCGCAATATGTCCATTAGTTCAGGCGATAATACACTTTCTCTCTGGGCGTTCTCAAGTATTGACAGAAATGCTTTATAATCCTTTTCCTTGTCCAGGTACTTCCCTATTTTTAGACTCTCCCCGTTTGGAAGATACAATAATGTTCCTTCATCTACCATAGAAAACTGTTCTTCAAGTACATCCTTTCTTACGCTAAACATGGAGGTAATATCTCCGGCAATTTCTCGTTGACAGTCATAAGAAAGAATGATGTTGATATAAGCCAATGCTGCCTGTTTCTCTTCAATAGAAGCTGTGCTTCTTATACATAAAGGATTGGTTCCACTCACGTAATGACCCACTCCGGTATTATTTGGAAACCCAATATAATTAATATCTTCTCCGTATAGTATTCTGTACATTGTCATATCTCGAGGGCTTGAAATCGAAATATGATTACAAAGAACTTCACCGTTTAGCAAAGGTTCTCCCCGCACAAGCTCCTCTTTTAAATAATACGGAAACGGAATATCTTCCATCATTTTAGTAAATTCCTTTTCTTTAAAAACAGTATTCTGATTTTCAAAGTCTATAAAATAATTATCATTCATTCCATGAAGATAATATAAAAATAAAATATTACTGTTTCCGCTGTAATCATCATTATTGGTCAAGGCCTTAACATTCTGATGGTTCGCTATATAGTCATTAAATCCACTGTAATTCCAGCTTTCTATACTATTATCATTTATAACTACCGTCTGCACAGAAAAGTCTATTGTAATACCGTACAGTTTTCCGTTAATGCTTCCGTAGTCAATGGTTTGAGGCACCAAATCATCAGTTAAGTTGAGCTGATCGAAAATATTGCCAAGAGGCTGCCAAAGGTCCTCGTGCTCTTCAAAGCCTACAAGCCCCGAATCGATTAATACAGGTCCTTCCCCTGCTATTAATTTAGTAAGCAGCGGAAGCTCTTCAGGGTCTTCCTCAATAACTATATTGTACGCAGGATATAACCTGTTAAATATTGTTGCTGCCTGCCTGTATTTCTCGGCCCTGTATGCAGTTGTTACCAAAGTAATATCCTTTACTTCAACTTCTTTTACCGTAGGCTCCAATTGAAGATAATGGCATCCGCTCTTGCTTTCGATTACTAATCTAAGCATTTCCCCCGAATATTCCATATCATAGATTTGAGATATGCTAACTCCGTGCAAAGACCATTTATATAAAGTTTCTTTTTCTTTTGTCTCAAGATTTAACTTATAAAGACCGGACACCGAGCCATAAATAACGTTTTTAGAATCCGGCATTGTAATGCCTTCAAACCAATGATCTCCGGGATTTTGACTGTCAAACCATTTTATTTTATCGGTTTCATTCATCTCATCGGTATCATTATTATAAACAGCTATTCTCTTATACGATTCGCCCTCTTTTGGAGTTATACTTAAGGCAATTTTCCCATCATAAATCTTATGGAAAGAAGCAATCCACTCGTCATCTTTAGTTGAATATTGATAAATCAGCTGTCCATCTTTTGAAAAGACGCAATAAAGGTTTGGATAGAGCAAAGAATCCTTGTCTTCGGAACTTGCCATTCTAACATGAATACAATCTTGTACATCTAAGAAAATGTCATAAATATCAAAGTATTTACCGGTAGTTTTGGTAAGATCCAAAGAAAATTGATTAATAATATTGCTGTCTAAGTCTACCAACTGACATTCTGCCTGCGCACCATCCTGCTCAATGGATACATTAAACTTATCAGATACTACGAGCAAATCACTGCCAAGCTTAGTACCTTTTAATGAATTTAACTTGCCTTCTCCACTTATACTTCTTTTGCTTCCGTTACCATCACAATCAAAGTAGAGAAAACCTTCTCTTTTATATTCACTTTCATTTTCTGTACCTATGCTATCTGCTAAACCAGACTTAACAAGTTGAGGAAGGTAAATTTTCCTTTCTGAATTTTCATCGTAAAACATAAAATACTCAGTTCTTGAAAAAGCATCTTTTGAATTGTCAATATTGCTCATACCGGCTAAGCCTGCGATGATTTCCTCGTCAATATTTAAAACTTCGTCGTTTATATTCTCCCCACCGTAAGCTGAACTAACATCATCGTTTGGTTTAACGCCGCCACATCCTAACAGAAGCAAAACGAAAAAAAATAGTCCCAGTAAAAGTTTTTTATTCATAGTACATGGTTCTCCAAGTTCAAAAATGATTCAAGGCAAGAATAATTTTTAGATGTAATTACATCTGTGGTTATAAATATGATAACATATGGAAATGAAAAATTAGGAAAAAAGCGGAATATAACAGCAATCAAACAAAAAAGAAAAGTAGAGAAAGCTAAACATCCAATAGAGGGCGTGAAATAACATGCTCTATCATACAAGCATCTCTTTCAGCTACTTTCTCACTAACACCTATTTGCTTAAACAGACTTGAAAAGAATAAATCCTTCTCATACAAGT
>JAKSRT010000110.1 GCA_024403485.1 Lachnospiraceae bacterium
GAATAAACCATTCATTCCAGTACGCAAGGGCAGTAAGCAAACCTACCGTAGCTATACCCGGCTTGGTAATCGGAAGAATAATCTTAAACAAGGTGTTATACTCGCCGCTTCCGTCGATTGCTGCCGCGTCAATCAACTCGGTAGGAATCGAGCTTTGGAAAAATGTTCTCATAATGATTAAGTTAAACGGGTTCAACAACATCGGAACGATGATTGCCGCATAATTGTTGCTTAAATGAAGAACCGTTTTACATACAACATAGGTAGGAGCAAGACCTCCTCCGAAAATCATTGTGAAGAAACAGAAAAAAGTAAAAAATGTTCTGTACTTAAAATCTTTTCTGAACAATGCATATGAATACATTATTGTTACTAACAAGCTGCAAACAGTTCCCACAACAGTAATGAAAAAGCTGTTGAAATAGGAAACCCAAAGCTGTCTTCCAAGTGCAAAAACATACTCGTAGGCGCTAACGCTCAATGACTTTGGAACAAATGAAAATCCTATTGCACGAATACTTTCCTGAGATGAAAAGGAAATAATAACTACAAATATGAATGGCACAATACAGGCAAAACAAAATGCCAGCATTATTATGTGAAAAATCAGTTCTACCGGTCTTGAGACTGCATTTATTCTTCTTTTTTTGTTCATAAAAAATGCACCCCTTCCCATTAAAACAAACTGCTGTCCGCATCTATTTTTGTAACTACCTTATTGGCAATCAGAATGCAGATGAATCCAACTATCTGCTGCAATAAACCTGCCGCCGCACTCATTCCTATATCGCTCGTTGCCGTCAGTGTGGTGTAAACATAGGTATCAATAACCTGTGTTGCCTTATAAAGCATTCCTGAATTCTGCGGTACGGAATAGAAAAGACCGAAGTCAGCGTTAAAGATTTTTCCCACGTTCATGATAAGAAGAATGCTTATCATGGTTCTTAAATGAGGAAGTGTTACATATTTGATCTGCTGCCACTTGCTTGCTCCGTCAATCGATGCAGCCTCATAGAGAGTTCCGTCTATTCCCGTAATTGCCGCAAGGTAGAGAATGCAGGAGTAACCGGTGTTTTTCCATACGTTACAGATGGTTAATATTACCGGCCAGTATTTTGCTTCAAAATACCAGTTAATCGGTGTCTCACCCTTTGCCATCTGCGCATTCACAAGAAGACCTCTTGTGGGATCAAGGAAAGCAAGTACGAAGTAACTTACTACTACCCAGCTCAAAAAATACGGAAAAAACATCATTGTCTGATATGCCTTGGCAACAAACTTATGAGTAATTTCGTTTAAGATGATTGCAAGTGTTACGGATAATACCAAACCAAGTGCAATCCACAGAATGTTGTAGCAAAGTGTATTTCTTATGTAAGTCCAGGAATCGGGAGTTGAAAACAAAAACTTAAATTTGTCCAGCCCTACCCACTCACTGTTTCGCATGTTGTTCCAGAATGTAGGAGCCTTACGATACGGTTTGTAGTCCTTAAATGCTAAAACAATGCCAAGCATCGGCAAATATCTTAAAAGTAAAAACCAGATAGCTCCGGGCATTACCATCGATAACAGCAGTAATGTTTTCTTTTTTTTGCCGGACATTTTCGTACCCCCCTGTGTCATTTGTTAATATAATTTTAGGTTTGGAGGGGTTCAAAGTCACGGCATCCATTTGTTGTTTTTTGCCTATTCTTGCCAGATAAATCAACCAAATATGTGCAACATTAAGCAAAAAGAAAGAGCCTGCGCCGGGCACAGACTCTTATCTTTTCTTATTCATGTTATTTGTTTTCAAAACCCTTTCCAAAAGGCTGTTGGCGCTTCCGCCGTTTGATACCTCGAGCATTCCGCTTATGAGTTCTCTGTAGGCTTCCGGCTCAATTCTTGAATCCGTGGAAAGCACCATACCATCCGCATTACTTATATAATCCATTGCGGAATGTTCCAACGGATTGTACTTTCTTGTAACCGTTACAGGGGTTGCGGTTGTGGTGATTCCGCCTCCGCTGGCCCAATATTTTTCAATCGCTTCCACAGAAGTATTGGCCATTACAAACTTAACAGCGGCGTCTCTTTTTAATGGATTGTTCCAGGCTCTTCTGGATATATAAAATCCGGAGGTCATGCCTCCCACTATAATTTTAGACTCACCGGTTGCCTTCCAAAGCCCGGGAAACGGTAATACTATCGTGTTTTCCGTATCCCTGATGTTTGAAAGAAACCAGTTTCCTTCAAGAATCATGGCAGCTTTCTTGTTTATAAATAGCTCTGAAGCATAGGAATTGTCGATTGTATCCGTATTCTCGGGAAAGGCTCCCATTTCACGGTACTCGGCAAGCCTCTCAAGGCCTGCCTCCCATTCAGGAGTAACTCTTATAAAAGGACCGGTGTACTTCTGTGGTCCAAGAGTAGTAAGCAGAAGATGTTCCGTCCAATAATGCGGAACGTTTGAAATTGAACATGCAACCGGAATTATTCCCACTTCCCTGAATTTGAGTATTGCATTCTCAAAAGAAACTATATCTGTCGGAAGCGGCACGTTATACTCTTCAAAAATATCTTTGTTGCAGAAAAGCCCTTCCCAGAAACCTGTGGTAGGAACTGCACGCCTCACTCCGTCATGATTCGCAACCTGGTCAAGGGCCCATTCGTAAATATTATCGGCATATTCCGGGTACTCCTGCCTTATTTCCTCCAGCGTCACAAATTTGTCCATCTTAATGAGCTGGTTCGCCGTAGCATCAGTAAAAAACTGTATTACATCCGGCTCATTACCTACACAGAAATCTGCTGCCACGGAATACTTCCAGTTTTCATCAGAAACCTTACTTTCAGCAACAAGATTAATCTCCGGATTATTGCTTCGAAAATCGTTGCAGATACTTTCAAAAACCTCGGCCACAGGATTTCCGATACCAAGCATTACCACCGCATTCAGTGCAACCTGGTCTGCCTCTTCAATTACGATAACATCCTTTTTACCGCAGCCTGTCAGGAGCAAAAGGCAAATCACAAAAGCAAACTTTTTTATTCTTTTTCTCATCTTACTTCCTCCTGCGGCATAGGAAGTTTAATTGTCGAAATAAACTGATCGTCAGCTGAAAGCTGTACACTAAGGCCGTAATCATTACCGTATATCAGTCTGATTCGCTTGTTTACGTTGTAGATACCGATTGAAGTATGCATTCCGGGCTCAGCCTTTTCCAGACGATAGGTTCCGTCAATAATGTCCCTGATATGCTGCATTCCTGCCTCATCGATATGTTTTCCCGTATTCATGACTTCAATGTAAATGTTTTCAGAAGCTTTATAACATTTAAGTACGATTTTTCCCTGGCTAATCTGCTCAACACCATATTTTATGGCATTTTCCAAAAGCGGCTGAAGAATAAGTGAGGGCACCATGAAGCCCATCAGGGCCTCGTCTATTTCCTTCTCTACTGTGAGTCTCTGACCAAAACGCATGGACATAATGTATAAATACGCGTCCACACACCTTAACTCATCCGCGAGTCTTACAAGCTTTGTATGGTTTCGGTTAATGCTGAAATCCAAAACTGTTCCAAGCGATTCAATCATCTTGGAGGTTTCGATATCACCGTTCATTCTTGCCTGCCAGTTCATCATTTCCAGTGTATTGTTGAGGAAATGAGGATTAATTTGTGCCTGAAGTGATTCAATGAGAGCATCCTTTGCGGCAATCTGTTCAACATACACCGTATCGATTAAGCGCTTTACCTGTGATGACATGGAGTTAAAAGAATCGGTAAGTCCCTCAAATTCCTTGTTTGGCATTTTTGCTTCAACAGTACTGCCCACTTCTCCGGCCTCAATCCTTTTAGACACCTCCGTAAGACTCCTTAAGGGCTTTACAATCTGTCTTGTCACAAACACATACGATAAAACAATAAGCGGAATCATTGC
>JAKSRT010000111.1 GCA_024403485.1 Lachnospiraceae bacterium
AACAAGAACAGTTAAAAAGCCGGTAACAGGAAAGAGTAATAAAGTAGTTGTTCCGTCAAAAGATAGTCCGAAAGACAGCCCTATCAGTGAAAAAGCTATTGAGACTCAGTCTGTAGAACTGCATTTTGATAAAGACAATGAGAGCAAGAAAAACAGCAATGAGCAAATAAGAAAGCTTCATGAAGAAGGTAAGTCCAATATGGCTATTGCAAAAGAACTGGGGCTTGGTGTTGGTGAAGTTAAGCTGGTTATTGATTTGTTTGCAAATAAAAAGTAAGGATATGTTGATATGAATTTGAAATCATATGCCCGTGGAATTGGGGCGGGATTAATAGTTGGTGCAATTGTTTTAGGCATCGGTGGAAAAGAAAAGGTTAAAATGACCGATAGCGAGATTAAAGCAAGGGCATATGAACTTGGGATGATTGAATCGCAAACCCTTACCGAGCTTACTTCAAGTGTAAGTGAGGAGACGGCTGTAAGCGAAGAAGTGAAAGAGCCTGAAGTAACAATTAATGAAACGAATGAACAGATTAGTGAATCGGATGTTTCTGAAAATGCTGTTGCAGAAGAGATAGAATTTAAGGAACCGGATGAGGTTACGGTAAGTCCGATTATTCCCGATGATGAGGAACCGGCAAATTCTATTGATCCGATTCCGGATGAGGAAACGGGCTTTGTAAAAGGCGATGGTAGTGTATCCATTCAAATTGTAAGAGGTGACAGTTCGGTAAGTGTTGCAAGGAGAATGTTTGAAGCAGGACTTGTTGAATCTGCGGTAGAATTTGATCATTATCTTTGTCAAAACGGATATGATAAGGTCATCAGTGTAGGTAATTATGAGATTTCGTTTGGAATGAGTTTTGAAGAAATAGCAAATATCATAACAAGGAGATAGGTTGCGGAGAGAAACATGGAATATACGAATTTTTTTACTAAATTTGGAATATCTGAAGAACGTGTATTAAAAATACTTGAAGGAATTGCACAGGTATATTTCTATGGAGACGATAAAGTGTTCTTTCCTGTTGATGATAATATGGGATACATAATGGATACAGGAAATTATGATGCAAGAACGGAAGGTATGAGTTATGGCATGATGATTTGCGTCCAGTTAGACATGAAGGAAGAATTTGATCGTATCTGGAAATGGTCTAAAACATATATGTATATGGCTGAAGGAAAAAATGAAGGTTATTTTGCCTGGTCATGTAAACCTGACGGAACAAAAAATGCATATGGTCCTGCGCCGGACGGTGAAGAATATTATGCGATGGCTTTGTTGTTTGCATCACACAGATGGGGCGATGGAGAGGGTATATATAATTATTCAAAAGAGGCTAAAGATATACTTCATGCAATGATTCATAAAGGATCAAACGGCAGAGAAGGTCGTCCGATGTTTAATAACGAGAATCATCAAATCCTGTTTGTTCCCGGAAGTGATTATACAGATCCATCCTATCATTTGCCTCATTTCTATACTCTCTTCGCCAAATGGGCATATGAAGAGGACCGTGAGTTCTTTAAAGAAGCTGCAGATGTCAGCAGAAAGTTTCTTGTAAAAGCGTGTCATCCGAATACCGGTTTTTCTGCGGAATATAGTGAGTTCGATGGTTCTCCGATGTCCAGACCGCTCGGATGGACAACCGACAGGCATGACTGGTTTTATTCAGATGCATATAGAACGATAGCAAATATTTCGCTTGATTATATATGGAACGGTATAGATGAGGGTCAGCTTGCAGCGTGTGCAAATATGCAGAAAGCGCTGATTGATGATTATAGAAATGACAGTTTTGGTATATATGAGATAGACGGGGAGAAAGTTGAAGAAAAAGCCCTTCATCCAATCGGGATACTTGCTACTGTCGCAGAAAGTGCATTGGTAACAGGTGTTACTGAATTGTCTGAAGAATGGGTCAAAGGCTTCTTTAGTACTCCATTAAGAAAAGGCAACAGAAGATATTATGATAACTGCCTATACTTCTTTGCTTATCTGGCACTTAGCGGTAATTACAGAATATATTAAAAATTCGGAAAGACATCACGTTTGTGGTGTCTTTTTCTTTAGCATAAAATGAGAATAAAGAGGCAAGGTTTAGAGAGAATGTGGAGAAAGCTGTTTATATTATAACTGTATAGTCAAGAACTATCATTTGGAGGATTGTATATGGGTAACATGAATGAAACCTTGCTTCAACCGAAGGCACCTAAGGATCCTGTAAAAAAAGATAAATCTTTTTTTGTTATGCGAAATAAAGACGTTTGCGGAGCACCTACTCCCGAAGGAAAAGGAGTTCAGTTTATATACGAAAGTGACGGAAGACTGGAAAGTTCTGCGAAGCTTGTCGGCAATATAACTGATGAAGAAGAGATAAAGCTTCTGGGAAGCGTAGAAGGCTTTAAAAAGCTTGTAAGTCAAATTGGCGTGTGCGTTGAAACTGAAGATTACAATACGGAAGTATTGTTCTGTTTTCAAATGTATGGAAAGACTGATCCATATGTATCGGGAACTACAATAAAGAAATCAGTTAAAGGAGATGGGGCTGAGGCTCTTATAAATCTTGACGAGGTAGAATGGTCTGATGATGATAATATTCCCGGACAGATTCGATTTGAATTTCCCGAAGCAGGAATGCTTGGAAAGGTATCTGTAAGGTTTTATCTTAACGAAGGCTTTGATGCACCGGTTCCCGAAGAGGAGGAAAGTGTTGACTTCGAATCAGATGGATATGCAGGAATTATTTCAAAATCATTAATCAATAAAGGAAATAATGCAAGGCTTAAAAAAGCCATTTCAAAAGCAAGAAACGGAGAAGATGTAACAATTGCTTTTATAGGCGGCTCAATTACTCAGGGCGCGGGTGCAATTCCAATTAATAACAATTGTTATGCAAGAAAAACCTTCGAAGGTTTCTGCAGATTGTGCGGAAAAAGCACAGATGAAAACATTCATTATGTCAAGGCAGGGGTAGGAGGAACGCCATCTGAGCTTGGGATGATTCGTTACGAGAGGGATGTTCTTGATAACGGCAAGATTGAACCTGATGTTGTTGTTATTGAGTTTGCTGTAAATGACGCCGGCGATGAGACCAACGGACGCTGTTATGAGTCACTAGCGAGAAAAGCATATAACGGTCCCGGAAAGCCTGCGGTGATTTTATTGTTTGCAGTATTTGAGGATGACTTCAATCTTGAAGAAAGATTGAGCCCTGTAGGATATGCACTTAATCTTCCCATGGTTAGTACAAAGGCATCTGTTACAGAACAGTTTTACTTAAAACCGGAAGAGGGAAGAGTGGTTTCAAAGAATCAGTTCTTCTATGATTGCTTCCATCCGACCAATACCGGCCACAGAATTATGGCAGACGGTATTTTACATTTGCTATCCGAAGTAGATAAGTGTGAGGCAGATGCGGAAATAGAAAGTTTGGATGTTTTTCCGTTCTGCATAGGCGGCGAGTTTGAAAATGTTAAACTCATTGATAAGAAGGACAACTTTATAAAAGCTGTTATTGAAGCAGGTGATTTTACCGGTGTTGATGAAGAACTTCAGCGTGTTGAAATGAACATGGATTTGAACGGAACTCCTGAGTTTCCGAATAACTGGATGTACAACGGAGGTACAAACAAACCATTAACCATGGAAGTAGAATGTAAGAGCCTGTTGATTGTATATAAAGATTCTGCATCACCTTCGGTTGGTGCTGCTGAAGTGTATGCTGACGGTGAACTTAAGCTTACAATAGATCCTCATATAGTTGGTTGGACTCACTGTAATCCGTTTATCGTTTTTGAAAATGAAGAAAAGGCTTTACACAAAGTTGAAGTTAAGATGAGGGCAGGAGATGAAGACAAGGCATTTACTGTCTT
>JAKSRT010000112.1 GCA_024403485.1 Lachnospiraceae bacterium
AATAAGGGTTAGCGAGTGCTGTTCCCTCTGTAATGATATGGCTTGCACAGGGCTTATGATATGCCGATGCTGAGCTTATATACATAAACTGGTTTGTACGACCCTTAAACAATCTGTAGTCTCTCTCAAGCTGAGAAGGTACAAAACCAATAAAATCGCATATCGTATCAAAATGAATTCCATCAATAAGTTCAAGTACCTTAGCCTCATCGTTAATATCACAGCTAAGAAGTTTTACGCCTTCGGGAATTTCATCCAGACGGTTTCCTCGGTTAATTAAATACAGTTCCCATCTTTCATCCTTGGCAAGCGCTCTTGTAATAGCCATGCTGATTGTACCTGTACCACCGATAAATAAAGCTTTCATGTGTAATCCTCCAAAAAATAAGCAGTTATATGTATAGTAAAACATATAAACTGCTTTATGAATATATTTATTCTATTTAAAAATATTAAAAATCAAAGCCATTCATAATCACCGCCGGTTACTGCCAGGCTTAAAAGCATATCCATCTTTTCAACTTCCTCGGCGCCTTCAATCACCTTAATGAGTTTGGCTGCTTCATGGGGAACCGGAAGTTCCTCGTCGGGTCCGATTTCCATGTCGGGTTCAACGCCGCAATATGGACATACAAGCTTTGGTGCTATTTTTAAGTCAAGAAATCTTTCATCACAATCTTCACATTCATAATATCCGCACATTACCGTGCCGTCGGGAACATAATACATACCTTTTCTCCAATAAACTTAAATGGTTATTTTCTTTTTCATAAAATACAGATACCTAAACCACGCCGTGGCACCGCTTATAAACCACACAATGCCTACAGAGCCCCAGATTCCCCACACTCCGATAGCTGCAATCATAGTCAGTGGCGTTGGTACAAATACACGACCGAATACTTCGATTATACCGTTAAACAGTGCAAAGAAAGAATCCGAAAGACCGTTTAACACACCTCTTACCACATATATAAGTCCAAGGAATACATAGAACCAGCTTGTAATTTTTAATGCCATGGCTCCCATTTCTATTACCGGCACTTCGTTAACAAACAGTCTCATAATATTGGCACCGAAAAACTGCATTATGGGAAGCATGACCGCCGAAAATACAGCCATCATAATAAGGCCCTGGTGATAGCCCTTAATAATTCTGTCTCTCTTACCTGCGCCGTAATTCTGTCCGGTATATGTGGAAAGAGAACTGCCAAGTGTCGAATAAGGCTGATGGATAAGCTGTTCTATACGGCTTGTAGCTGTAAATGCCGCAATCGCAACCGCGCCAAAGGAATTTACAACTCGCTGAAGGGCCATACATGAAATTGCTATCAGAGAGAACTGAAGTGACAGAGGAACACCCAGCTTAACTACGGAAAGAATAATGTCTCTGTCCGCAGCTAAATCTTCTTTTGCAAATTTAAAGTAAGGGTTCTTGGAAAACGCAAATATCGTACAGCATATTCCCGAAGTAAACTGGGAAACAAGCGTTGCAATTGCTGCACCTACCACTCCGGTTTTAAGTACATAAACAAAAATCACATCAAGAATTATATTCAAAAAGCACGAAAAAACCAGGAAATACAACGGTGTTTTCGAATCCCCGAGGGCTCTTAATATCGAAGAAATATAATTATATACGGATACAAACATAAGTCCCACGCACATAACTCTTAGATACATAAGCGAATCATGCATAATGTCCGCAGGAGTTTTTAAAAACTCAAGAATGGGACCCGCAATAAAGAATGCAATTATTCCCACTATCAAAGGGAAAACAAACATGATATATCCGGTGTTTGTTATACATCTTTTAATGCCCTTTTCATCGCCTCGTCCAAAGGACTGGGAGGTAACAATACCTCCGGCCGAGCCTATACCGTTACACAACGCAAAAAACATAAAGGTAATTGAGCTGGTGGCACCTACGGCAGCCAGAGCATCCGAGCCTACCAGTTTTCCGACAATGACGGAATCGGCAAGGTTGTAAAGCTGCTGGAATAAGTTACCGATAAGCATGGGAATTGAGAAACGAATCAGAAGGCCAAGAGGATTTCCCTCTGTCATATTCATCATATTGTTTTTTGATTTAGAGCTCATATCTACCTCAAATGCGGCAAAACATGGATGATTTCATATCATTGCCATAGTCCGTTTTTAATTAAATCTGTTCAAGAATAAATTGCTTGACCCCCTCAAGTTTACTCTTTTTCCATTCACCCTTTTCAGCTTCTTTGGCAATTGGCAAAATAATCTGCATATCCAGTGTTTCGCCCGGAACTCTTCCGCTTCTTAACGGTTCCATAAAGTTTTCCATCCACTGCTCTTCGGTAGCGTTTTTATAAACATCCGGTTTGAAGTAAATCTGTTGACGCTTCGTGGCCGAAATAAATGCCTTTGCAGATAAGGGCTCTAAAAGGTTATACTCCCGTTCATCCACATTTGTAAAGATGTCCGGAATATTTCCCTTAATAATATGTTCTTTTTCCCTGTCTATATGCAGGCCCATAGGTTCAAAAGAAAAAGACTCCTCACTCAAATTAAGCTTAATAAGAAGACCTTTTTCGGTATTAAACTGGGCTCTCTGGTAGTCTGTATCAAAAATAAAATTACCAAGAGAATAAAAGATAATCTTATCTCCCACGGTTTCATAGTTCATGGGAACATGGGGATGGTGTGCCACAATTATATCCGCCCCCATATCAAGATAATCCATATATCTCTTTCGGGTATACGGTGCGGGAAGTGAAGTAAACTCTTCTCCCGCGTGAGCTACAACAATACACCACCGACATTTCTCTTTTATTTCTTTTATTCTTTTTTCAATAAGTTCAAGATCACTCCAACTAAAGCATCCGGGAGTATCTTCCGAAGCTTTTCTGCAGGCTCTCTGGTAACCTACACCTATAATTCCTATTCCGCCGGCTTCGTCTAAATACAGTGGTTTTGAAGCTTCATCTATGTTAGCACCGACGCCGATTGTCAAAGCATTGTTTTCCCCGGCTTTATCAAGTGTAGCCATTAAACCTTCGGGACCTGCGTCCATAATATGATTGTTCACAAGGCACCAGATATCTGCGCCTATGTTTTCAAGAAATTCACCTACCTCAGGATTCATCGCATGAACAAGCGAAGCCGTACCCGAAGTGGCTTTATTCTTATCACTGTCAAATAAGGGGCCTTCCACATTGGCTATGACATGGTCACCGCTTTTTAAAAAAGCTTTGATTTCTTCATCTAGAAGCTCATCATCACGCCATTTTCCGTCCATATATTTATCAAATCCGATATCACCCGTAAAAACCAGAGTTGTTTCCTTTTTCACTTAAAAACTCCTGTTCCAGTATTTATCAACGCCTTAGTTGGTATGTAAACATCATATCTCATTTTATCAAACATTGCGAAAAGAACAAAGTATTATTGTATAGGAACAACGCTCGGGCGAGT
>JAKSRT010000113.1 GCA_024403485.1 Lachnospiraceae bacterium
CGGATGAGCCTGTTAACATGCTGCAATGGGACTCACTGATAAAAAGCTTTTCTGGAAACTATCTTCCCTGTATAGAGCAGGATGAAGATGGGTATCTATTGGAAGTAGAGATGGCTGACGAAGAAGATGGCTGTCAGGGATATACATATCTTGTGAAAGTGAGAGGAACTGATATAACCGTTACCTGGGAAAAATATTTAAACAGAGTTCAAAAATAAGAAATAGCCGCTTGGGAAAATGCCCCAAGCGGCTATTTTCACATTTATTACTTTTTTTAAACACATTTTGGACACACTCTGATTCTATATTTGTATTCAGATAATCGAAAACAAATGCGACGGAGGAATGAATGCCACAAAATACATTTGAAAGAATAGAAATCAAGTATTTGCTTTCTGCCTGGCAGTACGAAGAAATGCGAAAAAGGCTTTCTGCGTATATGGACGAGGATGAATACGGATGGTCTGAAATAAAAAGCTTATATTATGACACCTGTGATTATAAGATTATCAGAGCGTCGATTGAAAAGCCGGTGTACAAAGAAAAACTAAGGTTACGGGCATATGGCTGTGAGCTTTCGGATGAAAGCAAGGTTTTTTTGGAACTAAAGAAAAAATACAAAGGAATAGTGTATAAGAGAAGAATCTGCCTTTCCTATAAGGAAGCCATGGACTACCTTAACAAAGGAATCTATCCGGCAAAAGATTCTCAAATATTAAGAGAAATCGACTATTTTATACAGTTATACAAACCCAACAGGAGCACTTTTATAGGGTATGACAGAGTGGCGCTAAAGGGGAGGGAAGACAGCAATATAAGGATAACCTTTGACCGTGATATTGTAGCTAAGCTTGGAGCGAGAGATTTTACGATGGACGGTGCAGCAACAGATGCATTGCTCAAGCCGGGAGAGAGCCTTATGGAAATAAAAGTATCGGAGGCTATGCCTTTATGGCTTACGGATATATTGTCAGAGCTGGAGATTTATCCTACATCATTTTCAAAATACGGGAAGGCTTATTTGAACATGATAAAGGAAAAAAGAATTGCAAAAGAAGTATAAAAATAAAAACTGTTGATATCAGAAAGGAAAAAATATGTTAGAAAGTATATTAAATTCAGGAAATGGGAACTTGACACTTACAATCGGAAATTTATTAATCTGTTCGTTAATATCGGTGGTGCTGGGCGTGGTTATTGCTGCCTGCTATATGCACTGCAGTGAGAAATATTCAAAAAGTTTTGTTGTTACACTGGTAATACTCCCTGTTTTGGTACAGGCGGTTATCACAATGGTTAATGGAAATCTGGGAACCGGAGTTGCCATAGTAGGGGCCTTCAGTCTTGTCCGATTCAGGAGCATTCCGGGAAATGCCAAGGAAATAGGAAGCGTATTTTTTACGATGGCGGTAGGACTAGCGACCGGTATGGGATATATAGGCTATGCGGCCATTCTTACAGTGATGGTATCCGCAGTTATGATAATTCTTGCAAAAACAGGTTTTGGTGTTAAAAAGTCTACAGATAAACAACTTAAAATTACTATCCCGGAAAACCTTAATTATACAGATCTTTTTGATGATATTTTCAAAAAATATCTGTGTGAGTATAAATTGCTGAAGGCAAAGACAACAAACTTAGGGTCAATGTTTGAACTTACTTATTCAATCAGACTGGCTGACGAGCAAAAAGAAAAGGAAATGATTGACGAAATACGTGTAAGAAACGGAAATCTGACAGTGCTTTGCGGACAGGTATCTGCTCTTAGTGAAGAACTGTAAGGAGGAAAAATATATGAAACATACTATATACATAATTCTTTCTTTGGTTATGATGTTTTCACTGGTCGGATGTTCAAATAAAGATACAGAGGTAGTAATATCAAAGTTTATTGCCACAGACTCGGGCGTTTCATACAGTGAAAGCGATGTTTACCGCGATTACAGCGCTGAGGAGGCTACTTCGATTTCTTTTGCAGATGGGGGAGCTGAAATTTCAGGATCAGGGGCAGTTTGCTCACAGAATCTTCTCACGATAGAAGCTGCGGGTACATATATACTGACAGGAGACTTTAATGGAACGATTAATATTAAGGCCGATGAAGACGCAATAGTGCAGCTTGTGCTTAACAATGTAAATATTCATTCGGACAATGGTCCGGGTATCTACGAGAAAAAAGCCGAGAAGCTTGTGATATTACTTCCTGAGGGAACAGTTAATACTATTGAGGATGCAAAAGAATATGCAGATAAATCCGATAGCGCACCTACAGGGGCGGTATATGCAAAGGATGACATGACTATTACCGGTGAGGGAAGACTGAACATTGTGGCAAACAACAATGACGGTCTGGTATCGAAGGGATCATTAATCATTATGAGCGGTGAGATATATGTAGCTGCTGCTGATGACTGTATAGTTGGTAAAAAGCTGCTGGCTGTTAAAGATGGAGAAATTAGCCTTACCGCAGGAGGACATGGGCTTAAGGTTACAGATGAAGAAGCCGGAAAACTGGTGATTGAGTCCGGTAATATTAATATTACGGCAAAGGGAGACGGCATAAATTCAGCCAATACCGTAACGCTTATCGCTATGGTACTTACTGTAGATGCAGAAGATGATGGTATACATGCTGATAAAGAACTTTGTATTCAGGGTGGTACGATAAATATATTAAAGAGCAATGAAGGCTTAGAGGCTGTCAGCATTGTAATCAATGAAGGCGAGATAAGTCTGGTGTCTTTGGACGATGGAATAAATGCGTGCGGAGGTGTGAATAATCAGGGCTTCGGAGGTGCACGCAAGAATAATGGCGCTATCGAAGGAAAAAGTACCAATGCAGCGGATTTAGAAACACCCTGCCTTACAATTAATGGCGGAAATATATATGTGGATGCAGCAGGTGACGGCCTTGATTCAAATGGAGTCATTGTAATGAACGGGGGATTTGTATACGTAAGCGGTTCAACGGATTCAAACAATAACGCTACAGATTATGAGAGCTCATTTACAATGAACGGAGGTACAATAATAGCCTCAGGATCTTCCGGAATGTATCAGTCTGTATCCGAAGGATCAAAGTGTTATGCTATTGATTATTTTGCAAACGGTAATATTGCAGCAGGAACAGAATGCAGCCTTTATGACGGTGATAAGCTTCTTTACTCATTTGTCAATAAAAAAAGTGCCAATGCTATTCTCATAGCAGGAGAAGAACTTGAAAACGGTAAGGAATATACCCTGGTAATAGGGAAGGATACTGTTAAGGTAGTGGCTTCGGAAGGATCGAACGGCGGATTTGGTATGGTGAACGGCAAAGGCAACCGAGACTGCGAGGGCAGAGGCGAAAGGTGT
>JAKSRT010000114.1 GCA_024403485.1 Lachnospiraceae bacterium
CAGAAACTTGCTTCCATTACCTAAATCCATCGGAATTCTTCTCGCCAGCCGCATCATTTAGGTAATATCTCTCAGAAACTTGCTTTCATTACCTAAATCCATCGGGATTCTTCTCACCAGCCGCTTCATTTAGGTAATATCTTCCGGAATTTGACATTTGTCACCTAAATAGATGATGGAACTTGGTAATGGCAATAAATTTTAGGCAAAGAAATCAAATATGGGTTATTCTGTTACAAAAAAGTCGTATCCCTCAGGATTTGAGAGATACGACTTTTGTAATTGTTTATAATCTTTTTGTAGCCTTTTCTTCGCAGTACTTGCATCTGTAGGTTTCTGTTTTTTCATCGGTTAACATGAAGATGTGTGGAAGCTCCTGCTCGATAGAGGTGATGCAACGTGGGTTTTTACATTTAATAACATTAGTTATTTCTCTGGGGAGCGTTAGAATTTTCTTTTCGATACGCTCGCCGTTCTTAATAACATTAACAGTTATGCTGTGATCGATAAATCCAAGAACATCCAAGTCTAACATTTCAACATTACATTCGACTTTAAGAATATCTTTCTTTCCCATTTTATTGGATTTAGCATTTTTTATGATAGCTACAGTACAGTCTAATTTATCAAGGTTTAATTTGTGATATATATCAAGGCTTTGACCGGCTTTAATATGGTCCAATACAAAGCCCTCTTCAATTTTTCCTACATTTAACATTTGTTAGTCCTCCTTATCAAAAACTTCCGGAGCGAAGCCTAGCAGAGTAGCTATAAGTGCCATTCTCACATATACCCCATATTGTGCCTGCTTAAAGTATGCTGCACGAGGGTCATCATCAACTTCTACAGATATTTCGTTAACACGGGGAAGGGGATGAAGAACCATCATATTTTCTTTTGCCATAGCAAGCTTCTCTTTGGTAAGAACATAGAAGTCTTTTAATCGGATATAGTCCTCTTCGTTGAAGAAGCGTTCACGCTGAACTCTTGTCATGTAGAGAATATCCAGATTGCCGATAACATCTTCAAGCTTTGTGACTTCGGTAAAGTCGGCTTCTTTTTCCTGTAATTCCGTGATGATGTAATCAGGTATTTTTAACTCGTCTGGAGAGATAAATACAAATTTAATTCCTTTGTAGCGAAGTAACGCTCTTATAAGAGAGTGTACGGTACGACCGAACTTAAGGTCTCCGCAAAGACCTATTGTGAAATTTTCAAGGCTTCCGGTAAGCGTTCTTATTGTTAAAAGATCGGTAAGTGTCTGAGTCGGGTGCTGGTGGCCACCATCACCTGCATTTATTACGGGAATCAATGAGCGGGAGGCAGCAACCATAGGTGCGCCTTCTTTGGGATGCCTCATGGCACATATGTCTGCGTAACAGGAGATAACTCTGATTGTGTCGGATACGCTTTCTCCCTTTGAGGCTGATGAACTGGAAGCTTCGGAAAAGCCAAGAACATTGCCACCTAAATTCATCATAGCGGCTTCAAATGAAAGCCTTGTGCGGGTAGAAGGTTCGTAGAAGCATGTTGCCAGTTTCTTTCCATCGCAAATATGAGCATATTTATCACGATTTTTTTCCATATCATTGGCCAAGTCAAAAAGTCTGTTAAGCTCGCCGACGCTAAAGTCTAAGGGACTCATTAGATGACGCATAAAAATTCTCCTTTATATAATATTTATTCAAAGAAAAAGAGAAGGGAGTACCTTCTCTTTTATAATTAACTTTGATATGTAAGTAAATCAGATACTTCCTTACGCTTGGGAGCATCGGGAGAAACATTGGGATGACCAATAACGATAAAGGCACCGACACCAAGATCTTCAGGAAGATTTAATACTTTTGCAACTTCATTTTCATCAAAAATACCAAGAATAACGGTTCCGAGACCCTTTTCATGAGCCGCAAGACAAAATGTCTGAGCTGCAACACCGGCATCGAAGTTCTGCCAACGATCTTCCTTGGTTGTGGAATAGGATCCGTCTCTTTCAAAACCGCAACGATTCTTTACATATGTAAGAGCAATAACCATAGGTGCTTTTCTGACCATTTCTTCATTGCCAATCCAGGCCTTGAAACAGGTGGAAGCAACTTCTTCTTTTTTTGCACCTTCAACTGCTACATATCTTGCAATCTGAGTGTTCTTCCAACTGGGAGCAAAACGAGCGGTTTCAACGATTTCTTCAAGTAATTCATGAGAAACGGGTTCATCTGTAAAGGTACGAATACTTCTTCTGGTTTTAATACATTCAATAGCGTTCATAATGCCCTCACTTTCGTAAATTAGTATTTTAAAAATAATACCATAGCGGTTGTATGAATTCAATCGAAAAATGATATTATTTGGGGGATTTTTCATAGATTATTACTATGCTAATTGATTAGATTAATGAGTATAATTTCAATCAATTACTATGACTGTTACGACGGTGAATTTGCACCGTTTTTATATTCACGATATCTGCAGAGGTGTGATATGGAACTTGATATGACGAAGGGAAGTCCCTTCAAACTTATTTTAAAATTCATTTATCCGGTTATATTGGGAAACCTGTTTCAGCAGTTCTACAACATGGTAGATACCATTATAGTGGGGAAGTGTGTCGGATTTGATGCGCTGGCTGCTGTCGGAGCAACTGGTACCATCAATTTTTTGATAATTGGTTTTACAGTGGGACTTTCAGGCGGCTTTACGGTTATTGTTGCTCAAAAATTCGGAGCGGGAGACAGAGAAGGTGTAAGGACCGCATCACTTTGTACAATGTTCCTGTCTCTGGTTTTTACGGTAATCATAACAATAATCAGTATTCTTGGAATGCCTAAATTGCTTAACATTATGAATACACCCGATGATATATATGATATGTCTTACAGCTACATTATAATTATTGTATCGGGCCTTTGCTTTACCGTGCTTTATAATATGGCGGCTTCTTTGCTAAGAGCAGTGGGAAACTCGCAGATTCCCCTTTATTTTCTTGTTATTTCCGCAGGATTAAACATAGTTTTCGATTTTTTGTTTATTGTTCCGTTTAAGCTGGGAGTTGCGGGGGCGGCATGGGCAACCATTTTAAGCCAGGCAATTTCGGGAATTCTTTGTATGATTTATATTGCTAAGAAAGTTCCTATGCTTATGCCTGTTAAGGGTGAAACATCCCTTGACAATCAGATTATTAAAAATCAAATCGGAATCGGCCTTCCGATGGCCCTGCAGTATTCAATAACGGCAATTGGGACAATTATGGTACAATCGGCCCTCAACCTGTTCGGCTCCGTCGTAATAGCATCATATACCGCATCGAATAAGGTTACGCAGCTGCTTACAA
>JAKSRT010000115.1 GCA_024403485.1 Lachnospiraceae bacterium
TATCTGGGCGTGTTCGGGACTTGCACCCGTTAGAGCGCGCCCATGGCGCGCAAACCAAAAAGAGGTGTGAAAATAATAATTTCACACCTCCTCTTTACTCTAAAACAAATCACCACACATTTTATTATCAAAACTAGAAAGAATATTCTATCAACTACTCACCCTGCACAATCAAAGAATCAATATATGCCTTAAGTGCAACCGCGTCACCGTTTGGATATGATGAATAGTCTTTGTTATCCTTATTAAGTACGTTATCGGTTAACAAAAATACCTTCATGCCGATTTTTTCCGCTACAAGATCTTCGTTAACATCATTACCTACCATAAGCGATTCTTCAGGCTTAGCCCCCATACGGCGGAGCACTTCGCTATAGTATTCGGGATTGGGCTTACAATAACCAATGCTCTCATAGGTTGTTACAATTTCAAAATCTTCGGGTTTAAAACCGGCCCAGTCTATTCTCTTTTCCGTCGCAATCAAAGGAAAAATAGGATTTGTTGCCAGTCCCACACGAATATTATTTTCATGTAAATATTTAACAATATCAACCAGCTTCTGATCAAAACCACAGACCGCCCTTGCCCCGTCAAACTCATGCTGATAAAAGTCTTCGAAGGTAGCTTTATCATCCAGAACCTGCGGACCAAGTATCTGTGCAAACTTTTCCCAGAAAGCATCTTCATTGGGGCGACTGCCGTCATTCTTTACCATGGCAGCGGTTCCTGTCCATACGGCATCGATAAGTTCTTCGGTTTTATAGCCCTTGGGAGCAAGCTTCTTGCAAAGAAGTCCGAAATAATATTTTGTAAATTCGTTGTTGTCCATCGGAAGCAAGGTTCCGTCCAAATCAAATAAAACTGTTTTAATCATATACTCTCCGATTTTATATTTATAGACATTGTCATCGAATTAACGCATTAAAGCGTATCCAAGTAATAACTATACCTTTTACTTGGGCAAAAAGCAATATATAGCAACTATTGAGGTTATTTTGCGGTTATTTCGATTAGTGAATCAATCGGGTCACTGTTATAATTTATATAGTCTTTTTAGCAGATAAGCAAAAGCTTGTCATATCATTTCATAAATAATGGGGGATTTATTATGGCACATTTAAATGCAATGTTCTTTTCAAAAACTCTGGCGAGGCCGGTACATTACACCGCAGTTCTTTGCAATGACTGCGCCTGGCCCACAGATGACAATCCGCACTATAAGCGTGGCACAAAGAATATCTATCTTTTACATGGTTACAGCGGAGCCGATACCGACTGGTTTACAAATGCTCCTTTAGGTGACCTGGCAAATCAGTACAATGTCAACTTCTTTATGCCCTGCGGAGACAACAGCTTTTATCTTAACCAGGAAGCAACCGGTTTTAAGTATGCAGATTATGTGGGCGAAGAATTTATCGACTATACAAGAAAAACCTTCGGTCTTTCTAACGACCGTGAAGATACTTATGTAGGCGGTTTATCAATGGGAGGCTTTGGCGCTCTCCACACAGGATTGATGTTTCCCGAGACCTTCTCAAGAATTTTAGCTTTTTCTTCAGCTCTTTTAGTGGACGGACTTAAAAATATGAAACCCGGCGACTCAAATCCCGTCGCCAACTATGCCTATTATTCGCAGATGTTTGGCGATTTAAGCAAGCTTGAAACCTCAGATAACAATCCAAAAGTCCTGGCAAAAAAGATCATGGACAGTAATACCACGGCTCCTCTTATTTACATGGCCTGCGGAACCGAAGATTTTCTCATTGAACCCAATAAGAATATGAACGAATATCTTACGTCCATCGGTATATCGGTGACCTTCTTTGCCGGTCCAGGAATACACGACTTTAACTTCTGGCGTGCACAGCTTAAAGCTGCTCTTGAGTGGGCTCTTGGTGAAGAGAACTAAGTTACCTGAGTGCAAAGTTTAGATTATAAAAACAACTCCCGAAAATCACTTTTCCGGGAGTTGTCTTTTATTTTTACAGGTTCTGTGCAATTAGTTTCATCGCCCCGGGGCACTTCAGCTCCGGATTTGCCATTTCACGGGGATTCCATCTGCAAAAGTTTTTGCAGTGGAGGCAATGTCCTTCAGGTTCTCCATTCATTATATGATTGGCAAATGCAGGATCAACCAACGATGCTTTTCCGATATCCGCCATATCAATTCCTGTGTTCAAGGCATTAATAACATCCTCTTTGCTGTTAATATTATGAACACCAAACACCGGCATATTCGGAAGTTCATTCTTTATGCATGATGCACCGTAAACCGCCTCCGAGCAGGGATATCCTTCCGGTGAGCTTCCATCACAGTCGCCGCCGTAGGAAACATCCATAAAATCTACCATGTCGGAAATAGCCTTTGCATGATCAAGGCCATCTTCCAAAAGCGGCTCAAATGCGCCTATTCTGATACCGAGAATGTATTCATCTCCCACCGCTTCTCTGACCGAAGTTATTACTTCTTTTGCAAATAATGCCTTATCCCGGCCGTACTCATCGATTCTTTTGTTTACGCGACTGTTAAAAAATTCAGATATCAAATATCCGTGGCAGCCGTGAAGTTCTACGCCGTCAAAGCCTGCCGCCTTAGCGCGTAATGCTGCTGCCGCAAAATCCTTGCAGGTAACCTCTATTCTTTCTTTGGTCATCTCACTGCAGGTTATGCCTCTAAAGTTTGTATAAGAACTTGGTCCCTCTGCGTCGTCGGCAGAGCCGTTACCGCCGGCATGAACAAGCTGGATAAATATCTTTGCACCGTTTTTGTGGGCATTATCGACTATCTCTTTGAATCCTTCGATCTGATTGTCTTCCCAGAGTCCAAGTTCGGTATCTGCCAAGCGACCTCTTTTTGTAATTGCGGTTGCTTCCACTATAATAAGTCCCGCACCACCTTCAGCCAATTCTCTGTAGTGGTCTACATTTTTTTGAACCACATAACCTGAGTCATCGGTCCAGTTAAAGCAAACCATCGGTGGAATTGCTATTCTGTTTTTTATCTCAATGTTCTTTATTTTAAGACTTTTTCGGTACATGTTCTTTTCTCCTATATTCCCTTTTAATTTCGATAGTCACTATCTCGAAACCGAGTTTCTCTTTTAGCATCGGACAGCTGTACACTCCGTTTAATATAATTATATACACAAAAGCAAAAATATACATATATGCGGCGGATTTAAAAATTGCATATTTCAATTCATATTATGAATAAACAATGAATAATGACCTTATAATATTGCTATTTTCTTTTGCCGTTTATATCATAAATATATGTAGTTAAACTATATT
>JAKSRT010000116.1 GCA_024403485.1 Lachnospiraceae bacterium
ATTTAAGTGAGTACTTCCTCGACAACCTTCATCCAAATCAGTTAGGCTGCGAGGTTTACGGCCGCAATCTGGTAAGGGAAATTGAGAGATTAAAGTTTTAGTTAGAATAAACTCTGACCGTACGGAGCAGGGCAGCAGGCCTTTGAGAGGGCTATTGCGAGTGACCTTAAAGCGGCGTCATAGGGGAAGTGCTTGGGCTTTTTAAGGAAAATTGGGAGATGAGGTTTACATAACAACGCGTAGAATGCCGTGATCCAGGGGTGAGGTTTACATAACATTGCAGAGAGCACCATGATTCAGGGGCAAGGTTTACATAACGTTGCGAATGGCATTATAGTTTAGGATGCGGTTTCATTACATTAATATTGTAATCATCCCCTCCACGCCTTATTAAGACCTGATTTGCATGACAGAAGACTTACCGGCCAGTACCACTGAATGAGTTTACATAACAATAGATTTGCTAATCTGCATCGGTGAATGGGTGAAACAAATGGATTTATTAATCTGCATCGGTGAATGGGCAAAACAAATGGATTTGTTGTTTGTCTTCATTGAAACGGTTTACATAACATTATGCGACTGCCCGCCTTCAAGGAGTTGTTTTGAAAAACAGTAGTTCAGCCGACCATTTTTTGGTAAATGTGTTTGCATAATAATTGAAAATCGGCCTTTTTTACGGTCCTGTTTTACACAATTTTTCGTCGAACTGATAAAAATAGAAAACAGCTTGCATTTATCAGCGCCGCAGCACTATAAATCTTCATAACAGGTTTTATTTATAGTATTTTTTCTGCTTATGCGGTGGATATCAGGGGTATAGGCCTTTTGCTTTGACGATAATAATGTAAGGATTTCATTTTTTATGGGAAAAAATCAAAAAATTTTTCCTATAAATTTTTCAGTTTGTATTTTTATCGTCAGGCCATTTTTTTGAAGCTGAAAAACATAGGATAAAAGTAGAGTTTTAGTATGCTTTATAGTGTACTTTTGAAAAAATGAGATTAAAGTGCTTATCTCAGATAGCTTTTAACGCATATTTTGACCGGTAAGGCAATCAGCATCATAAATGCGCCACCTCCAAAAGAAAAAAGCAATTAAATCTATTTACTTTTTATGCAAAATCGCGTAACATTCTTACTTGAGTAATACGATAATTTTTTAACGAAAAGGAGTATATATATGAATCTTTCACCTCTTCAGAAAGCAAGATATGAGTATGCACCCAAGCTTCCGGGTATGCTCAGAAACGGTATTGCCGAAATCTGTGTAAGTGAAGGCGCAGCAACCACCAGCGTAGCAGATCAGGATAAGATTGCTGAACTTTTCCCTAACACCTACGGAAAGCCCGAAGTTACCTTCAAAAAGGGACAGAACACCTCTGTTGCAAAGAAACAGGTAGTTGGTGTAATTCTTTCAGGCGGACAGGCACCCGGCGGACATAATGTTGTATCCGGTCTTTACGATGCATTAAAGGCTACCAACAAGGAAAACGTTCTTTTAGGATTCAAGGGCGGCCCTGACGGACTTTTAAAGAATGATTACGTTGTATTTGATGATGAGTTCATCAATGCATACAGAAACACCGGCGGTTTTGATATTATCGGTTCCGGACGTACAAAGCTTGAAACAGAAGAGCAGTTCGCAATCGTTGCTGAAAATGCAAAGAAGAACGGACTTACCGCTGTTGTTATTATCGGTGGCGATGATTCCAACACCAACGCTGCTACTCTTGCAGAGTACATGGCAGCTCACAAGACCGGCATTCAGGTTATCGGATGCCCCAAGACCATTGACGGTGACTTAAAGAACGAAGATATCGAGGCTTCCTTCGGTTTCGATACAGCTACCAAGACCTATTCCGAATTAATCGGTAACATTGAAAGAGATGCTAACTCCGCAAAGAAGTACTGGCACTTCATCAAGGTTATGGGTCGTTCAGCTTCACATGTAGCACTTGAGTGTGCACTTGAGACTCAGCCCAACATCTGCCTTATCGGTGAAGAAGTTGCAGCAAAGAAGATGTCTCTTGCACAGATTACAAATTACATTGCAGATTCAGTAGAGAAGAGAGCAGCAAACGGAAACAACTTCGGTGTTGCAATCATTCCTGAAGGTATTGTTGAATTCGTTCCTGAATTCGGTGCTCTTATCGCAGAAATCAACGAGCTTCTTGCAGGTAGCAAGACAGAAGAATTCAATGCACTTCCCAACTGGCAGGCAAAGTACGATTTCATCAAGCAGGGACTTACCGCTGATGCATTCAAGGTATTTGACCTTCTTCCTCAGGGCATTCAGCAGCAGCTCTTCCTTGAGAGAGATCCTCACGGTAACGTACAGGTATCTCTTATTGAGTCAGAGAAGCTTTTCTCAGAGCTTGTAAAGAACGAGCTTGCAAAGAGAAAGGCTGCAGGAACCTACAAGGGTAAGTTTGGTGCTCAGCATCACTTCTTCGGTTACGAAGGAAGATGTGCATTCCCTTCAAACTTCGATGCAGATTACTGCTATTCACTTGGTTACAATGCATTCATGCTTATTCAGTATGGTTACACAGGATATCTTTCAAAGGTTTCCAATATCTCCAAGCCTGCTGAAGAGTGGGTTGCAGGTGGTATGCCCATTACCAAGATGATGAACATGGAAAGAAGAAACGGTAAGGATAAGCCCGTTATCAGAAAGGCTCTCGTTGAGCTTGACGGTGCTCCCTTTAAGTACTTCGAAGCACACAGAGAACAGTGGGCAGTTGAAACCTGCTTTACCTTCCCCGGCGCTATCCAGTACTACGGACCTTCAGAGGTTTGTGATCTTACAACCAGAACCCTTGCTCTTGAGAAGGGCTGATTTTAAGCTTAGATATTAAATAACAGAGACCATGCTTCCATATGGGGCATGGTCTTTTTGTATGTCTAAAAATAAACTGCCTGCTATATTGACGTAATCAGTGGTTCTTTTGTTTCACAACAGCCTTCTGTGCTTGTGTGTTTGAAAGCACAAACATAACAATATTTGCAAAGGAATGATAAAAGAGAAGCACCTTTTAGGAAGAATGTCAGCTATTCTGATAATATAATTCAGTTATAAGCAGTAAAAAATAAATTTGGGGAGGTTTTCTATGGGTATTATGGAAAGACCGGTGGTAAGTAAAATCGCCGACGGTAAGGTGTGGGAGCATGAGTATGAGAAGTTTTACTTAAAGGCGTTTGTTCCCGAAACTGATATTGATGGAAGTGTTAACAACTATACCTTCAGAGCAC
>JAKSRT010000117.1 GCA_024403485.1 Lachnospiraceae bacterium
ATGGCCGTAAGAAAATATACTGAAAATGACATACATAAAATGGTTATTATCTGGAATCAGGTAGTGGAAGACGGAGTTGCTTTTCCCCAGGAAGACTATCTTGACGATGAGTCAGGAAAGGAGTTTTTCGGTTCGCAGACTTACTGCGGAGTGTGGGAAGATGAAGACGGCACAGTTCAGGGTCTTTACATTCTGCATCCCAACAACATAGGCCGCTGCGGCCATATCTGCAATGCAAGTTATGCCGTGGACCGCAATCATCGTGGGATTCATATTGGTGAGGCCCTTGTAAGTGACTGCCTTAAGATGGGCAGAGAGTGCGGATTCTCAGTACTCCAGTTCAATGCGGTTGTTGCCAACAATATACATGCCCGTCATTTATACTCACGCCTTGGCTTCATCCAGTTAGGAACGATTCCCAAGGGCTTCCGGATGAAAGACGGACATTTCGAGGATATATGTCCTTATTATCATGAATTATAATAATTCAGCAAATAATCTTAGTATTAACTGGCCGAGCCTTAAAAATGAGGACCGGCCGGTTTTATATTTGTCTGTAACTTCCCGGCTTTCTGAAAAAGTACTGATAAAGTCGGATTTTATCTCTTTTATGACATCGCTGTCGATTATAAGACAGCCATCTTCAAAATGGTGATAGAGACTGCGATAATCAAGATTAATTGTGCCAACCGTGGCCATTCGGTCATCGGAAACACACATTTTGGCATGAGAAAAACCGGGTGTCCATTCGTATATTCTTACGCCGTTCTTGGCCAGTGCATTGTAAAAGGAACGGGTGACACTGTATATGAGCTTTTTGTCAGGAATTCCGGGAGTAATGATTCTTACATCTACACCGCGCTTTGAGGCGAGAGAAATTGCATGTAGCATTTCATCGCTAATAATGAGATAAGGAGTAATAAAATAACAGTAGCTGTTAGCTTTGTTTATGATACTTATATAGACTTCTTCCGCAAGATTTTCATTGTCAAGTGGGGTGTCTGCGTAAGGCTGCAGATATCCACAGATGTCATCATTTTTGTCAAAAGAAACCAGATACGGATTTATATCGGTCTCGGGATTTATGATGACAGACTGCTTTCTTTTACGTTCAAACAGCCACATTTCCAAAAACATGATTACAAAGCTTCTGACGGGCTCACCGGTTATTCTTATTCCGGTATCTTTCCAATGGCCATAAGGGTTTGTGATTTCAAAATATTCGTCGGCGATATTAAAACCGCCTGTGTAGGCCGTCTTCCCGTCAATGATTGTAATTTTTCTGTGATCGCGGTGATTAAGAATGAGCTTGATACCCACACCGCAAGGGTTAAATACTTTGCATTTTATGCCCTTTGACTCAAGGTAACGGGCAAAATCGAGATTGACGTAACCGATACTTCCGATATCATCATAGAATACCCGTACCTCGACGCCTTCTTTTACTTTTTCTACAAGAATATCTTCACATCGTTTCCAGGCTATACTGTTTTCTATGGCAAAATATTCCATAAAAATAAAAGATTTTGCTTCCTTTAGATCGTTAAGCAGGGACTCATAAGCAAGAGAGGCATTATTGTAGTATTGAATGCCACTGTTTTTATAGATGGGATAGTTTGAGTAGTGGTAAATGTAAGAAGAAATACTGTATGCATTGGGGTTTGCTGATTTAAGAGAATCAATGGCATCGGAATCGAATTCAAGGGAAGGCATAATTTTGCTGTCGACGGTTGCGTATCTTTTTCTCATAAGTCCGGGGGCACCGTTAAGGCCGATTGTCAAATAAATGCAGGTTCCAAGAATGGGAAGGGCAAGTATGAGTATTATCCATGGCATCTTCATTGAAGAGGTTTTATTCATGCTGTAAATGCCAAGGACTATTGTTGCACCGAGAATATGGAAACATATATTTATTATTTCGGCATAGTGTGCGAGCCTTGTGAACATCATAACAATAAAAGCTGTTTCCATGATGAAGGATAAGGCTACAAATATTAATCTTTTTATTCCGGTCTTTACGGAGTTTTTGCGTTCAAGCGTCCTAAATACTTTCACTGGTTTGCCTCGATATCGTTCATATATTCTTATTTTATCATTCCTGAAGAAAAATGGTGCTGAAAATGAAATTTTAATATTTTCCCGGCGAAGCTGTCTGCGTATGACATAAAAATAGCGTGTGAATATTTCACACGCTATTTGACTTATTAATAAATAATTTTGGAAGAGAGACCACCATTGGCGAAGGGTCCGGGAATTACATCGACTCCACGGTGTTCACCAAGATAATCGCTGTCAAACTGAATTGGAGTACCATCAGGATTCTCAAAATACTGTTCGGGTTCGAAGGCCTTGCCAAGAAGTTCGGTGTTTACCATTCTGCCGCTAAAACTGCCGATGATGTCGTAAATATTGGTATCGAGGCTGCAAGAACCATCTTTTTCAATAAGTTCTACATAAGCATCGCTTTTATCGATTGTAAGTCCGTTAACTTCCTTACACCATGCTTTTGCACCGTTTAAATAAACATTGCCTTCACTCCATACGGGAAGATGTCCGTCGTGGTAGGGAGCAAGTCCGCCCATGTCAGCAGGTACTGATAAGTCGAAAGGCTTAACCCATTCTTCGTAGGTAGGGTATTCGTCAAAGCCCCAGGTTCCGACCTTGCAGGTTTCGGTATCGGTGCCTTCACTGGAATCACGAAGAGTTGTGAAATCGGTGTCGGGATGCTTCTGAATGAAGATGTTGTTATAAAATCTGTCGTCACCATGAAGGAAAGTCATAAAGCCCATAACCTCGGTGCGGTGAGGAATGTGATACGGAGTATATCTGGGAGCAGTTCCACCGCCTACGCAGGTGAAGGATCCACAGATAAGGTTGTGTACAAAAGCAGCACCCTGTGTTGCGAATCTGAAGCTTACGTCTGACAGGAGGATGTTGTTGTCGATAAGTGTGGGACCGTGGCTTACTTCTACGAAGATATCCTGCGACATCATACCGCCCTTTAAAGGCTTTGCAAAAGCAGGTCTCTGATTGTCATGAAGGAGATTCTGGGAAATTCGTGTTCCCTGAGCTTCCCAGTCACACCAGATACCCATTGTGCTGTGGTGGATGTG
>JAKSRT010000118.1 GCA_024403485.1 Lachnospiraceae bacterium
CCGCGGGGGCGTTAGATAAGCTTCCGGCGCCCAAAAACGGAAGCTTAAATGGATTTTCCGGGGCCAGTTTGGCCGCGGGGGCGCTAGAAAAGCTTCCGGCGACCAAAAACGGAAGCTTAAATGGATTTTCCGGGGCCAGTTTGGCCGCGGGGGCGTTAGATAAGCTTCCGGCGCCCAAAACCCTGCTGCCTTAAATCTATTGAAACCAATTTTTCTCAAAAAAGCCGCAATTTTAAAGGTTTTTACTGTTTTTTTGCTTTCAAGCTATTGCTATTGCATTTCTATAGTGTTACAATGACTCTATCTAAATAGGTTACTATGCCCAATTTGCTGTGGTTAGTATAACAAGAAGCACGGATTGCTTCAAACAGCAAAGAGATCATTCAAGGAAGAAAGGAGGGGCAGATATGACAAACTATTCTATCATGAACACTGTTCATAATTTCTATATGACATCTTATGCGCCGAAGTCAAATTCTCCGTTTGATACGCATAAGAAAAGCGAACTGCGCAGTGTCTACAATTCCATTGTCAAATTAAATAAAGAAGCTCCTCTGTACATTGTTGATCAAAGTGCGGCTACTCAGGAATTTGCTGTCGGTATGAAAGAGAATGCAAGAAGTCTTAAGAACACCATTGCTTCCCTTGGCGGCATGGAGGAAGAGGACCTATTAAATAAGAAGACAGCCTTCTCAAGCGATGAAGATATTGCTACTGCCTCCTTCGTCGGAGAACTGGATGAAGGCGATGAGGCACCTACAGTTGAATTGGCCGTAGATGCACTGGCAAAACCTCAAGTGAATATGGGGCGTTTCCTTCCGGACAACGAACCGGTGGGCTTATTCCCTAATACATACTCTTTCGATATTAATATTAATGATTTAAATTACGAGTTTCAGTTCAAGATTCGTGAAGGCGATACTAACAGAGATGTGCAGGATCGTTTAGCGCGACTTATCAACAACTCCAACATTGGTTTGGAAGCTTCTGTCAACTCAAGCGAGACTGACAGCGGCAGTTCGTATTTAAGAATCGCCTCCGAAGCAACCGGATTAAAAGATGGTTCACCGATTCAGTTTACTCTATCGGAAGATCATTCCAGTAAAGCGGCTGGTGCCATTGGATACCTGGGCATTGATTATATGACACAGGGTGCTGCTAATTCACAGTTTAGTGTTAATGGAGAGGCCTATTCTACCGCTTCTAATAACTTCACCATCGGAAAGATGTACGAAGTAAACCTGCAAGGTGTGGGAGCAGAAGGTTCCACCACGAAGATTGGTCTAAAAACCGATATTGAATCGTTACAAGAAAACCTCACCACTCTTGTTCGAGGTTACAACGATTTCCTTAGAGTTGCCTCTGAGTTTACCGCAGAACATCCCGGAAGCAATCGTCTTGTAGGTGAGATGAGTCGACTCACAAGGTATTATGCTGAAGGCCTAACCGGTGCCGGTGTTAACTTGAATCTAGATGGTTCTTTGGAAATCGATGCAAAAGCCTTTAGAGATTCTGTAACAGGAAGTGAAGCCGCAGACAATTTATCTGCCGTGAAAGATTTCACACAAAGCCTTCTTCGCAAAACAAACGAAGTATCACTTAATCCGATGGAATATGCAAATAAAACAATTGTTGCATACAAGAATCCAGGCAAGAACTTCGCGTCACCTTATATCACAAGCGCTTACAGCGGCATGTTATTTAATAGTTACTGTTAAAAAAGAGAAACCAAGCAAGATGATATTTCATCCAACTTAGTTTCTCTTTTTCTTTTAATAAACCCGGTCCATAACGATCGGGTTTATTTTTTGAGACTCCAAAATTGCTTCGCAATTTTATATTATTCACCTTAGTTCATCAATCTGCTATTTAAGCTCTGCAAGTCTTTTTACTGCAGGTTCAAAATCGCCGCACTTTTTATAATATGTTTTCGCGCTTTCTTTATCTCCTTTTTTCTCAGAAATAATACCAAGATTATAGAATGATCTGTAGCTATTCACGCCTTTTCTGGAAAACCGAGAAATGGTAGTAGCTTTCTCAAACTCCACAATTGCTTTATCCCACATGGAATTCATCATATAAATCATTCCAATCAGATATACAAAGTCAGCTCTGTCCGCATACAACTCGTACTTGTCAATTAAAGCTAAGCTTTTCTCATTCTCTTCCATTTCAAGTAAGCAATAACCATATGTCTCCATCATACTCTGCACATAAGCAGAGTGAGGATCCACATTCATTGCAAGCCCAAGCTCATAATAGTGAGCCGCCTTTTCAATATCATTTAATGATATGTAGTTCTGGCCAAGCTGGAAATAAATATATGGAGAAGGTCCCTTATCCGCCAAATCATGCAAAAGCATTTCAAGATTTCTGGTAGCCCTGGTTCTTGCGTCCGACTCAGAAACATAACCTTCATGATACAAAGTTAGCGGTAATTCAAAAGTTTCCGGTTCACTTCCATCCAAAAGTTTTAACTGTTCGTGGATAACACCCTCGTAATGACAGTACTTCTTATTAAAGAAGCGACCAATTCTTTCAGACATAACCGAGCGAACACCTTGAATGGTGTATGGATTATTTCTGATGATAAGTCCTACCCCTTCAGGATGATCTTCCATGAAATATTCCAATTCCATTAAATTGATATTTTCCAGATACTCATCGCAGTCTACGATAAGTATCCAATCATTTGTTGCTTTACTTAATGTAAAATTACGTGCAGCACTGAAATCGTCGCACCAGTCAAAATGATATACATTATCCGTATACTCTTTAGCTTGCTCGACTGTTCTATCTACAGATCCGGTGTCCGCTACGATAATCTCAAATTTACATGGCCTGAGTCTTTTTAAACACTCAGAGATGTGATTGTCTTCGTTCTTTGCAATCACACATACAGATATTGGTGTCATGCGCCATACCCCTAAATACTAAAATAATACATTTTATTCTATGCTACTGAATGCGATCAAATAAGTACTGAAGCA
>JAKSRT010000119.1 GCA_024403485.1 Lachnospiraceae bacterium
TTGGAAATCTTGATTACTTCACCGTTTTTCTTTACCTTACCGCCGATTACCGGATCCGCACCGTAAATGGCACGAACGCATTCGCTTCGGCCGGAACCGAGAAGTCCTACAAATCCGTTAACTTCACCCTTTTTAATGTTAAAGTCGAAAGGATGGATTCCTGCATTTGACTGAAGATCTTCTGCTTCAAACAAAGGCTTTTCATCATTACTTTCATACTTTTTGTTTTTGCTCTTAATTTCTGACATATCGTCATACTCTTTACCGAGCATTTTTGCAACAAGCTGAACTCGTGGAAGATTTGCAATTTCGTATTCTCCCACAAGCTTACCGTCACGAAGAACGGTAATTCTGTCACAAACTTCATATACCTGCTCAAGGAAATGAGTTACAAAAATAATGCCTACACCCTTTGCTTTAAGGTTCAACATTAATTTAAACAGCTTCTTAACTTCGTTATCGTCAAGTGAGGATGTGGGCTCGTCAAGGATAAGTACCTTACAATCCATATCCACCGCACGTGCAATCGCTACCATCTGCTGAATTGCGATTGAACATGTGGAAAGCTGCTGAGTTGCCTTAGCAGGAATATCAAGAGACTGAAGAATTGCATCAGCATCTTTGTTCATCTTACTCCAGTTAAGTCCGGCACCTTTTGTTCTTCCTATGTACATATTCTCGGCAACGGACAGATTCGGGCAAAGTGTAATTTCCTGATAAACAGTACTTATACCCACATTCTGAGCGTCCTGAGGAGATTTTATTGTTACGGCTTTATCGAATCCTTTTAAATAGATTTCTCCTTCGTCTTTTTCATAAACACCCGTCAATACCTTAATCAAGGTTGACTTTCCGGCACCGTTTTCACCCATCAGAGCATGAATTTCACCCTCACGCAGGGTAAAATCAACAGCCTGTAAAGCACGAACTCCGGGGAAACTTTTATGGATATTTCGCATTTCCAAAACTGATTGTTCTTTCACCAGCGTATACACTCCTTCCAAATCTTTTCATTTAAATAGCGCGGTACAGACATCCATAATGTACGCTGTACCGCGCTAAATATTACTTCTTAAATATTACGGTTGTTAATTAGATACCGTACTTAACAACATCATCATCTGTGATTGTGCTTGCATCGAAGCCCTTCTCGTCAAGGATGATTGTCTTCTGAGCAAGTGTTTCACCAGCTTCAAGCTTCTTGATGATACCATCAATTGTTGATGCCTGGAAAGGATTACACTGGCCATCATAGTTCCAAGAACCGTTCTTGAGGTTTTCAAGAGCGAACTTGTTGCAGTCGAAGCCCATGATAATAACATCACCACCAACACCGTGTGAAATGTTAGCTGCGTCAAGAGCTGCTACAGCACCCTGTGCCATGTTGTCGTTTTCAGCGTATACAACGTTGAAAGACTTACCGGAAGCGATAACTGCTTCAACAATCTGCTGAGCTGTTGTTGCATCCCATGTAGCTGTCTGCTGTTCAACGATGTTCCAGTTAGCTTCTGCTGCTGCCTTAGCATCTAAAGCGCCTGAACGACCGATCTGAGCTGCTGAACCCATAGCACCCTGAATGTGTACTACATTGTACTCAGCAAGGTTCTGAGAAGCGAGCCAAGCTACTGCTGTTTCACCTTCTTTAGCCATATCAGATACTACTGAAGCTTCATATAAGCTTGCGTCTGCATCGATTGTACGGTCAAAGAGGATAACCTTTGTTCCTGCTGCCTTAGCATCCTTAAGAACTGTATCCCAACCGGATGTATCAGCTGCTGAAAGAAGAAGGTAATCAATACCACTCTGAATCATCTGCTGTGCTGCTGCGATCTGTTCTGCGTTCTGTAAGCTGTAAGCGAACTGAGCGTCATAACCGTTAGCTTCTGTAAATGTGTCCTTCATATCCTGAACATTTGCTGTACGATAACCGGACTCGTTGGGGTCGTTGTTGATAATACCAACCTTAATGTTACCCTTGGCACCGCCTGCGCCGCCACAACCTACAAGGCCGACAACCATAGCTGCCATACAAAGTAAAGCTACTAACTTTCTTTTCATTTCTTTTCCTCCCAAAAGATATTTGTTTATGCAAGTGTTTCTTGCTAAGGAAAGATTATCATCACTATATTTAGTGGTCAATCGAAAAACCTTTTAAAATCAATGTTCGTGACTTATTTACAATACAAATTTTCAGTGCTAATATGAAAATATAATACAAATTTGTATCTGGTTTGATTTTTTCATTTTTTTGGTTGAATTTTTTACGGTACATTATTATTTCATTCTTTTTTCCGTGCTATAAGTACCAATTTTTTGCTTGTGCAACTTGCACATTTGTCATAAATACCGGAATATCCGGTAATATAATATCAACCGATTTTCTCTTCTTTTTCGTATATTTGTGTTTTTTTACTGTTGTAACGCACCTGAAATAGTTAAAATTTTTTAACATAATATTTGTTTTTTATATCAACACTTTGTATCGGAGACGTATATGGCTATCAAGTATAAGTGGCTGGCAGACCAGTTGAAAACCGAAATCAGAAAACTATCGGAACAGGGGATTTACAAACTTCCCACGGAAGCATTTATGTGCAAAAAATATCATGTAAGCCGACAGACCGTAAGGGATGCCCAGAATTTACTCATTAACGAAGGTCTGATTGAAAAAGTGCAGGGAAGCGGCACCTTTATTGTTGACCGGA
>JAKSRT010000012.1 GCA_024403485.1 Lachnospiraceae bacterium
ATCCACCAAAGAATGCACCACACATAGAACCAACACCATCACCAAGAAGTGTTCTGTGAAGACCGGGCTCCTCAAGAAGATCTTTTTCGATAATAGAAGAAAGATTCTTGTGGTCAGCGATATGTTCAGCAAATACTACAAATGCTACAGGAATGTAAGCAACGGCAATAGTACCGATATATGAACCGGTTACTTCGCCAAATCCCTTAAATGCTACAAGGAATGTGAAGTTAGGAAACCACTGCATAGTAGCAAACTTGGAAAAATCAACTACCTGATAGTCTGCTCCGCCAACAAGGGTAATAATTGTTGCTACAGCATAACCGCAAGCGATACCAATGATGAAAGGAATCATCTTAAGCATTTTCTTACCGAATACAGAGCAAACCATTGTAGCGAATAAAGTAACCAAACCACAAAGAATACCAATGTAAGGATTAGGACCGGATGTGAAATCACCGATAGCATTTCCTGCAAGAGAAAGACCGATAATAGCAACTGTAGGTCCAATAACAACTGCGGGCATTAATCTGTTTACCCATGCAACACCTGCGAATTTAACAATGATAGCAAGTACTACATAAACAAGGCCTGCAAATATTGCACCGAGAATCATACCAAGGTATCCAAGCTGCATTGATGTAGCACCTGCAAAAGCAGCGAACATAGAACCAATGAAAGCGAATGAAGAACCAAGGAATACGGGGCTCTTGAACTTAGTGAAGAGAAGGTAAACAATTGTACCAACACCTGCTCCGAAAAGAGCTGCTGAAGTGGACATGTCGTTACCTACGATAGCGGGAACAGCGATTGTTGCTGCAAGAATAGCAAGCATCTGCTGTAATGCGAAGACGATAGTCTTACCAAATGAAGGCTTGTCTTCTACGTTGTAGATCATTTTCATACAATAACTCCTTTTGTGTACATTACGTACGTTCTATTATTAAGTTGTTACTGCATTTGGGCAAAAAAAAACCACCGAAATGCGTTTTTATCTTTTTCATTATCGCATTATAAAAAGACCTTGTAAAGAAAAATTCATAAAGTCTGACAAATCATTTTAAAACCGTTTTATTGTCATTTTAAGGGTTCTCTTATATAATCAAAAAGAAGTATTTTAGGCTTATTACATACTGAAAACGAGATATTTACATATATTATTCGAGGGAAAATATGACTTTAGATAAAATCTGGTCTTCCATAGTCAAAAAAATAAGACCCGAATGTAAAAGAGCATTCCTAAGCACAATGATTATTGGTCTTTTGACACATCTTTTTGCTATGACCAATAACTTATTAACATTTGATTCCATGTGGAACATCTATTCCGACCAGGATATGATAACGTCCGGAAGACAATTTCTAACCTATGCCTGCAGTGTAGGTTCCTACTACGACCTTCCTCTTATAAACGGAATTCTTGCTATCTTCTATCTGGCTGTGGCGGCCGCACTTATCGTAGACATTTTTAATATTGAGGGAAAAATCCTCCCTGTTCTTGCCGGAGGCCTCCTGGTAACTTTTCCCTCCGTAGCATCTAATTTTGCATATTCCTACACAATCGATGGTTATATGCTGGCCGTTCTTCTGGCCGTTATGGCTTATTATTTTACATGCAAATATAAGCTTGGTTTTATTGGAGGTACTGTTTTTTTAAGCTTAAGTCTTGGAATTTATCAGGCAGAATTTTCTTTTACCATTCTGCTTTGCATTTTTGGATTGATGCTTGATATTTTAAATAACTCCAAGACAAAAGAACTGTTTTCCAAAGCCTGGAGATATGTGGTTATGGGAATAGGTGGATATGCTTTTTATATAATCTCTCTTAATATTATGCTAAAAATCAGAGGAACCGCTATTTCCGGATATCAGGGTACCGACAAATTAAACAGTTTTTCTTTATCCGAGCTCCCAAGAGGACTAAAAGCTGCCTTTGACAATTTTTACTATTTTGTTCGATACGGCGGATGTTTTTCTGCCACAGCGGTTATGAAATATTCCTACCTTCTCTTTATGGCTTTGGGACTTGTTTCATTTATCTATATTTTTATAAAAAAGAAAACTTACAAAGCACCACATAATATTGCATTACTTTTGGTTCTTTGGCTTTGCGTTCCTTTCGGCTCATGCCTTATTACCATTTTGTCGCCCGACACATATTTCCATTTGTTGATGCGTCTCCCTTGGGTGGTTATTATGCTCTTCTTTGTGGCACTTATCTCTATGTTTAATAAAGAAGCGGCAATTAAGTTTGAAACCGCTGTATCCTGTTCTTTTGTCATTTTTGCCTTCATATTTATTCTTCAGTGCTCTGTAGCTTCAAATATAGCTTACTTTAACTTAAACGAACGTTACGAGAAAACTTACGCTATGAGTGTCAGGCTCATAGACCGAATAGAGCAGACGGAAGGATATGAAGCCGGAATGCCTATATCCATTTTAGGCGGTTTCCCCGACAGAAATTACTATCCCGAAACTGATATCACAAAAAATGATTTAAGCGGATATTTTGGTGTAGACGGTGATTATGTATGTAATTCTTCAGGTTCTTACCAGACGTTTATGGAAAGATACTGTAATTTCACTTTCCCTATACTTGATCTTAATGAAGAAATAGCATTATCTGAAACAAATCAGTTTAAGGGAATGAGCAATTTCCCTTCAAAAGACAGTATTCAGATTATTGATGATGTATTAGTAATTAAATTCAACGGCTAAAGGTAATAAAAATGCAGTTCAGACCCTGTATAGATATTCATAACGGTAAAGTAAAACAAATAGTAGGCGGCTCTCTTTCCGATGAGGGCAATATGGCCTTAGACAATTTTGTATCCGAAAAGGATTCTGCATGGTACGCTTCTTTATACAAAAAGGACAAAATAAAAGGCGCTCATGTCATTATTTTAAATGCTTCTGACAGTGAATATTTCAATGCAACCAAGGAAGCAGCATTAAATGCGCTTAACGCATATCCCGGAGGTCTTCAGATTGGGGGCGGAATAAATGCAGATAATGCCCATGAATATATTGATGCCGGTGCCTCTCATGTAATCGTTACAAGCTATGTTTTTAAAGATGGGCTTGTAAACTATGCTAATCTAAATAAGCTTGTTGATGCTGTGGGCAAAGAACACATTGTTCTGGATTTAAGTGCTCGCAAAAAAAACAATGCATTTTATGTAGTAACCGACAGATGGCAGAAATTTACCGGCGAAGAAGTTACTCCCGATTTGTTCATAAAGCTTGCGAAATACTGTGATGAATTTTTGGTTCATGGTGTTGATGTTGAGGGTAAAAAATCCGGTCTTGATAAGAGCCTGATAAAAATTCTTGCAGATGCATATGATAAAACCAATGTTCCTATTACCTATGCAGGCGGAATAGCTTCCACAGATGATATCGAATTAATAAAAAAGGCCTCCGACGGAAAGTTAAACTTTACAATCGGAAGCGCGCTTGATTTATACGGCGGTAATTTGAAATACATAGAAATGAAAGAATATACTTAAAATTCTTTGGCTCCTTCTCCTGCATGGATTTTTCTGTACTGGTGAGGAGTCACTTTATTTTTCTCTTTAAAAGCATGAATCAGATGCGAACAATCGCAAAATCCGGTTTCCTGACTTATATATGTCAAATCATAATCTGTAAAAAGAAGCATATTTTCCGCTTTGCATAATCTCAAGAATGAAATATAGTGCTTGCAGGATTGACCATACAGTTCAGAAAAACATTTTGCAAAGTATGAGTAGCTCATATTACAGCGTTTTGCCAAATCTTCCACTCTTAATTCTTCACTCAAATGCTCGTCTATGTATTCAGTAATAGTATTGATACTGTTTGATTCTTTTGATTCTGTTATTTCATTTATTTTAAGACCCATTGCGCGTCGACGACGCATATACTGAATAAGAAGCTCGCAAATATAAGATCTGGTAATGGACAAATAACCGAATTCTCTTCCATTCAATTCTTTAATACAACGTTCAAATATATCTCTAACTTTATTACGTTCGTTTTCAAGTTCCTGAGATCTTAAAGAAAGTTTTAAAAACTCCTCTGTTCTTGGCATACTGGTAGGAAAGCATGATGTAAATCTGATATTTCCACTCTCTGATGAATGAACAGAAGATTCTAACTGGTTTAAATCGAATTTTAAAACATAGTATCTGAGCGCACCGTAACTGGCGGCATAAATCGCATGAACCGACGATGGCGGGCAAATAAATACTTCATCGGGACCGACTACAAAGCTTTCGGAGTCGCATGTAACCTCAACATTACCCTGCAGAACATACAAGACTTCAACAAAATAATGCCAATGAGCACGAACAGGAAAGGTTTCCTTGCTCGCATCGAACAAAAAAGCCTCATAAGGTGCCCGTAATGTATCTGTATATTCAAAAAGAGAGTTCATCGGACCTCCGAAAAATAGAAATTTACAATTTTTCCATAGTGTGAGTATATCGAAAAAGAGAATAAAAATCTATAGTATAGTTGAAAATATTATCGATTATTACATTATTTTATAATCATTTAATAACTTCGGTTGGAAAGGCTTGTCATGGACTATATTTGCGGAATGACATTTGCTCCCTTTTGTCCCGGTGAATATCTTTGCTCCAAGGAATCTAAAGAGAGCTTCTTAAAAATGAAAGAACAGACTCACGCAAATTTTGTAATTTTTATTCCCAATGCATTACAGGATACTCCTCAGTCTGAAACCATATTTATGGGAAAAGAATCCTGTACCGAAGACCAGCTTACCGAGATGATTCACTTTGCCAAAGATCTTGGTATGAAAGTTGCCATAAAGCCTACCGTAAACTGTAAAAACGGTACATGGAGAGCCCACATTAATTTCTTTGACGAAGATGTTCCTTGTGAACCTAAGTGGAGTAACTGGTTTGCTTCTTACACAAAATTTCAACTGCGGTTTGCTAAGGTGGCTCAGGAAACCGGTTGTGAGATGTTTATTCCCGGTTGTGAAATGGTAATGAGCGAACACAGAGAAGCCGAATGGCGTAAGCTTATTTCCGATATCCGAAAAGTCTATAAAGGACTTATTTCTTATAATACCGATAAGTATCAGGAACACAATGTTACCTGGTGGGACGCCGTAGATGTTATTTCATCGAGCGGTTATTATCCGGTTAATAAATGGGAACAGGAACTTGATCGTATAGAAAAGGTTGTTAAAAAATATAATAAGCCCTTCTTCTTTGCAGAAAGCGGGTGTATGTCCGTGCTGGATTCCAAGTATACACCCAATGACTGGAGTTTAAGTAAAGAAAGTGACTTAGATGGACAGGCAGAATGGTATAAAGCTATGTTTGAAGCCTGCAGCAAGCGTGATTGGGTCGGCGGAACCTGCCTTTGGGCCTGGGGTTCAAGACTTTATAATCCCAAGGATATCGAAAATCAGAAGAATTATGATGTCTATGCAAAACCCGCAGAAAAGATTATTCGCGAGTTTTATGATTCAAAGCAGTAAGAACTTATCGACATATTATTTCCTATAAAATTAAAAGCCCGGTTCAAGGAACCGGGCTTTAATATTTATTACTTATCAATCTTATAATTTAAATAATGTACCGATAATGTTACGTGCAAGAGAAGAACCAAGGTTTCCGCCTACTGTCTTACCAAACTTACCGCCTACGCTACCGATGGACTTACCTACTTCACGGCCAATAGTACCTGCAGTAGAGCTTGCAACAGATTTAGCAGCATTTTTAACTGCTTTCTTCTTCTGGTCTTTCTTTTTAGCTTCTGCTTTTTCTGCTTTTTCACGTTCTTTTGCAGCTTCCTTATCAGCTTTTTCCTGAGCTTTTGCTGCTTCTTTAGCTTCTGCATCTTTTTCTGCCTGCTTGTCTAATTCTACCTGTCTTCTCTGTAAGAATTCATAAGCGGAATAACTGTCAATTTCCTGAGAATACTTTGAGAAAAGTAAACAGGATTTAATCTCTCTTTCTCTGTCATAATCATCAAGCGTACCCATCTGACTCTGAGGAGGAAGAATCTTTGTCTTCTTAACAATTGTAGGAATACCGTCTTCGCCAAGAACGGATACAAGTGCCTGACCTGTTCCAAGTTCCTGAAGAACGGTATAAGTATCAAATTCAGGATTTTCTCTGAATGCTGTAGCAGCAGCTCTGGCACTCTTTTGTTCAGCGGGAGTATATGCTCTTAATGCGTGTTCAACTTTGTTACCAAGCTGAGCAAGTACACCGTCGGGAATATCTTTGGGATTCTGTGTAATAAAGTAAATACCTACACCCTTTGAACGGATAAGTTTAACAACCTGTTCAATCTTCTCAAGAAGTGCTTTAGGTGCATTATCAAAAAGCATATGTGCTTCATCAAAGAAGAATACCATCTTAGGCTTCTGAACATCTCCCAATTCAGGAAGAGCTTCAAATAGTTCACTCATCAACCAAAGAAGGAATGTTGAATATGTACGAGGGTGAAGAATAAGCTTCTGACAGTCAAGAATCTGGATAACACCTTTTCCTTCGCTGTTTGTCTGAAGCCAGTCATATACGGATAATGCAGGTTCACCAAAGAACTTATCTGCCCCGTCTGCTTCAAGAGCTACAATTGCTCTCTGAATAGCTGCAAGAGACTGAGGTGCAAGATTACCATATGTGGGAGCATATTCAACTCTCTTTTCGTTGGCATATGTAATCATTGACTTTAAGTCTTTAATATCGAATAAAAGAAGGCCTTCATCGTCGGCAATCTTGAAAAGAACTGTAAGCACATCGGTCTGGGTATCATTTAAATCCAAAATACGGCTTAAAAGAATGGGACCCATTTCAGAAACAGTAGTACGAAGGGGCATACCCTTTTCACCATATACATCCCAGAAGTTTGAAGGGAAAGCTTCAAAGTCAAATCCAAGTTCGTTAAGTCCCATGGATTCTACTCTCTTTGAAACATTTTCATTGTTTGTTCCCTTATTACACATAGCTGCAAGGTCACCCTTTACATCAGCTAAGAATACGGGAACTCCCATTTTACTAAATGATTCTGCCATTACCTTTAAAGTAACTGTTTTACCTGTACCGGTAGCACCACAAATCATACCATGGCGGTTAGCCATTTGGGGATAAATATAAATATTCTCATCCCCTGATTTACCAATCAGAATTTTTCCGTCGTTAAGCATAAAAACCTCCTCTAGTTTTCTTAACATCTATTTTACATATATTTAAGCCGTATCGTCAAACAGATAATCCGCCTTCGTAAACAGCTCTTAATATCTCACCAACACTCCAGGCCTGCGAATAGCAGCCTCCGCTGATATGCGGCGGGTCACCGTCAAATACCTCAGCTATGCCCCCGATGCATCCATCATTTAAATGTTGTTTTATTGGCCAAAGAAGCTTTTCTGCTTTTTCTTTGGCTTTAGGATCACTAGCGTTAACCTTTAAGTATGCAGTAATGAAAGGCCCCATCAAAAATCCCCAAGCCGTTCCCTGGTGGTAGGCCTCATCTCTTTTCGCCAATTCTCCTTTATACAAGCCATGATACTCCGGATCCTCCGGCGCCAGACTCCTTATTCCAAAATCCGTGTAAAGTTTGCTTCTTACTACATTTACAATAGATTTTTCTTTGATTTCATCGAGAATTTGATATGGAAGGGATACTGCAAAAATTTGATTTGGTCGTATCTTTTCATCATTTCTTTTTGAACCGTCAGGTAATATTTCATCAACCACATCAAAAAGACAGTCTGTTGATTTATTATAGAATTTTTCACAAAACGATTTCTTAACCAAAGAAGCTAATCCCTTTAACTCCTCTGAAAAAGCGCTATCTTTAAATATATCGGCCAGTTTTGCCGTAATCATTAACGCATTATACCAAAGTGCATTAATTTCTACCGGCTTACCGTGCCTTGGAGTCATAACCCTGTCACCGACCCTTACATCCATCCAAGTAACCTGGTCTAAATCGGAGCCCGCCGTTATTAGTCCGTCTGTATCCATTTTTATGGAAAAGTCGGTTCCGGACTTGTAACAGCGGATTATATTTTTCATTGTGGAGTAAAGTTTATCTTTTACAAAATCTTTCGCATCTTCGCTCTTGTCATATTCAAGATACTTATAAATGCAATAGAAAAACCAAAGAGATGCATCCACGGTATTGTACAAAGGTTCAACTCCCGTATCGGGAAACATATTGGGAATAAGTCCCTTATTTTCATATTTTGCAAAGGTTTCAAGTATACTTTTTGCATCCTCAAACCTCTTAGTTACCAAAGTAAGCCCTGTAAATGCAATCATGGTATCCCTGCCCCAGTCGGTAAACCATGGAAGCCCCGCCAAAACAGTTTTTCCTTTTGTCGATTCGCGTCTTACCACAAATTTGTCGGATGCTTCAATTAAATCCTTGGTAAATTCATCACTTACCGCCGCCGTCTTCATAATATTTCCAATTCGCTCACGCGCAGGCTTTATTGTTTTTTCCGCATTTTGTTCGTATTGCTCTTCAATAGAAAAAACAATACTTACATTCTTTGTTACGCCGCTTTGGATGCCAATCTGAATTCGAACAGGACAATATCCGATATCGCTCGAGCTCATTCCGTTATCTATTTCAGTCTGAAGTTCTATATTGGTATCAAACCTTTCAGATACAGGGACTACCTCAAGGCTGCCCTCGCTTGAAAACAAACTTAATATTAAATCTTTGTTTTTTTCCGGCACAAACTTAAGCGTATTTTTTTCTATATTATAATCAAACCCTAAATCTGACTTTTTTGAGCCATCATTATGATCTCTGTAATTGATTACAGGATTCAGCAAAAGAACACAGTCTCTTCCTTCATTGTTTATCTCATATAAAACAGCAACCGTGTTCTTCTCCCACTCATAAGCAATGGTCTTCTTTATAAAAAGGCCTTCCACTTCATAAATAAATGAAGGAACAACGTCAAGACAGAATCCGGTCTGGTAAAGATATCCTTCTCTTGATGCCTGATTTTTCTTTTTCCCCGAATACAAATCTATAATCTTATCTTCAAAACAAACTGTTTCATATAAGCCATTAACCAAAACCTTCCGCTCAGTAGGAGCATGAAGAGAAGCAATAAAAAGACCATGGTGCTTTCTTGTATTTGCACCGACAATACTGCTGCCTGCATAACTACCAAGCCCGTTGGTAATAACCCATTCTCTGCGAATAGCTTCTTTGTAATTTCTAAAACACTCTCGTCCTAAATATCTCATGTAAACAGTATACCTTTTAGCTGCCTATTCAACAAACACCAATAATAAATATTTGTAGAAATTTGTGTTTATTTAATGGAATTATTTTCTTATAATTAAGAGTAGGTTTCTTTTAAAAATGATAGAATAACAGATAATGTCATAAACTTTAATATATAAGAGAATTAATGAAAAATTTCGCACAACTTCTTTCCAAAATTGCATATATTATAGCCGGTGCTATCCTATTGTTTCTTGCACTTAAGTCCGTTACTTGCTCATACCATTTCGATTTATATAATCTTTCCTCCGCACTTTTTACGGTCAAAGATCGGTTTTATATTACTTTACCCCTTTCAATTACGTTAATGGGTCTGTTTTTTGCACTTTCGAAACTTCTTTTCAAAAATCTCGACGAAACAGTAAAAAGAAAACGACTCAATTTGATATCGATTATTGTTTCCTCTTTGATTTTTGTCATTTTGCTTATCTGGGTTATTTGTACATTAATTCCCCCATACTGGGATCAGATGCAGGTTTATCTCGACGCGCAAAACTTTAACAACGGCGATTATTCGGATATGGAGCTTGCATATCTTTCCATGTATCCGCAGCAATATGGCCTTATTTTCTTTGAAAGCTTATTATTGAAAATATACAATCACTATGGATTTTTGCAGGCTATCAATGCTTTATTTATTGCACTTACCGTTTTTGTGGGTACAAAGCTTACCGTTGAAATCAGTAGTTCTTATGAAGCAGGCTTTTTCGGTCTTTGCTTTTTATCAACCTGCTTCCCTCTTTTCTACTATGTAAGTTTTGTATACGGAGATGTCTTTTTCATTTTCTCCGCTGTTTTGGTTTCTTTTCTTACCATAAAATTTATTAAAACCGGAAAGTGGGGCTATATCATCGGTGGGTTGATTACCTCTCTTATAATGATTCCGGTAAGAGAAAACTCCTTAATATTTTTAATCTCTCTTTCCATTCTGCTTATCTTGTATAGCATGAAAAACAAAAGTTTAAGATTATTTGTTCTTGCTCTTCTTTATATTCTTTTGCCTTTATTATCAAATAAGGCAATCGAAGGCTATTATGAAAATAAATGCGATATTGATATCAACGAAAAAGAGATGCCGGCAATAAACTGGATTGTGATGGGTCTGCAAGGCGATCCTTATACAGGTAGCGTTGTTGGATATTACAATGGTTTTAACCTCGGAACCTGGAGTCTTTATTCAGGAGATAAAGAAATCATTAATGAAGTATCAAAGGAATTTTTTAATGATAGAATAAGTGAATTTAAATCTAACCCCCGATTTGCAGCTGATTTCTTTATTGTAAAAGCTTCAGAGCAGTGGCTTGACCCGTTTTTTGAATCTACTCAGATGACTTTTAATTCCGATGTAGACTATAACTCCATAAAGCTTTTATATAACAGTAAAACCATGGGCATTGTAAGATTCTATATGAATTTATTTCAAACTTCCGTATATCTGCTGGCATTTGCCTACATTGTTTACTGTGTTCGTCGTAAGAAAGAATTCTACTCTTTGGTGCTGGCTGTTGGTTTTATAGGAGGTTTTCTTTTTTCACTTATTTGGGAAGCAAAGGGACGCTATACTTTCCCCTTCTTTATTATGCTTATTCCTATAGCGGCCTGCGGTTTGGCTAATATCATCAATGCTATTAAACGCAAAGATTAAGTTTGAAAATTAATATTCAAACTGTGTTAATGCTTTCATTCAAACAAACTGATTGAAATCATTTGGAGACAACTATGAAAAAAACTTCTTTAATTTTATCTAAAATTATATTTGGAATCAGTGCGGTAATATTACTGTATTTAACACTTAATGCATTTCATTATTCTTTTTATATGAATTTGTACTACTACGAGGGCATTTCATGGATAGCGGAAGGACCAGATTCCAGACTGAAAAATATACTTGCGGTTTTAGCCGGTTTCATTTTGTTATTTTTGCTGTCTAAGCTTCTGTTTCTTGGCTCAAAGAACAAAGAAAACAAAAATCACCGTGTTCTCATTTTGGCCATAGTATTTTGTGCTGTAATTCTTGCAGGATTAATCTATTTTGTGACCAAAACTCACATTTCTGTGGAATGTGATCAGCTTGAAGTATTTAATTTAGCTTCCATGCTGGCAAAGGGTGATTACAGTGAGGTAGGTAACTACTATTTTCAAATGTATCCTCAGCAGCTCGGTCTTGCTTTTTTTGAAAGCATTTTTCTTCATTTTACAAGTGACCCTCTGATTTTTCAGATTTTGAATGCGATTTTCATTTCTGCCTCGGTTTTCTTTATATACCGTTTGAGTCACGAATTATTTGCCAGCCCCGAAATATCCTTTTTCACATTAATGCTTATCGTTGTTAACTTCCCGTTTTATTACTATACGAGCTTTGTTTACGGTGATGTGTTTATGATATTTGCCTCGCTTTTTATAAGCTGGGCTGCAATCAAATATTTTAAAACAGGGAAACTTCTTTATCCAATATTACTTATGGTGGCTTCTGTCATTATGATTCCGGTTCGAAAGAACTCTCTGGTATTTTTATTGGCTCTTGCCATTGTTATGATATTAAAATCTTTACATGTAAAAAAACTTGCACCGGTTATTTTGGCTATACTGGTAATTATACTTCCCCTTCTTTTTAACAAAGCCATTATTAAAGGCTATGAAACAAAGGGTGAAACAACTATTGATAACGAAATGCCTGCTATCAACTGGATTGCCATGGGGCTATACGATGCGGTCAATCCCGGTTACAGTGTTGGTGTTTACAATATGTACAACGAACTTACTTATTTTAATGCCGGAAGAAATACCGAAGCCTCTAAAGAGGCTTCCAAGGCGTTTATCGAGGAAAGACTTGATTATTTTAAAAAAAATCCTGAAGCGTGCCGTAAGTTCTTTAGATTTAAAACCCTTGAGCAGTGGACAGAGCCAACTTTTTCTTCCATTGACTCTACCGTAGGCGACCACAAATACTGCTGGGAAGAAGTTAAATTCTCCTACGACTTTCATACTTTAGACAGAATGAGTCGATTAATGAACTATGTTCAGGCAATTGCATATTTCTTTAGCTTTATATATATGTTATTCGCAATAGTGAGTGAAAAAGAAATTGGAAGTGTTCTGCCTGTCCTGGCTTTTGTCGGAGGATTTCTTTTCAGTCTGATTTGGGAAGCCAGCGGAAGATATACATATCCTTACTTTATTATTCTGCTTCCTATTGCCGCTGCCGGAATAGGCAAAACTTGGAAATTGCTGATGTCTGTGTATTTCAAGTATATAAAGAAATCAGAGTAGATTTTTATATTTCGGAATATGGTGTAATAAATTACGTTTTTGAATTCAAAAACAATAATAAGAGGCAATAAATGAACTCAGAAAATCTCGTAAAAAATACAATTGTAACAATCAAAAAAGGTGAGGGGCGCAGTTTAAAAGCCGGAGGGGCCTGGATATTTGATAACGAAATTGAATCCATTATGGGCACCTTTAAAAACGGGGATATTGTTAAAGTAAATGACTTTGATGGTTTTCCCCTTGGTGCGGGCTTTATTAATCAAAATTCAAAGATTCGCATAAGAATGCTTACAAGAAGCCGCGATCAGGAAATAACCAAAGAATTCCTTAAATCAAGAGTTCAGGCAGCTTGGGAATATAGAAAAAATGTAATGTTTGGTGGCAATACTGAAAGCCTTCCGGGTATCGGTACCACAAACAGACCGGATTTAAACTGCTGCCGCGTAATTTTTGGCGAAGCGGACTTTCTTCCGGGACTTACGGTTGATAAATATAATGATATTTTAGTTGTAGAATGTCTCGCTCTCGGTATGGAACCTCTTAAAGAAATAATTATTGATTTTCTTCGCGAAATCTTTATGGAGGATGGCATAGAAATTCGTCTTGTATATGAAAGAAGCGATGCAAGAGAACGTGATAAGGAGGGACTTCAAAGATTTAAAGGCGTTTTATGGAGCAATGTTGATTCCTGGATGTCCAGAAAAGGAATCAATGATTACGGAAAAGAAAATGAATGTCCCATTCCCAACACAATGATCGTAGAAAACGGAGTTCACTATAGTGTTGATGTAGTCAGCGGACAAAAAACAGGCTTTTTCCTTGATCAGAAATATAACAGAAATGCCATTCAGAAACTTTGCGCCGGAAAAAGGGTTCTTGATTGCTTTACCCACATGGGAACTTTTGCACTAAATGCGGGTCTTGCAGGTGCTAAAGAAGTTACAGGTCTTGATATTTCCGAGTTTGCCGTAAATCAGGCCAACGAAAATGCAAAAATCAATCATCTAGAAGACAGAGTTTCTTTCAGATGCGCAAATGTTCTTGACGAACTTCCTAAATTAAAAGAAACCGGTGAACTATATGATGTGGTAATTCTCGATCCCCCCGCCTTCACTAAATCCAAAGATGCCACCAAAAATGCCATCAAAGGCTATAGAGAAGTAAACATGAAAGGTCTTAAACTAGTAAAAGACGGCGGGTACCTGGCCACCTGTTCCTGCTCTCACTTTATGACCCAACAGTTATTTACCGAGATGATGCACCAGGCTGCAAAAGCTACCCACAAACGCCTTCGCCAGGTCGAATTCCGCACCCAGGCTCCCGATCACCCGATTCTTTGGAACAGCGCCCCAGGAACCGAGGAATCATACTACTTGAAGTTCTTTATCTTCCAGGTTTGCGATGAGTGGGGACGGTCCTAATTACACGCTTGGCTCAAATAAAAAAGGGATTTAACAGCTTCTTGTTGTTAAATCCCTTTCTTTTTACTTATTTAGTTCTACTCTTGCTATAAATCTTGTTGGGAAAAACTCATACAAGCTTATATCCTTCACGACTCCCTTTGCGGGTAATTGCATCGTACTAAGTTCTTTTATTACAGATAATGTTTCTTCATCTTCACCAATAAATAGTGTCGCATGAGCAGAATATCCATCAAACTTGTTCAGTGCTTTTTCTTTTGTCAAATTATATAAATCCAACAATTCCTGATTCATGGTCGGATTTAAATATACTACCCTGAGCCCGAAAAGGCCGATTCCGGAAAAACTTACCTCCGTTTGCTTAAATTTGTCTTTTATTTCATTTAAAACAAGTTTTAGATTTTCTTCTTCCTCAACCGGAAAAGAGTTTATAGTAAAATGACACGGTATATCTCTTGTTTTTTTATCGAGAAATCCTTTGGCATCCAATATCTCTTCGCAGGCCTTTACACCCTTTTGAACATCCTCGTCCAATTCTGCCATCAAGCAAAGAAATTTATCCATAGATTTAATGCTCCTCTCATTATTTATCAAAATATATTCTATCTTCCCATAGACAAAGGAAAAAGAACGCATTGTTCTTGCAAGCCAAAACCCCCATGAGCGTGTAATTAGGACTGTCCCCACTAATATTTAAGTGCTATACTTGTCTTGAGGAAAGGAGGTACATGCTTATGAAAAATACCTCACCTGTCCGTATTACGGACAACTAACCTCGATTGGCGCATCCCATTTTGGCTCTGCGCATTACATATATAAAGCCTCTCATTATACCAATGAGAGGCCTTTTTTATACGCTAAATATTTATCTTTCATCATTGGCGATTTTTTACTTTGAGCCAAAACCCCCATGAGCGTGTAATTAGGACCGTCCCCACTCCAAAGAAACAGCAGCCGCACAATACTGCTGCCAGCAGCCATAGAAGCAATGCTGGATATGAGTGAATCACAGGAGTTAACGCACGATATATTGGGAAGAAGGTTTCTCTTACCTGAGGTTCAAATAAATATACTCCAAATACTCCGGATCCTAAAAACTTAAGGGCTTTACTTAACCATGTCGGAGTTTTTCCATTAGCAAATAATGCTTTTACCGATACAAAGATTACTAAACAATAAATCGGACTGAAAATATTTGAAAAAAGAAGATTTCCGGTTTCTTCGTATGTCCGGCTGTTTATTATTGTATTTATAACCACCGCCACAACTGCTGCAACCCAAAGAATTACTATTACTTTTCCTTTATCAAATATCTTTTGTGATTTGTATTCCACAAAATAACCTATCATTGAATAGAAAATCGCATCCAAAAGAATCGAAACATTCAAACTTATTGCAGGCCATTCACTGTAATAAGCTATGATGGGACAAATCCCCTTTATAATTAAGCATAAAACAAATAAGTAAATATATGTGTTTCTATCCTCGATAGCCGATACCATTTTTCTAAGAAACGGAAGTACCAAAAGAAACTCAAGATATGCATATAAATACCACTGCTGCGTAATAGCTCCACCTGACCAGGACAGCTTTAAAGCATAATGTAAGTCAAAGCTGATTCCGTCCATATATCGGATGTTCCAATAATACTGAAAAGAAACAAAAATCAGAATATAAATGACCATTTTTAAAACTCGATGTTTTAACAAATAACTGATTTTTTCATCTTTGTTTAGTAAAGTTGCACCACTGATCATAAAAAACAGCGGGACACTTATCTGACAAACAGCCGCTAAGAAAATACTTAAATAATAATTGAACTGTCCTTCTGCCGACATATAAAAATGGTGGCCGTATTCACCGGTATGACAATATAAGACAAGAAAAATTGCTATTATTCTTATCAGCTCTAAATATACTTTTTTCTCTTTGGTTTTTGTCGGCATAGAAATCCTCGCAAAAAATATCTCTTCAAGTACTATACCATTTTATAGAGCTATTTACACTTTCTTTTTCCGCTTTTACTGCATTCGCCAAAATTTTCACAGTGGTAGCAGACTTCATTGGGAAGTTCCCCGGATTCAAAATATAATTTTATATTTGAAATAGTGGTTTCTGCTATATTTTCAAGTGCTTCATCCGTAAGAAAAGCCTGATGGGACGTTACTATTACATTTGGCATGGAAAGAAGTCTTGCCATTATATCATCATCTAAAATATGTCCTGATTTATCGTTGAAAAAGAGGTCCCCTTCCTCTTCATAAACATCAATGCAGGCTGCTCCGATGTGGCGGGATTTAATTCCATCAAGTAAATCTTCGGCATCTATTAATCCGCCACGGGAAGTATTTATAATAATAACTCCTTTTTTCATTTTATCTATATTCTTTTTATTAATCAGATGTCTGTTCTCATCTGTTAGTGGGCAGTGAAGGGAAATTATGTCGCTTTTTGATAATAGCTCATCCATCGAAACATACTCAACTTCCGGGTCCGATGCCGGAAACTTGTCAAAAGCCAGTATTTTCATACCAAAGCCTTTACATATATTTATAAATGCTTTACCTATTTTTCCGGTTCCGACAACACCTACCGTTTTTCCTTTTAGATTAAAACCGACCAAATCGTTTAGGCTGAAATTGAATTCTCTGGTTCGATTGTATGCCTTATGGATTCTTCGTGTTGATGTTAATAAAAGCGCCATTGCATGTTCGGCAACAGCTTCGGGAGAGTATGCCGGAACTCTTGTTATTTTAATTTTGTTATGAGCAGCAGAAACATCCACACTGTCAAAGCCCGCACATCTTAGTGCCACCATTTGCACACCAAGTTTACTGAGCTTTTCTATAACTTCCTTATCAACCTTGTCATTAACAAAGGTACAAACCACGTCCTTTCCGTCAGCCAGCATAACACTGTCCTTGTTAAGCTTAACCGGAAAATACGTAATTTCCATATCATCGGGACGTATCTTTTCAAAAGACTCCTTATCATATGGTTTTGTATCAAACATAGCAACTTTAATCATTTTTATCCTGTCTTCCATCTTTTATTCATATATGGGTTCAAAATATTCTTTCTCATGTCTGCATACAGGGCAGGAAAAATCTTTGGGAAGTTCCGGGCCTTCATATATGTGACCGCATATTTTACATTTCCATGCTACGATTTTCTTTTTTTCCGAAGCGGACTGAGCCTTAGGCTTAATATTATTCTGATAGTCAGCATACGTAAGTGGAGCATTCTCACTTAATGAGTTTGCATCCACAACCTCTGCAATAAACATTGTATGACTGCCTAAATCATATCTTTCCAATACTTTACAGCTTAGCACAGCACAACTTTCTTTTAAAAGATATGGTACTCCGTTTACATCCAGGGGAAGAAAAAGCCCTTTGAGTTTATCTATATCTCTTCCGGATTGAAATCCCCAATGCTGTATGGTTTCAAGGGTACTGGTATTGTCCAGCAAGCTTACCGCAAACACACCGCTTTCCTTGATTAATTCGCAGGTATAATTGGAGTTGGAAACAGATACTGCTACTCGCGTAGGCGAATCTGCTACCTGAATACAGGTGTCTGTAATACATCCGTTAATTTTTTCTCCGGATCTGGTCGACAACATAAATACACCGTAGGTTAACTTAAAAATTGCATTATTATCCATTCTTTTCTCCTTTCATACCGGCATTTTTTCGATGCCAAACTGATTTTTTACAAATAAAACAGGCAGACACTCATTTGTGCCTGCCTGCATTTGCATCCTTTTTTAATAATTTTCAGCGTTTACTTCAAAATAACTCTGAGGGTGTGCACAGGTAGGGCAAACCTGAGGAGCTTCGGTTCCGACAACAATGTGACCACAGTTGCGGCATTCCCAAACTTTAACTTCACTCTTTTTAAATACTTCCTGCATTTCGATGTTCTTAAGAAGGGCACGATATCTTTCTTCATGATGTTTCTCGATTGCCGCTACTAATCTGAACTTTGCTGCAAGTGCAGGGAATCCTTCTTCTTCTGCGGTTTTAGCAAAATCTTCGTACATATCTGTCCATTCAAAATTTTCACCGTTCGCTGCTGCTTCAAGGTTTTCCTTGGTATCGCCGATACCGTTTAATTCCTTGAACCACAATTTAGCATGCTCTTTTTCATTGTCTGCTGTCTTTAAGAAAAGATCTGCAATCTGTTCAAATCCTTCCTTTTTAGCCTTTGAAGCAAAGTAGGTATACTTGTTTCTTGCCTGAGATTCTCCCGCAAAAGCTGCTTCAAGATTCTTCTCTGTCTGTGTACCTGCGTACTTGTTCATTTACATGACCTCCACTTTCTTTATAATGATTTTACTACTTACTTTTATTTATTTTTTACCCTGTTTAATATTTTCTATGCTACCTATTATATTATAGGGCACACCGTAAATTATAGCCTTTTATTGCTCATATGAAAAGAACATACCAAGATTGAATCTCACTTCTTTTCGCTCAATATCGTTGTTTCTGTAGCAACATGTATCAAAGCCCACCAATTCAAAGCCCTCTCGCAAGTAAAAGCTTATTGCCGGAACATTACAGGACTGGGTTTCCAAAATAAGTGCCCTCCTCTTTTGTTCTTTAGCCTGATTTATAGCAATGCTCATAAGCTTATGAGCAATTCGTCTGTGTCGATAATCCTCGTGAACCCACAATTCGGTTACCAGCATTCTGTTGCTCCACTCCTCAGGACATATTTCTATGCAGGCCTTGAGTTCTTTTTTACCCTCGGTCTCCTCTACAATTCCCCATGCTTTGGCATTCTCCCAGTGAGGCTCGAAAAGTTTATCGGGAAAATCATATTCCTCGGGGCCATGAGTTACCGGTTCGTCAAAAGGTCGTTTTACCAGCCGAATAATAAGTCCGTCTGCTTCTTTTATTTTCTGAACATCATAATATTCATTTGTGGTATATCTCATCGGAATAGGAACCATTTCCCACTCCTCTTTTTTCAATTCGACAATAGTATATTCTTTCATAATGTATTTCCTTAACGCTAATTCTATTTATAAAATAGACAATGAATATATTTTTTCTTATTATAATAGAAAAAGAAACAAAAAAGCAAAAGAGAACATTATGATAAAGAAAACATGGAAAGAATATGTACTATTCCTTGTAGGACTTTTTATATCGGGAGTAGGCGTTGCTATTACAAAAAAGGGGGAACTGGGAGTTTCACCTGTATCATCCGTTGCCAACATAATGAGTATATATGTTCCTAAACTTACATTGGGAAACTGGCTCATTGTTTGGAATTGCGTATTAATTCTTGGTCAGATTATTATTTTGGGTAAAAAATTTCAGTTGTTTCAACTTTTACAAATTCCGCTTTCTTTTCTGTTTGGATATTTCACGGATTTCGGAACCTGGCTAATGTCTTTTATAAATTCAGATTTATATATTTTCAGACTATGCTGCGTTTTAGTCGGAACAATTGTATTGGCTTTTGGTATCGCAGTTACCGTATCTGTTAATGTCATAATGAACTCCGGAGAGGCTTTTGTTAAGGCAGTTTCAGATCGTAGCAAAAAGGAATTTGGTACCGTTAAGCTATTTTTCGATATTTCCTGTGTTTCATTATCTGTTATTTTATCACTTATCTTCTTTCACGGAAAAATACTCGGAACAAGAGAGGGTACAATAATAGCTGCCGTATGTACGGGAATTTGTGTTAAGTTTTTTATGCCATTAATCAAAAAATATACCGGGAGATAGTATCATGATAATCAGAACTGCTAAAAAGGAAGATGCAAAAAGACTTTTGGCAATATATGGTCCTTATATAGAGACTACTGCAATATCATTTGAGTATGATGTACCAACACTCGAAGAGTTCGAAAACAGAATTACCGGTACCATTCCCAATTATCCCTATCTTGTAGCTGAAGATGAAACCGGAATTATCGGTTATATTTATGCTCATCAGTTTCATGAAAGAAAAGCTTTTAGTCACGGAGCCGAGTTATCAATGTATATTGATATGGCAAAAAGAAAAAACGGTGTCGGAAAAGCTCTTCTTGCTGAAATGGAAAATATTCTTATTAGACAGAATGTATATGTAATGTACAGCTGTATCGCCTCCACCGACAGAAAAAATGATGAGCATCTTACGGATGCCAGCATTAAATTCCATGAAAAAATGGGATTTACAGTTACCTGCAAGCATCCGGTTTGTGGTTATAAATTCGGGAAATGGTATGACATTGTGTGGATGGAAAAAAGAATCAATAATCAGATTCGTGAGCCTAAGGATTTTATTCCTTTTTCTCGTTTATGATTTGCAATTTCTAATACAGCATATGTTAAATAGACAAACAAAAATAAAACCCGGGAAATCCCGGGTTTTTATTTAGTAATACATATTAAATCCATTCTCCAGCTTATCGGCATATACCTCACCGGCCTTTTCAAGTGCGGGTAAAATGTATTCACTGTTATATCTGACTACAGGAATTCTGTCATAAGCTCTCATTCCCATATGAGTTAACGCCATTTCCATATCCTGAAGACATTCAAGAGTTCCACGACCGGTACCTCCGGCACAGGCAACCAATACACATCTTTTCTCTGCTAGAAAATGATTATGGGTTGCTTCCATTCTGCGAAGTCTGTCAATAAATGATTTCATACATTCAGTCATACTTGACCAGTAAACCGCTGAAACAAAAACAATTCCGTCTGCTTCTGTCATCTTTTTATAAATATCTGCCAAATCATCATTAATTGCACAGGTTCCGCTGGATTTACAAAGTCCCCAACCGTCACCGCAGGCAAGACAGTGATTTATTTTCTTTTTATTTAAGTGAATTTCTTCAACTTCCACATTTGCTTTTTTAAGACCCGCAATCATCTGATTTTTTGCTGATGCGGTTAACCCATCAACATTTGGACTGGACCATAAAACAACCACTTTCATTATTCAATATTCCTTCCTGTTGGTGTGATTGCTATTTCTATCTGTAAATATAATAACAGTATCAGGTTTACAAAGACTTAACACTGTTCTTTTCGATAAGTCTTCCTTCCACTATGTGAATTCTGTTGTGATATAAAGGATTGGTAAGCTTTTTATTTATATTTTTCCAGGCAAGCTGTGCCATTTTCCTGTAATCCACCTCGTAGGTTGTAATATCAATGTCGCTTAATCCCGGATAAATGAAATTATCATATCCGACAACCGAAATATCCTCAGGAACCTTGTATCCTTCTTTTATCAGCTTTTTTATAATCATTCCCGCAGTTGAATCACAATTGCAAAAGAACGCCGTAGGCATTTTCTCCGGAAGCACCATTAATTTCTCTTCGTCAACATTCCCCGTCTCCAAATATCTGTCATCTATCTGCCATTCTTTTAACGGAGTAATTCCGGCTTCCATAAGTGCGCGGGTATATCCCATATATCTGTCGGTTATGGATTCTGTAGAAAGAAGCGTTCCCACATACGCAATTTTTTTATGACCGTTTCTGATTAAATATTTGGTCATCTGGTATGCGCCATAGTAGCTGTCGGAAATAATGGCATCCTCGAGTCCGTCTTTATCGCTAAAATCCAGAAAAACTCTCGGAAGATCAGTTTGTTTTATTACTTCCTCAATATATTCTTTTGATAATCGACCTGCAAAAATCAGACCATCAACCTGTCCGTCCAATATTATTTTGGGAATAACAAGATTTTTTTCATCATTGCCGTCAATGGTGATTAGCAAAGCAAAGCTTCCGTTATCAAGAGCCTTCTCATTAATTACCTGATACATCTTAAGATAAAAAGAATCGTATTTTCCCATATATTGTTTTGAGATAATAACTCCTATGGTCGAACCCTTTTCTGAAGCATCGACTCTTTTTACCGCGGTTCTCTTATACCCCATCTCATCGGCCAGAATAATTATCTTTTCACGCATTTCATCGCTCACACCGGGCTGACCCGAAAGCGCCTTTGAAACTGTTACCGTGCTGACACCCAATCGATTCCCTATATCAGACAGTGTTACCGATTTAGCCATTTTCTACCTCTTCTCTTGTAGGCATAACTTTTAATGCACCTTTTCTTGTGGTAATAAGTGAAGCAGCATTACCGGCAAAAGCCTGCATTTTAACTAAATCGGATTCTTTAAGATTATCGATTCCGTTTTCCAATACATAATTGATTACGCAAGCCATAAACGTATCACCGGCACCGGTAGTCTCTATAGTATTTTCACGAATTACACCGGGAGATGAAATTCGCATTCCGTTATAAATCGCAATACTTCCGTTCTTTCCTAAGGTTACACACATAAGCTTAGGCTGATATTTCACTAAAAACGCATCTATAGCTTCCGGAATGGTTTCTTTTCCTGTCACAAATGTTATTTCATCGTCGGAAATCTTTAAAATGTCACATTGGCTAAATCCAATTTCCATCATTTCCTTTGCCGTATCCAGACTCTTCCAAAGAGGCGGACGAAGATTTGGATCAAAAGATACAATAAGTCCTTTTTCTTTTGCATAGGCCAGTGCTGCTTTTGTAGCCTCGCGACAATTATCATGAGTCATTGAAAGTGTTCCGAAATGGAAAACTTTTGCGCGATTAATCTGCTCAAAATCAATATCTTCTTTTGTAAGCATCATATCCGCACCGGGATTTCTGTAAAAAGAAAAACTTCTGTCACCGTCGGAAGCAGTATGAACAAATGCCAGAGTAGTATGTACTTCTTCATCCTTAATAAGAGAAGTAGTATCAATGCCAAGATTTCTTACCGTTTCAGTAAGATATTCGCCAAAAGAATCTTTTCCGACTTTTCCGATAAATGCGGTTTTTTTGCCAAGATTATTAAGCATCGCAAGAACATTGCAGGGAGCACCGCCGGGATTAGCTTCCAATATGGGATTGCCGGCAGGGCTGATCCCGTTTTCGGTAAAATCAATTAATAATTCACCAAGTGCAATTACATCTATATCTTTCATCTTTTTTCCGTATTAGTCATCCGATTGGATTTAGCATATGTTTGCTACGGATGCCTATTATTTGTTTGCGATTTTAACAGCTTTTGCAATGGAAACATCCACTGTACTGTAAGGAATAAGTGTTGCCTGAAGAGCATGATATATATCAGACTTTCCGGGCCATACCGTTCCGATTACTTCATTTTTCTCATTTAACTGATGGAACCAGGAACCGTTAATTTTATCGTGAACCTTTTCATCAAGATAAACCATAAACTCAGAATAATCCGAGGAATACTTTTCTTTTCCTGTTACACGGTAAAGAACCGCAGAAGTATTGATTGCTTCGGCAAGTGTCCAATGCATACGATCATGTACTACCGGATTTCCTTCCCAGTCTGTTGTGTACGCAATACCGGGAGCTCCATCCTTGTTCCATGCGTCTTCTATTGCCCGATTGAATAAGTTTTCTGCAGCTTCAATATAAGAAGAAGCAGCCTTTTTATCATTTTTAAATGTAGACATTGCCCACTGAGTAATAAGTCTTCCCCACTCTATTCCGTGACCGGGAGTAGCGCCATAGGGCTTAAACTGGTCGGCGGGTCTGTCCTTATTGCATTCAAGATCCGCTACCCATTCACTTGTAAAATGTTCGGGAATTCGCCAGCTGTTTTCTTTGGCCCAACCAATAACGTGGTCTATAATTCTGCCTGCTCTTACACGGTATTCTTCTTTGTCTACTGCATCAGCCACAGCGAGAAAGGCCTCAACTGTATGCATATTTGCATTTAATCCGCGGTAATCATCGCAAACCGTAAATTCTGTATTCCAGGTATCACAAGCCAAACCGATTTCATCGTCCCAAAAACGTTTATCATATAATTCAAGAGCCTCTTTAAGAAGTTCATCCGCTCCGGGACGTTTTGCCAAAACAGCAGAGGTTGCAGCTAAAATAACAAAGGCATGTGCATAGCACTGCTTTGTGCTCGATAAAATCTGTCCGTCTGCAGTTCGGCCGGGATACCAGCCTCCGTTTTCTTTGTCACTGAGTTCTCCCATTATTCCTTTAAGCGCTGAATCAATTAATTCTTCACTTCCCTCATGACCAAGAAAGCTGCCTATGCTGTAAACATGCGCCATTCTGCAGGTAATCCAGCATTCGCGGGGTCTGTCGGTCCATGGAGTTCCGTCATCGCCAAGGTAAAATGAGCTTCCGCCTTCTGATGGGAACTTGTGACCAAAAGCAAGCAATTCATTGGTAAGGCTGTTCAAAAAAGCCTTATTTTCAGGAGTATCTATTACATATTTAGGATTCATTCTTTTTCCTCTTATTCTTGTTCAGAAATATTATTTTGTTCAAACATACCTAAGTACTTAGCCAATATCGTATACACTTCTGAGTCTTAAGTTATCAATATTACCGCTCAACACCTCAACAGTCTTTGAATCACCGTTTAAGTCAAAATAATTATCGCTTAAGATTAAGTCTTCATTGTCATTTAAAATTTCTACGCTCTTAGCATATTTTGAAGCGGTAACTGTAATTTTGTTTCCATCAACTGTTGCTTTAAGTTCAGGATCTTCATATCTGAAATATTTGGGGAAGGAGAAAATAACTGTTCCTTCGGAAACAGTAACACCATCCTTAACTGCCTGATAGCTTACATATTCGTTATAAATATCAACATCGGGAAGATCAACCTTTTCAAGCCATACACTTGTAAGCGCAGGAACTTCGATAGTTGTCTCTTCGCTGCGAAGTACCTTTGATGATTTATCACGAAGCTGCCATTTTACGGTAACAGTCTCATTGTACATTGACTCGTTGGCAACGCTTAACTTAATGGACTTTGCAAATCCAAAGGGAAGTCTTACCAATTCCTGTCCGCTGTTAATCATTCCTTCTTCTTCGCAGGAAATCATAATGGGAGCAAAGAAACGTTTTGCATAATAGTGAAGAGCCTTCAATCTCTGGCAGTAGTCAACACTCGACCAGGATGCAACCGGCCAACAGTCGTTAAACTGCCAATAAACTGCGCCCATGCAACGACTGTCGTTTCTGTTTCGTCTGAAATGCTCAACACCGTATCTGATTGCATCAGCCTGAAGAAGCTGGGAAGCATAAATAACGGTTTCAAAAGTAGACGGATATCTGTAGGTCTGCTGCATGTAATTCATAATTTTACCGTTTGCAGCACCGTTTCTCTGATGTTTTTCCATAATGTAAGAGAAAATATTCATATCTCTTTCATCATCTGTAAAGGTTTCGACGGTTTTCTTTGAGGGAAATGCCTGGAAGCCAAATTCGGAAAGATATCTGAAATAGAACTTTCTGTATTCGGAAAACGGTCTGTTTCCATGCCAAACATCCCAGTAGTGAACATCTCCTCTGTTCTCATCTCGAGGATCATCGAAAGATCCTCCCGATGAAGGACTTGCGGGCCAGTAATAAATCTGCTTAGCATACTGCTCCATAATCTTAGGAAGAATTCTTTCGTACATAATAATGTAATCACGAACTTCGGAATCTTTACTTACCCATGTACGTTCCTTAACAAACTGTTCCATTTCATTGTTACCGCACATAAGTCCAAGAGAAGCATGATGACGGATTCTCTTTAAGTTATCAATAAATTCAGCTGTTATATTTGCTTCAAATTCAGGAGTAAGATCATATACCGCACAGGCAAACATAAAGTCTTCCCATACAACAAGACCCATTTCATCACACAAATCAAAGAACCAGTCATCAGGATAATAGCCGCCACCCCAGACTCTTATAGAGTTAAAGTTGGCAAATACTGCCTTTTCGAGAAGAGTTCTTGTGGTTTCTTTTGTAACACGGCCAAGTAAGTGATCTTCGGGAATATAGTCCGCTCCCATTGCAAAAATATTTACACCGTTAACACAGGTGGCAAATCTTTCTCCCCACTTATCGGGAGTTCGATCCATTGTAATAGTTCTTAAACCTATTTTTCTTGTCCAGTTATCGATAACAGTTCCGTCTTCTTTAACTAAATCAACGGAAACTGTATATAAATCCTGTTTTCCGTATCCGTTAGGCCACCAAAGCTTAGGATTCTCAATAATAATCTCTTTTATACAACAATCATAATTGTTTACTGTTCCATCGGGATCGGTAACCGAAACCTTTGTCGAAATACCTGAAGGCAGAGAAGATAATGTTGAAGCAATCAATATTTCAGGATTAATTTCCAAACGAACTTTACCATCTTCATGAAACTGTAAAACTTCAACACTGTCTATTCTTGCAGTATCTACCCCAAGTAAAGAAACAGGTCTCCAAATTCCGGCATCGGGTAAATGTGCGCCCCAGTCCCAGCCAAACATACAATGGGCTTTTCTTATATGAACAAATCCGTCCATAGCATCTTCTGTTCCGCGGGTAGGTGATTTTTTATAAGCTTCCGCAATAAACTTTGTAGGTGAATAAAAATGAATTTTTAATTCGTTTCCTTCTTTTGAAAGAAGCTCTTTCACGGAAAATTCATATGTTCTGTGCATATTTTCGACATGTCCGAGAAGCTTACCGTTTAATGTGATATCAGCTAAGGTATCAAGACCGTCAAAATGAAGAATCACTTCATCACTTGAAAGAAGAGAATCATCACAGTCAAAAACTGTTTTATATTCATAGTCTTCATCCATTAACTTTGTTGCTTCGTCTTCATTGTCCTTCCAGAAAGGATCTTCCATCTTTCCTGCGTTTAACAAATCACCGTAAACCGATCCCGGAACTGTAGCGGGAATCCACTGGGAATCATTGATATTGTGCATTTCCCAATTATTATGGAGCTGGATTTTAATCATGTTTTCCTCTTTCTTTCTTCCAAATATAAATATAGGAAGATCAATTTTGTTAAGTAGATTTTAAGTAATTTTAAGTAAACAGTCAAGAATTTTAAGTAATATGATTGCGATTTTATTTATCTGAAGGCACTTGCAACTTTTACCTCTTGCGCGAGTGCGCATCCTTACAGAGCATTTTTACTCTATAGTAAAAACTTTCATATAGAATAAAAAAGGTGCCTGTTTTCACAGGCACCCTGGTTATTTTTAATTTCAAATTAGAAATCAACTTCTGTATCGTAATAGCAGCACTTAAGAAGCTTTTCCATTTCTTCCTGGGTAGGAATACGAGGATTGGATCCGGTACATGCATCCAAAATTGCATTCTTTGCAATTTCAGGTAATCTCTCTAAGAATACTTCTTCAGGAACAAAGCCGTTTTCTGTAGGGAAGCTGTCTGCACCATAATTCTTGATACAATGAGGAATATTAAGATCGTCGTTCATCTTACGAAGGTAAGCAATTAAAGCTGCAACCTTTTCATCATCAGAAGCGTTCTTGTCAGCGATTTCCATATAATCAACGATTACACCGTATCTCTTCTTTGCGGTCTCATCCTTTGCATTGAAAGCAACAACCTTAGGAAGATACATGGCGTTAGCAGCACCGTGAATAATATGTGCACCAAAATCAGCAAAAACAGCACCTGTCTTGTGAGCCATTGAATGAACAATACCAAGTAAAGCATTTGAGAATGCCATACCGGCAAGACACTGCGCATTGTGCATACGGTCTCTTGCTGCGATATCTCCGTTATATGAAGGAACAAGGTCGTTCATAATCATTTCGATAGCATGGATAGCAAGAGGATCTGTGAAATCACAATTTGCTGTAGAAACATATGCTTCAACTGCATGAGTCATGGCATCCATACCTGTATGAGCAACAAGCTTCTGAGGCATTGTCTCTGCAAGGTCGGGATCAACGATTGCTACATCGGGTGTAATTTCAAAGTCAGCGATAGGATATTTAATACCCTTTGAATAATCTGTAATAATTGAGAAAGCAGTTACTTCTGTAGCTGTTCCGGAAGTGGAAGAAATTGCACAGAATTTAGCCTTTCTACGAAGTTCGGGAATACCGAATACCTTACACATATCTTCAAATGTACATTCAGGATATTCATACTTAATCCACATAGCCTTAGCTGCATCAATAGGTGAACCACCACCCATGGCAATAATCCAGTCGGGCTCGAACTGAAGCATCTTTTCTGCACCCTTCATAACTGTTTCAACTGAAGGATCGGGTTCGATACCGTCAATGATATCTACTTCCATTCCTGCTTCTTTTAAATAATCGATTGCTCTGTCAAGGAAACCGAAACGTTTCATTGAACCGCCACCAACACAAATGATGGCCTTTTTTCCTTTAAAGGATTTAAGAGATTCCAACGCACCTTTTCCGTGGTATAAATCTCTGGGCAAAGTAAATCTAGCCATTTTATACTACCTCCCAAGATAATATTGTTTTTATATCTGTTAAAATAATAACATACATTACTTAAAATAACTCTACTATTTATTGCTAATTTTTATCATTTTATATCAAAAAAATAAGTCCGATATATGTCGGACTTATTCCATTACTATTCAATATTTACTTTTTAAGAATACCGCCAAGAATATCTCCTACTTTGTCGGTTGTAATCTTAGCCTTAACACCCTTAATTATTCCGTCAACCTGTCCGTCGGGAATATCAATTCCGATAATTCCTTCAATTGTTTTCTCAGGATTCTTCTGGAATTTTTCCATAATCTTCGGATCGTCTTTGATTTTCTTAACAGTATCATCAATTGTTTTCTTTAAATCAAATGCCATTTCTTTGCTCCTTATTATCTGTCCTAATCAGAGAAATCTAAAAATCTCTCTTGGACACATTATATCATATAAGCATATTAAAATTACATATGCTCTTTTCGTCTTTTCTGCTGTTTCTTACTCTATCTTCTTTCACGTGACGAACCGCATTCTGTACAGAAATTTCCCGCATTCTTTTTCCCGCAGGTACAAGTCCATTCAACATCCGTAACAATATTATTAGGTACCATATTATTAATACCTGCCTTCATTTTATGCATTTTTTCAAGCATATTCCTGCTGTTCTCATCAATAATAATGCTATCTACAGATGCCGTCTCAAGAGCAATTCCGTTAACTTCAAGAATATCGGAAACTTGATTTTTAATATTCTCACTGATGTTCACTGCACCGGTAGTAAGCTCCTCATACTCTATGCCATCCGGATATGCTTCTCTCAAGCACATTCCAAAACATGTACCGATATAATTATTGAGCAAATCTTTTAAAGATTGTGAAGCAGTCACATGATTAAAAACTTCTTCGTCAATTACATTCACAGTGCAGGATACCGAATATTCTGCCATGCTGTCCAACTTAAGCCCTGTAAATGTGTCTTTTACTACAACCAAACCCGAACCATTAATTTTTTCAACTACCACATTTAACCTCCTCCTGTTACCATTAACCTTACTTATTATTAGTTTATTCAGTTATCCTTTGCTTTCTACGGATATCTTGTCCAAATCTCTATTAAGCTGGCCTGCAGCTCGGCTTTTGAAATAGTACGTCCCCAATGGACCTGTCCATTAAAATTGCCCTCGCAGACAGTAACGCTGTCTCCGCTTACAGACAATGCCACCACCGAATGACCGATTCCATACTCTGTAGTATAACTAATAACATCTCCAACCCTGACTGTATTGATGTCATATACTTTTCTTGCCGGTAGTGTTCCAAATACGGCATCGCTTACAGTAATAGCAAAAGCAGCACAGGCATATCCGCCGCAATACAGGCCGCCATGGAACTCAGCATACTTTTCCATGCCCCAGCCCATTCCGTCAGGGTATGTACTTTGCAGGGCATAAATTGCGGATTGAACAGTTGCTTCATCCAAACCGGATACATTTGCACTGCCCGGATTTGGCTTTTCTTCTTCAATACTTTCAACTGTAAGATGCTCTCCCTTTGCTTCGAGTTCCTCAAGTTTTTTAAGAGCATCTTGTGCGTATTTGATTGTTACATTTTTACCTGTTATCTTTTCATAAACTTCCTCGTTGCCCGCGAGAAGCCAGTTAAGTTCATTTACATCATATTTGTCAAAATCATATCTTTCATTTGGCTGGCAGGATAATGCAGGAATTGCGTAATTTCCCAAATCATAGCAGAATACAGCCAATGCTTCGTTTCCATCCACCAAAAAGAAAGCAAACAAATACATAAATCCATCAGCAAAATTCATGTATTCATATTTAGTTACATCAAGAGAGTCCTGGTCATTTCCTTCACAGTCATAAAAGTAACTGAGCAGTCCGTCTTTAAAATTAATTTTCTGAAGATTAAGCTCTTTATTATTTATATCTATATAATTAATATACTGAAGATCATTGATATCAGTAAAATAAAGTTTGTCTTCATAGATATTTATGCAGCCTGCATTAACATCGGCCAGCTTCTCTTCTGTACCGTCTTCAATGGCAATTCTTCTTATACTTCCGATGCCGTCTGTATTCACCGAAAAATATATATAGTCTTTATAAACTATAAGATTCGAAACATTGTCTTCTGAAAGTTTTTTAAAATAATCTCCGGTTAAATCACATTCATATATTTTGTTTCCATCGGCTCCATTTATATAATAAACTTTATCTTTATATACACACGGCTGATAGGATTTATCCGGAATAATACATGTTTCTTCACTGCTGTCGAGAGGTCTGCTGTATAATTTCCATGATTCATCGGTAAAATACAATACATCATTTACTATTGAAATTTCATACGCATTTTCTCTGAGAATCTCACATTCTTTGTTCTTAAGATTCTGCTTAATAATAACCGTATCAGTACCATTTACATAAGAAATACCATACAAAAATCCATCATATACATTTATGGAGAAAAGGTTCGACGGATAAATATACTCTGAGAAATCATTTTCTCTACTATATTCTCCTACGCTCATCATATAACGATTGTAAAAAACAAAGCCATTGTCACTGGGACATGTAAAGCCTGAATTTATCAGATTACCGACAGAATTTCCTCGCTTATCGGTATCCACGTGAATAACTTCCGGTTCAGCCGTTTCCTCTGATTCTTCCAAAGGCAGTTCATCTGTCTCCTCCGACTTTTCCGTAAATTCTTCTGTTGTTTCCCGAATATTTTCTGTTACTTCCGTTTCGATTGCTTCTGTTTCAGATGCAACTTCAGGTGCTACTGTCTGTGAGCATCCTGAAAGAAGCATAACACCCACAAGAACTGTACACAAAATTCTTTTTTTCATATTATATTTCCTTCTACTAAAAAGCACTGCACTATGCCAAAAGCATAATGCAGTGCTAATTACATACATTGAAAATAATTATTGCGCACTTTAAGACGCTATAGTGCCAATAATATTTACTGTTTTTTACTTTCGTAAGTAATCGGAGTGACGGGATTCGAACCCACGACCTCTGCGTCCCGAACGCAGCGCTCTACCAAACTGAGCCACACCCCGCTTTATATAGATATACAGCGTTTTTATGGCAAAACCCATATCTAAATAACAAAAGAATTTTACAATATAGCCTACCCATTGTCAAGAAATGAAGAAATATCAGACTGCTGTAAATCTAACGTGTCCGGACAAATATATTTCATTTTCAGAGCTAACTTTTATACCAAGCTCTCCGCCCGGTTCCGTAAAAAATATATCTGTTTCTTTTTTATACTTCTTGTATAAATAATATCCTGTAGCGGTTGTTCCGCTGGCACAGGAGTTTTCCCAGTAAAATGCCTTAAGTGCTGGAACATACACAAGCGGTGTAAGCTTTCTCTCAGCCTCATTTAAAAACATAAGTCCCATTCCGTCTGAACCGATTTCTTCGCACCATTTTATTACAGCTTTCTCTGCAACTTCTTTTGAAAGCGTTTCAACTTCAGCACTGTCAAATATTATATGATACATTCCCTGAAATTTAACCATAGGAAGCCTGTAGTCCCTTCCGGCAAAAGAAAAATCCCTGTACTCAAAGCCAATAGGAGAAGGCATGGAAACCTTTCCTGCGTAGTAATTTTCATCAAGACATTCTATTTCGACATCTAAAACAGATGGAGAACCCGAGGGTTTTACTTTCACTGTTTTCTTTTGTCCAAGGGTCAGTCCACTTTTTTTTGCAAACAATGCTCCCGTAGACATGGTGGCATTACCGCAAAATTCTCCACCGGCCATCTGTAGTCGTATGTCTGCACCCGGACAGTCACAGAAAACAAACCCCACTTGTTCGCAAGCGGGGTATTTTTTACAGAAATAATCGGAAACTATAGTATACTCTTCTTTTGGCACTGTAGATTCCACTAAGATAGTTATATTTCCGGTCGGATCTATGTAATTGTATTTTAAATCATCATATGAAACAGACATTTTCATACATCCTAATAAAAATATATTACTGCTGATAATTCTTTAAGAACTGCTTTGTTCTTTCCTGAGTAGGATTACCGAATACTTCTTCAGGATCGCCTTCTTCGATAATGTAACCACCATCCATAAAAATAACTCGATTACTTACACCACGGGCAAAACTCATTTCGTGTGTAACAATAACCATTGTCATTTTCTCTTCAGCCAACTGGCGAATAATTTTTAATACTTCACCGGTAAGCTCAGGATCAAGCGCAGATGTAGGCTCATCAAAGAAAAGAATGTCGGGGTTTAGCGCCAAAGCTCTTGCTATAGCCACTCTTTGCTGCTGTCCGCCTGACAACTGGCAGGGATATGCATCAGCCTTATCGGCCAATCCCATTTTTTCAAGAAGCTCTCTTGCTTCTTTTTCAACTTCTGCTTTATCTCTTTTCTGAACATTAATCGGAGCATGCATAACATTCTTTAATACAGAAAAATGAGGAAACAGATTAAACTGCTGGAATACCAAACCAAAATAGCTCTTTACATGAGTTATTTCTTTTTTGGGAAGATATACAGGTTTTCCGCCTTCCTCGGTGTTAGCTACAACAACATCCTCATACTGAATCATTCCGTCATCGATTTTTTCGAGCAAAGTAGCACATCTTAACAGTGTTGATTTACCGGAACCGGAGGGTCCGATAATAGACACTACTTCACCTTTTTCTACTTCAAAAGAAATACCTTTTAATACCTCATTATCATCAAAGGATTTCTTTATATTTTTCATTTGTAAAACTAAATTGTTTTCCATAATATAATATCCTCCTTATTGATAATAATTCAGTTTCTTTTCCACTTTACCCATTGCAAAATCTACGATTGCATTAAATACAAAGTAGAATACACCGGCAACTATAAAGGGCATAAAACTTGTCTGAGAGTTAGCAATTTCCTTACCGATAGTGAACATTTCCTGATAAGAAACCGTAAATGCCATTGAAGTATCCTTTACCAAAGTTACTACTTCGTTGGTTACACTGGGCATAATACGTTTGATAACCTGCGGAAGAATAATTCTTATAAATGTCTGAGTTTTTGAATAGCCAAGAACTTCTGCTGCTTCATACTGACCTTTTGCAATAGATTCTATACCGCCTCTGTATATTTCAGCAAAATATGCAGCATAGTTAATAGAAAATGCAATAACAACCGGAATCAGCTTATTCTTTGACACTGTTAAACCAAACAAATAATACGGGCCATATGTAACAGCCAGCAACTGAAGCATCAAAGGCGTTCCACGTAAAACCGAAATCACAAACCTGGTAACTCCGGATACTACTTTATTTTTGCTCATTCTAAGAAGAGCAACTATCATTCCGAGCGGAAGTGAAAATAAAACCGTCAGAAAGAAAATTGCACAGGTCCTTTCAAGACCTGTAGCCATTTTAATGACCATTGTCCATAAAGACATAAAATAACCTCTCTCAATATACTCTTATATAATACATATTCCCGGAGACACTTTAAGCATCTCCGGGAAACAATAAAGATACTATGTTTATTTCCGATTATCTAAGGAAAACAAGGTTGTCAATGATATCGGGATACTTTTCAGCGATCTTTGCATATGTACCGTCTTTTACAAGATCTGCTACGGCGCCTTCAATTGCCTTACAAAGTTCTTCATCTCCTGAACGGAAAGCGATACCATACTGTTCGCCACCAAACTGTTCATCAAGAATCTTGTAACCTTCATTTTCGTTGGCATAGCTTAATGCTACGGGATAGTCAACAAATACTGCTTCAACTGCTTCACCACCAAGTTCGGTAAAGCACTTAAGGAAGCTGTCACATGTAATAAGGTTGTTGAAGGTGTCTCTCATATCTGAAAGATCGTTGTTAAGAAGATCTTCACCGGAAGTACCAAGCATTACTGCAACATCCTTACCTGCAAGATCAGCTGCTGTATTGATTCCGCTGTTTTCTTTAACAATAATTACCTGTGCATTTTCATAGTAAGGAGCAGAAAGAACATAACCTGCTTCTTTCATGCTGTCTAAGATTGTCATACCTGCCCATACACAGTCACATTCGTGAGCATCAAGCTGAACAAGCTTTTCATCCCAGTTAACACCGAAGATTTCGAACTCATAACCAAGCTTTTCACAAGCTGCACGACAAATTTCAACGTCAAAACCGGTATATTCACCGTCATCTCCCATATAGCTGAAAGGAGGATATTCTGCGTCGATACCCATAATAAACTTCTTTGAAGAATCCTTTGTGCTGCCACAAGCTACTAAAGAAAGAGTCATGGCTGCCATTAATAATACTGCTAAAAACTTTTTCATCTTTTTATAATCCTTTCCCGCACTTTAGTGCAGTAGCATATTATCATAATAAAAAACGTATGTAAAGAAATTACTTTATTTTTGAGAATTTACACCAATAATTGTATAAGGATACAGCAATTTATATCCTAATTTCATAGCAAGCTTCATACTTTTCTCGTGAGCTGCATCCCAGCTTGCCACCAAATTTCTTTTTTTACATTCCAAAATTAAAGCGGAACCGGCGGCTGTTGCCAATCCTTTCTCGCGATAATCCGATCTTGTTACTATTTCTATTTCTATTCCCCCGGGGAAATTACTGTATGAAGATGCACCTGCCACAGGATCTCCGTCTTTTAATATCATTACTCCGAGGCCACCGTTTTCCCATTGCTCATATGTATCATAAGAAACAACAAAATTCTCTGCCCAGTCGTTTTCTTTACAGTAAGTAAACAGTTCTTCATCAATTAATGCAAAAGCATACTCTTCCTTTTTGGAATTAACATTTTCTTCCAGTAAATCAAAATCCATATATTCAAAGGTTCTTTCCATGGCAAACCTGGAATATTCGTATACTCTGTCTTTCAGAATTTTTTTTACAACCTGCTCAAAACCTTTTTCTATGCAGCGAATATTAAAACCGTCATTAAATAAGCTGTCTATAAACTTAACGGCATGTTCTGCATTTATACTGTCTGAATTCCCGGTCAAAAAAACATAGTCTGAAACTACTGCAAATAAAACTGTAGGTTTATCATAGTCATCGGTGTACACATCTCCGTTACTTCCGGACAAAGCCGATATTATACATGCATCCTCACAACTCTCAAACCACTTTGCATATTTTTCCCGATTTTTTGTTTCGATTAACTTCATAATAATTCCCTCATATTTATTATTAAAAACCGATAGAGTTATCATTCTTTCGAGAAATACCTTTTTGTTTATCTGAAAATAATGTATTTACAAATCGGATTTCCAATCGAAGAAAACTTTTCTTCGTATTCCGTCATTATATTTCCTTTTGAAAGTTCTTCGTCATTATGAAGATCATAAGTAACTGCTTTTGCTTTCCATCCTGCCGGCTCAAGTTCTTCAACAGCAAAATCAAATAATCCTCTGTTATCTGTTTTAAATTCCAAAGTTCCTTCTTTTTTCAGGATTACATCATATCTCTTTAAAAATTCTCTTGAAGGAAGTCGTCTTTTTGCATGACGGTCCTTTGGCCACGGATCCGAAAAATTTAAATATATTCTGTCTACTTCTTCTTTTCCGAATACTTCCGTTATATTCTTGGCGTCCATACATATAAATTTAACATTTGAAGGCTTTTCTTCCAGTGCATCCATTTTCTGTATGGCTCTCAGTAAGACGCTTGAATATCTCTCTATTCCGATATAGTTTACATCTGGATGAGCCTTTGCCATATCCATCATGAATCTGCCCTTTCCCATTCCTATTTCTATATGAAGCGGCTGATTCTTTTCAAATACTTCATTCCACTTTCCCTGCATTGACTGAGGTTCCTTTATTACATAAGGGCTTGCTGCTATTACTTCTTCAGATCCGGTTATATTTCTTAGTCTCATGTTTTTCCTTTCATAATACACAGGATATAGAATAAAAAACCCGACGGGATTTTCCCGTCGGGTTTGATTATATCATATAAATCAGTACTTATTCAGCATCTTCCTTAAGCTTTGCCTTCATTTCAGCCTGAATATCAGGATCATAAGAAAGAATAGGTTCAACATCCTTACCCTTAATGTTACGTTCAACATAGTTGTTTGTAAGCTTTAATACAACAGGTGTAAGAGCAAGTACACCGATAAGGTTGGGAATCATCATAAGACCGTTAAATGTATCTGAAATATCCCATGCAAGTGAATTGTCAAGAAGTGCTCCTGAAATGATCATAAGAACGAAAATAATTCTGTAGACCTTTGCACCCTTAACACCAAATAAATACTCAACAGCCTTTGAACCGTAATGAGACCATCCCATAACAGTTGTGAAAGCAAAGAGAAGAACTGCTATAGCAATAAACCATTCACCGGGTTTACCGAAAATTCCGCCAAATGCTTTAGCAACAAGTGTTGCACTGTCAACATCACCAACGGGAGCACCAGTTGAAAGATCAATAGCTCCTGATGAAAGACAAACAATTGCTGTCATTGTACAAACAATGATTGTATCTGCAAATACTTCAAAAATACCCCAAAGTCCCTGCTTTACAGGTTCCTTAACATTTGAGTTTGAATGTACCATAACTGATGAACCAAGACCGGCTTCATTTGAGAAAATACCTCTCTTACATCCGTTCTTAATTGCAAGACTAAGAGCTGTACCTGCTGCACCACCGGCTACTGCCTTTGCACCAAAAGCAAACTTGAAGATTGATGCAATCATGGCACCGATTGAAGTAATATGACAGCACATAATAATAAGTGCTCCAACAACATAAACAATTGCCATGAAAGGAACTACTCTTTCAGCAACTGCTGCAATTCTCTTAAGACCACCAAGGATAATAAATCCGCCGATAATCATAAGAATCACACCAATAAACCATCTGATAATAGATACACCGGCTACTGCAGGAACTGCCATATCACTAAAGAAAGCAGATTCCATATTAAGTGTGATTTTATTAATCTGACCTAAGTTACCGATACCAAATGAAGCAAGTACTGCAAAGCATGCAAATACAACTGCAAGAACTTTACCGACATTCTTCATGCCCTTGTATGATCCAAGACCATCTCTTAAATAATACATAGGACCGCCTGACCATTCGTTCTCGGCATTTTTACGACGATAATAAATACCAAGAATATTTTCTGAATAGTTGGTCATCATTCCCAATAAAGCTGCAACCCACATCCAGAATACTGCACCGGGTCCACCTACACAGATAGCAGCAGCAACACCGGCGATATTACCTGTACCAATTGTAGCTGCAAGTGCTGTACAAAGAGCCTGGAACTGAGATACAGCTCCTACCTCACTCTTATTGTGAGTATCCTTGTGAAATACTGTGGCAATAGTATTTGACCACCAATGTCTTAAATGTGAAAACTGAAAGAATTTTGTTATTGCAGAACAAACAACACCTGTTCCCAATAAAAGAATGATTGCGAACCAGCCCCACGCGAAGCTGTTGACTGCGTCATTGACGCTTGTTACGTTAGAAATAAAATTTTCCATTTTTTTCTCCTGTCCTTTTGCCTGAGAGATCGGTAAGTTACCTTACACCTTCGGCTCTTCTCCATTGAAGAAGTCTCTCCAGAAAAATTTATTATTTTTATTACTTTAAATTATTAAAGTTAATGAAATAATAATAACTATTTCTATTCATGTCAACGAAAAATTAGTATAAAATAAGTATGATGAGTATTTTTAATAACAAATTATTATTAAAACTAAATACTGTCCTTTTGATTGCTTCTTTTCTTTTAACTCCAGTTTATGTTCACGCTGATAACTTAAGTGAAATGGAAGAAAGAAAATCCTGGCCTATACAGTCCAACGAAATAGAAAACTGGCCGGAAGGTCCCGCTATCGGTTCTGCCAGCGCAATATTAATGGATGCTGAATCCGGTATTATTCTTTATGAAAAGAACATTCACGATGAAATGTATCCTGCCAGTACCACAAAACTTATGACATGCCTTCTGGCTATGGAAAAAGAAGGTGTCAAATTAAGTGATATGGTTCCTTTTTCATATGAGGCTGTTTATACTGTTCCCTACGATGGTTCCAATATGGGAATGGATGCCGGAGAATCTATGACTTTGGAAGATTGCCTGTACGGAATTCTTGTCCTTTCTGCCAACGAAGTTTCAAATGCAGTAGGTGAATATGTCAGCGGTGATGCAGAATCCTTTGTTGAATTGATGAATAAAAGGGCTAAAGAGCTTGGTTGTTTAAATACACATTTCAATAACGCACACGGATATACAGATGAGAATCATTATACAAGTGCTTACGATCTTGCTTTAATCGCCAGAGAATTTTTTAAAAACGAACTTTTAGCCAAAATATCCCGTACAAAAAGATATCACTGGTATCCTACAGACACACAGCCCGATGACATCGATCTTCCTTCAAAAAATTATTTCTTAACCGGTGCATACAATTATAACGGTTTTATAGGTTCAAAAACCGGATTTACCGATGAATCCCGTCAGGTTTTGGTCAGCTGTGCCGAAAGAAACGGCATGAAATTAATTTGTGTAGTTATGAAGCAGGAAACTCCTTAT
>JAKSRT010000120.1 GCA_024403485.1 Lachnospiraceae bacterium
GGAACAAAGGCCGCTTTGGAACAGTATCCTGTCGGCGGTATTTTATATTCGGATAAAAATATAACATCCGAGGAACAGTTTAAAACAATGCTTTCCAATACAAGACAGTATTCAAAATATCCTGTGTTTTTAATGGTTTCAGAAGAGCCGGGAAGTGGATTTGTAGGTAAGAAACTTGGATTTACTGCGACAAAAAATGCAAAAGAAATAGGCGCAACAATGGACCCGTATGTTTCGTTTACCGAAAATACGGTTATTGCAGAATACTTAAAGAATCTTGGGATTGATTTTAATCTCGGAATAGTAGCGGATGTATTATCCGGTGAGAATACCGATGGAAATATCATGAACGGTCATTCCTTTGGAACAGATCCGATAATTGTATCAAGAATGGTCTTTGAAGGAGTGAATGCACATAAGCTCCTTGGTATGAACTCTTCAATTGGATATTTTCCCGGACAGGGAAGCTTGACAGTCGATCCCTCTGTGCAGGTTACCGTTACTCAGGCTACCCTCGACGAAACAATCAGCATGTACCAGGAAATGTATACCACTGCTGTTGAAGGTGGAGCTTCAGCAATAATAGTCAGTCATGAATATGCCGATTCGTTAAGCAGTGATAACTTGCCGGCTTCTTTGTCAAAAGATATTTATACATCTATTCTTAGAGAAAAATTTGCTTTATATGATGTTATTCTCATTACCGACTGCCTTGATAAAGGGACAATCTGTGAATACTACACTTCAGAAGAAGCCTGTGTAAAAGCAATCAAGGCCGGAGCGGATATGCTTATGTGTCCCGAAAATTTTGAAAAGGGATATAAAGCAGTGGTGGAAGCAGTGTCAGGTAATGTAATTGCAGAAGCCAGAATTAACGATGCACTAAAACGCGTATATAAAGTTAAATACAGATCCGAGTTTGATTCTTTACTTGATGCAGGCGAAATCAGCACAGCGATAAACGGCGAAGAAGGTGAATAGGAATGGACGATTATCAGAACCAGCGAAGTAAGGCAATATTACTTCGTTGGATTGCGATTGCCAGTGTAATTGTTTTTTGGCTTACTACAGTATTGCTTGCTTTCTATTATTTTTTGCATAAAGAGTCGGAAGCGGCTGAAAGAATTGTTGTATGGCTTGTCTTAAGTCAGACGATTGTTATGCTGCTGACTATTTTTTCGAATTCTGCCGGACGAAAATTCAGAAGAATGTTAAGCAGAAGGCGTGCGAGAGAGGAAAGAGAGCGAATTAACGATCTTGAGATTATTGCAACGCTTTGTGCGGGCAATAATGCGGTATTTTATGCGGATTTGTTAAGCGGCGAAGTAAAAGTTTATAACCTTAACGAAGTAATGAGTGACCGTATTGGTTCGGGCTTTGAAGCCGGACATGACTTTGAATGGTATGTCGAATACTATTGCAACCGACTTGTTTGTGAAGAGAGCAGAAGCGAGTTTCGCAAACAAGTTAACAAGGAAAATCTTAGAGAAAAGCTTAAAGACAGGGAATATTATACATACACTTATGTAGGTGATCTGTTTGGCGAAAAAAATTATTTTCAGATGAAAGCCGCTAAAGTTAACGGGTCTGAAAATCATATAGTTATAGGCTTTACGGATGTGGATGAAGAAGTTCGCGAGAACATGGAAAGACAAGACCTTGTTCAGAGAGCCCTTTCACAAACACTCGAGGCTAATAAGATAAAAGATTCGATTCTTACCAATATAGCGACCGAAATAATGGATCCAATCAATTCCATTGTGGAAATAGCAAGATTGTTATCTGCCAATGATACTAATTCGCAATCCGTCAGAAGTTCCGGAAAACATATTCTTATGGAAACGGAAAATCTTGGTATGATGCTGAATGATATTATGGAAATGAATCGCTTACAGAGTGAGCAGATCGTTTTCAAGAAGGAAAAGGCAGACATAAAGCAACTTATTGAAAATGTTGTTATGACCGCTTCTGAACGTGCAAAAGCGAGATGTGTTTCTTTTTCTTTGAATACATCCGTTGTTCATAATAATGTTCTTTGCGACGCCAAAAGAATTTTTGCCGTTGTCCAGCATATTTGCAATTTTGTAACTGAATTTACATTTGAGGAAAATACAGTCAATGTCGAATTTGATGAAATCAGAACATCGGGACACAAAGCATACTATTCATTAAAGGTTTCAAATAACGGCGGTGGTCTTGGTGTAGATCCAAAACTATTAAAAGCATTGAGTGAAGAAAATAATTACGAAGAAATATGTGTTGATCCTTTTTATAATCAAATTCTTGGTCTTTATATTGCTAAGACAATAGTTGAGATAAAAAAGGGGGAATTTGCTATTTCCAGTAACGAAAGCAGCGGAACCACAATAGAAATCAGTTTGAATTTGACTATAGAGGATTAGTTGATGCGTGAAGTTAAACTTCTTAGTGAGTTTATGGCGGTTAAAGCTCCTTCAGGTGATGCATATGGCGGAAACCAAGGGTGGAGCAAAAAAAAATACGAAAGAGGCAACGGCTGCGGAGTCGAGACATAAGCAAAATTCCCGCAATATACAACCAAAAGACCAAACACCTATTTCTACTTTTTCTAATAA
>JAKSRT010000121.1 GCA_024403485.1 Lachnospiraceae bacterium
CAGTAAGACTCTATGCTAAAGAGTCTTACTGCAAAAGCTGCAGATAAAGTTCGACGTTTTTCGTTGAACTTTTTTATTGGCAAATATCAACAGAATAACGTCCTATTTCCTTATGCCTTGTTCCGGTATTTACCATATTTGCGCAATTCGGTCAGTTTACATAACACTGCATGCGTATAAATTATAAAATTGTGTTCCTTTTATATACACAATTAAGTCCTTTTTTCCTATAAATATTCAGATTTCCATTTTTTATCCGTATTTTTTCTCTCTTTCCTCGTATAAAAAATAATTTTAAAGATTTTTATCTGCTATTTTCCCAGAAATCAGAAGCAAAAAGACCAATAAAAATTGAAAATATTATTTTTTATATGAATTTCCGTCAAAAAAAGACATATAAAAATGTGAAAATACCGATTTTATCGAAAAGTGAAAATCTTCGCCAAGAAGAATCAAGTTTTAAAAAGCATAAAACCAATTTGAGGGCAAAAAAAATAAGCTGATGACGGGAATCGAACCCGTGACCTCCGCCTTACCAAGGCGACGCTCTACCGACTGAGCCACATCAGCGTGTTTCACACACAAATGGTATATTAGCATAGGAAACGCACCTTGTCAACGACAAATATTGAATTATAATAATAGTATCACAGTAAAAAGGAATGTTGATTATCAGGAGGATTTTATGAGTAAAACATTGGTAGCTTTTTTTAGTGCAAGCGGACGAACAAAGAAAAAAGCTGAAGAAATAGCAGCCGAATTAGGTGCTGATCTTTATGAAATACCCCCTAAAGTCTTATATACAAAAGAAGACTTAAACTGGATGGACAAAAAGTCAAGAAGCTCCGTGGAAATGAACGACAAAACAATCAGACCTGAATTAGCAGACAAGAATGCAAACATTGATGCATATGACAAGATTGTTTTGGGATTCCCTATTTGGTGGTATGTGGCTCCCACCATCATTAACACTTTCCTTGAAAGCTATGATTTTGTAGGAAAGAAGATTGTATTATTTGCTACATCAGGTGGCAGCTCTTTCGGCAATACAGTTAAAGAACTTACTCCTTCGGCCAAAGGTGCTGAAATAGTGGAAGGGAAAATAGTAAATGGTAAGCTAACTGCTTCTGAAATCAAACAAATATTTGAATAAGCTTAATAAAAACGTCAAAAGCCGCAAACCCATAGGATTTGCGGCTTTATTATTGCTATCTTACTGCGTAACAGTTAATCAACAGCGGGTCTTAATAGTGCTACCAAACCGACTACTATAAGTACCGGAAGAGCAATGGTCATGAGTCCCGAGAATGCTATAGCAAGAATTATTGCAGGAAGCAGGAAAATGTAGGTTGCTACCTTTACCAGTCCCCATGTAAGTTTTATGGATAATGCAACCATCTTGCAAATCACGGCAATCATTAAAAGTGTAAATAATAATGTAATCATTTGAAATCTCCTTTCAGAAGTTTTTCTTTATGAATACATAATAGCCCCAGCTCAGATTCACTTACATAGAAAAAACAGCAAATTACCGTTCCGTAATTTGCTGTTTTAGAATTATTGGACTATTTATTCGGTTATTGCATTTTTTAAGGCTTCTAAGTACGGTGCAACTGCCGGGAAATTATTCAAGTAATACTGCTCTGTTTCAGCCACATATTTCTTCATAAACTTAACATCCCCGCAGGTAACCGCATCCGTAAGGTTATCTATTCTGTCCCCTTCTTTTACAAGTCGCGCCATTGGATTCTTCAATATATTCTCTATGTAGGAGTCCATGTCATGATTCAGATTCTTGGAAAGAAGCTTCACTGCCTCAAGAACTGCCTCCCCATATTCACTAATCTCTTCTTCCGTTGCACTGGTGTCCTCTAACAAATCATGAAAAAGAGCAACCGTCTGACACGTTAAGTCTCCCCCCTTGCTCCTCACATAGGTTGCTACACGTATGGGATGCAGCACATAAGGCTCTCCGTTTTTTCTGGTCTGGCCTGCATGCTTGTCAACCGCATACTTGATGGCTACTTCAAATTCTTCAGCGGAAACAGGGGGTTCAGGATCCCTCTTAAAAAGATATTTATCCCGAAGATCCCACATAAAGTCAAATATAGCTTCCTCATCTTCACTACTGTCTCTATGCCCTTCCATATCAGTCGAATGACCTCCATACCAGGCAACGGAATATATCTCATCGTACACTTTTTTATAATCCAAAGCAGAATTAAAAATAACCAAAAGAGCCTCTTCCATCTCTCCCTTTACATCATACTCAAGATAGATTCCTTGTTTATGACACTCCATCATAAACACAAAATAGTAATGTCTCTTTTCAAATGGTGAAAGACCATGCTTACTTCCCTTCTCAAAAAACTCGCATAGCATCTTATAATAGGTTTCGTTTGTTACCATTCGCACCTCCCTGGCATCTTCTGCCAAGTTCATCCTATCATTTCCGTTACAGCTGCCCTACCAACTGATGGTTTAGCCTAGTCATTGTACCTTAT
>JAKSRT010000122.1 GCA_024403485.1 Lachnospiraceae bacterium
CAGATGGATTATTATCGGGACTTGAAGCTTTTGGCTTTAATGACCTGGATGGAATGGATCTTTTTGGCAACGAAAAGAAGAAGGCGGAAAAAGAAGCGGCCGAAAAGGTTTTGGCTACTAAGGCGCCGCAATATACCGAAAAAGATTTTCTTTTGGATAAAACATATACTTGTCCTATTTGTGACTCACAGTTTAAAAGCAGAGCAGTAAAGGCTTCCTCGACTAAGCTTGTAAGTACTGAAATGGATTTGAGACCTCATCATGCATTCGTAGATGTTACAAAATACGATGCGATTATGTGTCCTATGTGCGGTTACACTGCGCTGATAAGATATTTTAATTCAGTACTTGAGTCACAGAAGAAAAACATTCGTGAGAAAGTATGTAAAAATTTCAAAATGCACGCCGGCGCCCCGGAAGTTTTTTCGTATGACGATGCTATTGAAAGATTTAAAATGGCACTTTTAAATGCAGTGGTTAAGGGTGCAAAGAACAGTGAAAAAGCATATATATGTTTGAAAACATCCTGGATGTACAGAGGTAAAGCTGAAACGGTGGGAGTAAGCGATCCAACTTACGGTGATATTAAGGCTATAGAGCTTGAGTTTACAAAGAACGCATACGAAGGTTTTGTACAGGCTGTTGCCACCGAAAATTTCCCTATGTGCGGTATGGACGAAATTACCGTGGACTATCTTATCGGAGTTCTGGCTTTCTACACCGAACATTATGATGTGAGTTCTAAAATGATTGGAAAAGTACTTACCAATCAGCTGGCCAGCCCCCGAATTAAGGAAAAAACCAGAGATCTTAAGGAAGAGGTACTAAAGAAACTTAAGAATAACTGATAAGTTTTGGCAAAAATGCAATTGACACTTATTCGGCTGACGGATAAGATGTTTTTATCAATAGTCTATATGACTGACGGATAATGTGGAATTGACCACGGGGAGTATAGATTTTATCAGCCGACCGTCTGGGCACCGATGTGTTCAGAGTGCGTCGGCTTTTTTGCTCTATAGAGTAAAAAAATCTCCGCAGGGATGCGCACTCGCACGCAAGATTAAAGTTGCAAATGCAACCGCACCCGGCGCGAGCATCTGCATAGGCAGATGCATTCTTATGCATCGCAAACGATTTTGATACAAATTAATATTTTTAGGAGGATAAATATGAGAACATTCGAACTTAAGAACCTTCTTCAGTCCAATGCATATCCCGGACGTGGTATAGTAATTGGATGCTCTGAAGATGGAAAGAGCGCAGTTATCGCTTACTTTATTATGGGACGCAGCGAAAACTCAAGAAACCGCGTATTTGTTGAGGACGGCGAAGGAATTCGTACACAGGCATTCGATCCTGCAAAACTTTCAGATCCAAGCCTCATTATTTATGCACCTGTCAGAGTATTCGGTTCACACACAATCGTAACAAATGGTGATCAGACCGATACCATTTATGACGGACTTAGAGCAGGCAAGAGTTTTGAAATGGCATTAAGAAGCCGTAAATATGAACCAGATGAACCTAACTTTACTCCTCGTATTTCAGGTATTCTTAATTTTGAAGGCGATCATTTCGATTACGAGATGAGCATCTTAAAGAGCAATAATGGTGACGGAAACTGCTGTAACCGCTATCACTTCTCATATGACAATCCTAAGATTGGTGAAGGACGTTTTATTCACACATATATGAAAGACTCAAATCCACTTCCCAGCTTCGAGGGTGAACCTGAAGTGGTTAAGCTTTCAGGCGACATCGACCAGTTTGGTGAAATGCTTTGGGAAAGCCTCAACTTTGACAACAAGGTTTCTTTGTTTGTTAGATATACAGACCTTGAAACCGGTAAGTGGGAACAGAGAATCTACAACAAAAACGTATAACTAGGAAAAGAAAATGAATAAATGGGCAATTTTCTTTTTGCCAAGCATGCTTGTATGGAGAATAAACAATGAACGAAATTCAGTTAAAATATGGATGTAATCCAAACCAGAAGCCTTCAAGAATTTATATGGAGGATGGAAGTGAACTTCCCGTAAATGTAATAAACGGTCGCCCCGGATATATCAATTTCCTTGATGCATTCAACGGTTGGCAGCTTGTTAAAGAACTTAAAGAGGCTACAGGACTTCCCGCTGCAACAAGCTTTAAGCATGTAAGCCCTGCAGGTGCAGCAGTAGGTCTTCCTTTGGATGAGACCCTTGCAAAGATTTACTGGGTTGACGATCTTGGTGAATTAAGCCCTCTGGCTTGCGCATATGCAAGAGCCCGCGGTGCGGACAGAATGTCTTCTTTTGGCGACTTTATCGCACTTTCGGATGTTTGTGATGCAGATACAGCAAAGCTCATTAAGAGAGAAGTATCTGACGGCGTTATTGCACCCGGTTATACCGATGAAGCTCTTGAAATATTAAAGGCTAAAAAGAACGGTAATTATAATGTTATTCAGATTGATCCTTCCTATG
>JAKSRT010000123.1 GCA_024403485.1 Lachnospiraceae bacterium
CGGCACTTTCATTCTGAAGCCTGCCTGTTCCATGCTCGTAAACATCACAGGTGCTGAGAAAAATATATTCACCGATTCTGCCGTTAAGTGTTTCCGCCACTGCCTTGATATCACCGGGAATGTATGCACAAAAATCCACAACTACATCAAAATATCCCTTGTTTTCCGTCTCCGTTGCTATCTTTGAAAGCTGTCCCGAAATTCTTCGATCACCATATATTTCTTTTACTTCGACACAATTAAGCGGTCTGGTCCCACGATTAAATACCGTAAGGTCGTACCGTCCTTTTGTCATATTTACAAATCTTTTTCCGGTAAAGTAGCTGCCGCCGATTACCAGAACCCTGAGCTTTTTACTTTCCATATTTATTCCTTTTGTTTCTGTGTTTGACTAAATTGTAGCACTTAACGCTCTTATTCTCTACTGAAGCATAAAAGTTTGTGGTAATATAACTATGCAATGTTCAATGCGATTTGTTAAAGAAAGCGGTGGACTTATGCATTGATTTGCAAAAAGAAAAAGAACAATATTTACCGAGGTACCAAATGAAAATATATATAGACTGTGATGATGTAATAACAAAAACCGGAGAAAAGCTTTTAGAGATTGCAAAAAGGCTTTTTGATACAGATATTACATTCGAAAACATGGAATTCTTTGACTTAAAGAAAACCTTCAGGCTTAATGACGAGCAGTATAACAGATTAATGGCTGAAGCTCATATCCCGGACATGCTTCTTTCATACGAAGAGCTTGAGGGAGCTTCGGAAACAATAAATTCCTGGGTTGACATGGGATATGATGTACAAGTAATAACCGGTCGTCCGTACTCAACCTATGAACCTACCAGAAAATGGCTTGATGACCATGGGCTCAGCCGGCTCCCTTTGTTTCACCTGGATAAATACGGCAGAGACATTTTTACTGACGATTCCACCTTCAGTATGACCCTTGATGATTTCTATACGATGGATTTTGATTTTATTGTAGAAGATTCACCCATGTCCTTTAAGCATCTTAGCCACTTTAAGAGCTGCACCGTTGCCGTTTACGACCGACCCTGGAATAAAAATGCAGAGCTTCCCGGCGAGAATTATCACAGGTGCTTTTCCTGGAAAGATGTGGATGCACTGTTAAAAGAGCGAATAAGTTAATTAAATCCCTAAAATTACTGAAATAGACTTAACTTTTTCCTCAAAATGTTTTATCATACCATTGATTGCAATAATAAAAATAAAGGAGTAGATATTATGAATCTTTCACCACTTCAGAAAGCAAGATACGAGTACGCTCCTAAGCTTCCCGGAATGCTTAGAAACGGTATCGCAGAAATCTGTGTTAAGGAAGGCGCTGAAACAGCTTCCGTAGCTGATCAGGATAAGATCAAAGCCCTCTTCCCCAACACATACGGCAAAAAGGAAATTACCTTCCAGAAGGGTCAGAACACATCAGCAGCTAAGAAGCAGGTTGTAGGTGTTATCCTTTCAGGTGGTCAGGCACCCGGCGGACACAACGTTGTAAGCGGTCTTTATGATGCATTAAAGGCTACCGATAAAAACAATGTTTTATTAGGTTTCAAGGGCGGCCCCAGCGGACTTCTTGAAGACAGTTACATTGAATTTACAGATGATTACATTGATCAGTACAGAAACACCGGTGGTTTCGATATTATCGGTTCCGGTCGTACTAAGCTTGAAACTGTAGAACAGTTCAAGGTTGTTGAAGAAGTTGCTAAGAAGCACGGTCTTACCGCTATCGTTATTATCGGTGGTGATGACTCCAATACCAACGCAGCTGTACTTGCTGAATATATGGCAGCAAACAACACAGGAGTTCAGGTAATCGGATGTCCCAAGACAATCGACGGTGACCTTAAGAATGAAGATATCGAAGCTTCTTTCGGTTTCGATACCGCAACAAAGACTTATTCCGAACTTATCGGTAACATTGAAAGAGATGCTAACTCAGCTAAGAAGTACTGGCACTTCATTAAGGTTATGGGTCGTAGCGCTTCTCACGTAGCACTTGAATGTGCACTTGAGACTCAGCCCAACATCTGCCTTATCGGTGAAGAAGTTGCAGCAAAGAAAATGTCTCTTGCTCAGATTACAAACTATATCGCCGATTCAGTTGAAAAGAGAGGAAATGCAGGCAATAACTTCGGTGTTGCAATCATTCCTGAAGGTATCGTGGAATTCGTTCCCGAATTTGGTGCACTTATCGCTGAAATCAACGAACTTCTTGCAGGCGAAAAGACTGAAAAGTTCAATGCTCTCCCCGACTGGGCTGCAAAATATGATTTCATTAAGGCAGGCCTTACCGCAGATGCATTTGCAGTATTTGATATTCTTCCTCAGGGAATTCAGCAGCAGCTCTTCC
>JAKSRT010000124.1 GCA_024403485.1 Lachnospiraceae bacterium
ATGTCAGGACCTCCGTAATTACCGGGACATAGCATAAACAGTATAGCACAGGGAATAATCCACTCACTACAGGGCGTCCGAGAAAGCGGGCCCCCCGGCGATGCTCCCACTTTCCGATTTACTCGTTCTCGTCCCACAACACACGAAGGTTGGTCAAGGAAAAAAGATGTCGAGGGCTTCGACATACTGGAGGAGTTTGACAGATTAAATGCAGGATAGCGGTTTGTCAAAGTAAATGCAGGTCAAGTAGCGTTCGAACCTGCATTTACTTTGGCAAATGAGTAAATATACTTAATCAGAAATAATTTATAGTTGTTTGTAACGTTCAGTTACTTCATGCGTTAATCTAGTGAAAGGAGGTAAAAATGGACTTTGAATCAATGTACGATGAATTTTATCGAGATGTTTATCGTTATGTATTAAGTATGGTTAAAAAGACAGACGAAGCGGAAGAAATTACCCAGGAAACATTTACAAAGGCCATAGCCTCTATCAAGTCATTCGATGGCAAGAAGGATATTAGAGCATGGTTATTCACAATAGCAAAGAATACATATATTTCAAAATATCGGAAAGAGAAAAAGGTCATTCTTTGCGGAAAGGACGAATTTAGTGTAAATCAAGATTCGGTCAGCTTTACAGATGATTTAGAAGATAAAGAGACAGCCTTTATTATACATAAATTCCTTCATACTATGGATGAACCATATAAAGAGGTCTTTTACCTGCGTGTATTTGGCGAACTGGATTTTCAGAAAATTGGCAGCTTATTTGGCAAAAGCGATAGTTGGGCCAGAGTTACATTTTATCGTGCCAAGAATCAGATTAAGAAACGGATGGAGGATATAGAGTATGAGTGATTGTGAAATTGTAAAAGATTTGATTCCACTGTGCGTTGATGATGTGGCAAGTAAGTCATCGGTGGCTTTTGTGAATGAACATATTTCGACCTGTGCAGATTGCAGAAAAGTAATGCAGGATATGAAAAGTCCTCTTCAAATCCCAATAAGCACTAGCGAGCAGTTAAGTAACACAAAACCTTTTGAAAAAATGAGGAGGGTATTAACTCGTAAAATAATACAAACAGCGGTTATCGCGGTTCTTGTTATCTGTGGAGTTCTCGCACTTTTCTACCTGAGTGACACTAGAAACTTACTGAACGGAAAGCCACTTCTTACGGAGGGCGATGCCGCCTTGACTGCTTCCTTAAAAGCCAAAGCGTATATCACATTTAATATAGATAAGTTTCCGGATGCTGATTATGATGCTATTGAGCCTGCTGTTACAGCGGAACTTGTTGAGAAGGATGAAGAGTTTTTCACGATGGTCTATAAAGTTCATGTGGAATTTGATGTTCCTGATGTTACAGATGATCCTGAATTTGAAGTTTTGATTGATGCTCTTTCGGGAGATACATTAAAAACCAGCGTACTAAACAAATAATAGAGAATTGATGGAGGGAATGATATGATTATTAATATTATACTAATGTTGATTGGCGCAGTACTTTTGATTTACGGCATCAAGAACAAGATAAAGTTTTTTATCATAGCCGGAGTTGTAATGATTGGTCTTGGCTTAATTTCTTTAGGTATCGATTATGCCATGGGTGGATCAGGAGAAGTTGATACTCACCGTTTGCCTTTTATAATTGATGGTATGATGAGATAATCTGTCAATTGGATAGCTCAAAAAATGAAGTTTTATCTAATTAAGATGCACAGACGAATTCCAGTTTGTCAGGCTGTTTACAAGAGAGTAACGTTTGACAGATTCGGAATAAGATGATAAGATACACATACAAAGAGTGCTACCGATAGACGGCTAGCCCGGATTAATATGATTTAGAAGTAAAAACAACTGCCTCATTCTTTCCAGGGAACTAACGGCGGTTGTTTTTACTATGTCTAAGAAGTCTTTCGACTATTCTTCCAGCTGCAAATCCAGCAGAGAAGAACAGTCCAGCGAAGCCTACAACTGTCATAAACTCAGTTACTGTCATTGCAGAGCCCTCCTTTCTTAAGATTTCCGCAAGGGATTTCTATGTAATCGGAGGAACACAGGTCTACGCTTCGCTTCGGTCGGCGCAAAAGCGTTGATCCCCCGGATCAACTGCGCCCCTCCGTAGAGGGCTAACCGCCTACCGTGAATGGTAGCACCCATGGGCACAATTAT
>JAKSRT010000125.1 GCA_024403485.1 Lachnospiraceae bacterium
ATTCATTAACGAATCATTTTTCCTTTTCTGTTTATATTTTCTTTACTTGTACAGATTATCTTTATTCATATATAATTATCCCGTATAGAAAGTTGTAATACTTTCCGGGAAGGTAGGATTTATAAATGTCAGAAGAATACGAAGCAGTCTGTGTGGTATGCATGCGTCCCGAGAGCAAAGCCGGCAAAATGCTGGCGCTGCCCGGAAATCTGAATGTATGCTTTGACTGTCTGCAAAAAACTATAGATATGGCAGGATCTATGAATATCGATCCTGCTACCATGGGTTTCCCCGGTTTTACCGGCGTGCCCGTAAATGCACCGGCAGATAACAATGGTGATTACAGAGAAGTAAAAGAAACCGATGCTGACAAAGACAACGAATCAACGGAAGATGCCCCTGATAAAGAAGGCGAAGAACAGGAAAAGGTTGACGAAAAATTCAGCCGTCCCCACGGTTTCCCCAATATTTCTTTTCTTAATCTTTCAGATCTTCAAGGCGGTTTTCCCGGACAAAAGCGTATCAAGAAGTCCAAAAAGCCATTGGAGCCCATCGATTTAAAGACAATATTGCCACCTCATAAAATAAAAGAAAAACTGGATGAATACGTAATCGGCCAGGAGCAGGCCAAGAAAATTATATCTGTAGCTGTTTATAATCACTATAAGCGCGTAGCTACAGGTACAATGGATGAGATTGAAATAGAAAAATCCAATATTCTCATGATTGGTCCCACAGGTTGCGGTAAGACATATTTGGTAAAAACCCTTGCCAAACTGTTGGATGTGCCTTTAGCAATTGCCGATGCCACTTCTCTGACCGAGGCAGGTTATATAGGCGATGATATCGAATCCGTTGTGTCCAAGCTTTTAGCTGCTGCTGACAACGATGTGGAGCGTGCTGAACGTGGTATCATCTTCATTGATGAAATAGATAAAATTGCCAAGAAAAAAGAAACCACTTCCAGAGACGTTTCCGGTGAATCCGTACAGCAGGGCATGTTAAAGCTTTTGGAAGGTGCTGAGGTAGAAGTTCCAATCGGTGCCAACTCCAAGAATGCCATGGTACCTCTTGCTACAGTTAATACCCGTAACATTCTGTTTATTTGTGGTGGCGCGTTCCCCGATCTTGAAGACATTGTTAAGCAGCGTCTTAACAAAAAAACTTCCATCGGTTATTCCGCAGAATTAAAGGATAAATGGGATCACGAAAAGAATATCCTCAGTCATGTTAAGGTCGAAGATATTAAGAAATTCGGTATGATACCTGAATTCGTTGGTCGACTTCCTGTTCTTTGTCCCATGGAAATGCTGGACAAGGATATGCTGGTACAAATCCTCAAGGAGCCCAAGAATGCCATCCTTAAACAGTATCAAAAGCTATTGGAGTTAGACGAAGTTAAGCTTGAGTTCTCCGATGAAGCCCTTTCCGCCATTGCGGAAAAAGCTATGGAGAGAGACACAGGTGCCAGAGCTCTTCGTGCCATAATCGAAGAGTTTATGCTGGATATAATGTACGAAATCCCCAAGGATAAAAATATTGGTACCGTAACCATTACAAGAGAATATATAGAAGGAACAGGCGGTCCGGTGATTGAGCTTAGAACCGAAAGCCTTCCGACTTCCACAACACCTG